>NZ_CP110679.1:307083-614166 GCF_026167525.1 Sphingomonas sp. M1-B02 | reverse complement strand
GGGCTCGGGCGTCTGTTCTGCGTAATCGGCCGCTTCGTTGACGACCTTGCGGATCTCCTGCTCGAGCGGCTTGAGCTGTTCCTCGGTCACGCCCAGCGTTTCGAGCTCGCGCTTCACCGCCTCGATCGGATCGGACTTGTCGCGCACCGACTGGACTTCCTCGCGGCTGCGATATTTGGCCGGATCGGACATCGAGTGCCCGCGATAGCGATAGGTCTTCATCTCCAGGATGATCGGACCCTTGCCCGCGCGCACCCAGGCCAGCGCCTCTTCGGCCGCGCCGCGGCAGGCCAGCACGTCCATCCCATCGACCTGGATGCCGGGAATGCGGAAAGATTCGCCGCGCTTGTAGAGCTGGTCCTCGGAGGAGGACCGATTGACCGACGTGCCCATGGCATATTGGTTGTTCTCGATCACATAGATGATCGGCAGCTTCCACAGCTCGGCCATGTTGAAGCTCTCATAGACCTGGCCCTGGTTCGACGCGCCGTCGCCGAAATAGGACATGGCGACGCCGCCATCCTCGTTATACTTGTGCGCGAAGGCGAGCCCGGTGCCGAGCGAGACCTGCGCACCGACGATGCCGTGCCCGCCGTAGAACTTCTTCTCGGTCGAGAACATGTGCATCGAGCCGCCCTTGCCGCGGCTGATGCCGGCGCCGCGCCCGGTCAGCTCGGCCATGATCACCTTCGGATCGATGCCGTAAGCGAGCATGTGGCCATGGTCGCGATAGCCGGTGATCACCGAATCCTTGTCGCCGTCGAGCGCCGACTGGAGCCCGACCGCGACCGCTTCCTGGCCGATATAAAGGTGGCAGAAGCCGCCGATGAAACCGAGGCCGTAAAGCTGGCCGGCTTTCTCTTCGAAGCGGCGGATCAGCAGCATCTGCTTGTAGAATTCGAGCAGCTGGTCCTTCGATGCCTTGAACCGTTCCGGCTCGGCGGGACGCTCGCGATTGGATGCTGCGGGGAGTGTCGGTGCTTGACGCGCCGGTGATTTGGCCACGGTAAATCCTCGTCCCGGATAAGGTCAGGGGCCGAGCCTATAAGCGTGTTGTTGGCCCGGACGCAACGTCAACGCGCGGGGAAATCGGGCTTTCGTGGCAGTGGCGAACCGGGCCGGCGCTCACTTGTCGAGCGGAACGATCACTTCGTCGGGGCGCGCGACGTTGAGTTGCTTGCGTACCAGCTCGTCGACCATGTCCGGATCCGCGCCGCGCTTCGGATCGAGCAGTTCGACCCGATTCTTCAGCTCTGCCCGCTTCTTGGCGAGCGCCGCATATTCCACATCCTTCTGCGCCAGCTCGGTCTTGAGCGCTTTGGTCGCCACGACCCCGGTCGGGCCGAGCGCCGCATTGTAGCCGAAGAAGCCCACCGCCATCAGCACCGCGGCGGGAAGCCCGGCACGGCGGAGGAGCGAACGGATCGGTGAGGTGCGCGTCATGTGGTTGATTCTCGCTTAACCAGCCTGGCGACGCAAGACCGCAGTTATACCGAGATGAAAAAGAAGCCGCCGCCCCGACGAGGGCCGGGGCGACGCTTCCTCATTTCAGGACCGAGCGCCCGGCGTACACCGCGGCATCGCCCAGCTCCTCCTCGATCCGGATCAGCTGGTTATATTTCGCCAACCGGTCCGAGCGCGCGAGCGAGCCCGTCTTGATCTGCCCGCAATTGGTCGCCACCGCGAGATCCGCGATCGTCGCATCCTCGGTCTCGCCCGAGCGGTGCGACATAACCGCGGTGAAGGCCGAACGCTGCGCCAGGCTCACTGCCTCGAGCGTCTCGGTCAGCGTCCCGATCTGGTTGACCTTCACCAGCAAGGAATTGGCATAGGCGCCGTCGATGCCGCGCTGCAGCCGCTTTGGATTGGTCACGAACAGATCGTCGCCGACAAGCTGGCACTTGGCGCCGAGCCGCTCGGTCAGCAGCTTCCAGCCCTCCCAATCGTCCTCGGCCATGCCGTCCTCGATCGAGAAGATCGGATAGCGCGCCGCCAGATCGGCCAGGAAATCGACATTCTCGGCGGAGGACAGGGTCTTGCCCTCCCCCACCATGCGATAGGCGCCGTCCTTATAATATTCGGTCGCGGCGCAATCGAGGGCGAGCATCACGTCGTCGCCCGGCGAATAGCCCGCCGCCTCGATCGACGACATGATGAAATCGAGCGCATCGGTAGTGGAGGAGAGCGCCGGCGCGAAACCGCCTTCGTCGCCGACGCCCGTCGCCAGCCCCTTTTCCGACAGCTTCTTCTTCAGCGTATGGAAAATCTCCGAGCCGCATCGCACCGCCTCGACGATATTCGCCGCGCCCACCGGCACGATCATGAATTCCTGGAAATCGATCGGATTGTCGGCATGCTCGCCGCCATTGATGATGTTCATCATCGGCACCGGCAGCACATGCGCGTTGACCCCGCCGACATAGCGATAGAGCGGCAGCCCGCGCGCGTCGGCCGCGGCCTTGGCGGCGGCCAGGCTCACGCCCAGGATCGCGTTGGCGCCCAGCTTGCTTTTGTTCTCGGTCCCATCGAGGTCGATCATCTCCCGATCGAGGTCGGACTGGTCCTCAGCGTCCATGCCGAGCACTTCCTCGGCGATGTCGCGATTGACCGAATCGACGGCGTCCTGGACGCCCTTGCCGCCCCAGCGGCTCTTGTCGCCGTCGCGCTTCTCGACTGCCTCATGCGCGCCGGTCGACGCGCCCGAGGGCACCGCCGCGCGGCCGAAGCTGCCATCCTCCAGCATCACATCGACTTCCACCGTCGGGTTCCCCCGGCTGTCGAGGATCTGGCGGGCATGGATGTCGATGATTGCGGTCACGTAACGGTCTCCCTATTTAGGGTGTTGGGGCGCGGGCGTGCCTCTAACCCCTCCCTGCCTTCGCGGCAACGGCGGCGGAGCATGGAACCTGCGCAGGCGCCTGTGGTTCTTCGATCCGAGTAACAGAAAGGCTTTTCGGCATGGCTGACAATAGCAACAACGTTGGTAGCGCGGGCACGACGTCCGGCACGGATTCGACGCTTCAGGGCAGCGGTCCGGCGATCAATTTCGAGGCGTCGAACGATCTCGGCGGCGAAACTGAGACCAAGCGCAGCGCGTCGCAGACCCTCAAGGATGAAGCCGGCAAATTCGGCACGCAGGCGGCGGATCGCGCGCGCGAATTCGCCGGCCAGGGCAAGGATCGCGCGACCAGCGCGCTCGACGACCTTGCCAAGATGATGGCGGGCGCCGCCGACGACGTCGATGCCAAGCTGGGCGCGGAATATGGCCGCTATGCCCGTACCGCTGCGGACGGCATCACCAACTTCGCGGAATCGCTGCGCACCAAGGAAGTCGACGATCTGATCGCCGATGCCGGCGAATTCGTCCGCAAGAGCCCGGTCATCGCCGTCGGCGCCGCCGCCGCGATCGGCTTCGCCCTCGCTCGCCTCGCCAAGTCCGGCATCGATGCGGCGGCGGACCTCGGCGACCCCGAGCCCCCCAAGGCATAAGGGCGCAAGGGGGTGGCCGAGCCGCAACTGCCCGACGAAGGTCTGGGCGATCTGCTCGGCCGGCTGGTCGATGAAGGCAAGGGCTATGCCCGGGCCGAGGTCGGCTATTACAGGACGCTGGTTCGTTCCAAGCTTCGCGACGCCCGCGCCATGCTGTGGATGGGCGCGGCGGCATTGACGCTGGCGCAGGCGGCGATGATCGCCTTGGTCGTCGGGCTCGTGCTGACGCTTTCCCCTTATGTCGGCCCGGGATGGGCGACCCTCATCGTCGTGGTCGCGATTCTGCTGGTCGCAGGGATCATGGCGCGGCTGGCATGGGTCCATGTCAAGCGGATCATCGGGGAAAAGCCATGATCGCCCCCAATCCGCACGACGTGGCTGCCGCCCGAGCGCGGGCGGTGGCCGCGCGTGGGCAGTTGCTGGCCACATTGAGCGCCGTGCAGACACGGCTCAGGCCGGCGAACCTCGCGCAGGGAGCGGTCGACAGCGCCACCGAGCGGATGACGTCGGTTGCGCGTAGCGCGGTCGACACTGCCCGGGAGCGCCCGGTCGCCACCGCCGCGATCGCCGGCGCGATCGGTCTCGTGCTCGCGCGCGGCTGGATATTCGACATCTTCAAGCGCCGCGGCGGGAGCGGTGAAACCGCCGCGCCGGCCGATGGTTTGAACAACAAGCAGAAAAAAGGACAGCCACGATGAGCAATGGCACTACAAGCAACGGCACCGCTACCCAGCCGGTCGAAGCGCAGGCTCCGAGCGCGCGTGAAAAGGCCGCTCGGACCGTCGAAGGACTCGGCGAGAACCCTCTGGCGCTGGTGGCAGGCGGCATCGCGGTCGGCGCACTCGTCGGCGCGCTGCTCCCGCGCCTCGACAAGGAACGCGAGCTTCTCGACCCGGTCGGCCGCAAGCTGGCCGAGCGCGCGACCGCCGCAGTCGGTGCCGCCAAGGAGGCCGGGCGTCAGGAGATCGACTCGCTGATCCCCAACAAGGACGACACCAAGGAGCGCGTGACGGCGCTGCTCGGCAACATCGTCGATGCCGCAAAGGGCGCCGGCAAGGCCTGAATTAGAGGTTGAGCGTTCGCCCCGAGCCGCTAAGGCCGGCGCGAACGCACTTCCGGAGGCCAAATTGAGCAAGTTGCATCTCGTATTCGGTGGCCGAGTCACCGATCCCATGACCCTGGATTTCCAGGATCCGGCCAATCTCGACGTGATCGGGATATTTCCCGATTATGCCGCCGCCGAGAAAGCCTGGCGCGCCGCCGCGCAGCGCACCGTCGACGATGCTGAAATGCGCTATGTGATCGTCCATCTGCATCGGCTGCTCGATCCCGACCAGACCACATCGGCCAGCTGACCCGAAAGGCTCAGGCCTTCCGCCAGTTCCACCAGAGCAAGGGCTTGGCCAGCGCCAGCCCTGCTAGGAATCCGCCGATATGCGCCGCGGCTGCGACCGCGATCCCTGCGCCCAGAAAGGCGAAGGCGGTCAGCAGATTGACCACGGTCCAGGCGATCGCCAGCCACAGCACGTGCACCGCCTGCGCGGGGATCGGCCCGATGGCCCGCGCGCGCGAGCGTCCGAACAAGAGCGAATATGCCCCGACGACCGCCGAGGCCGCGCCGCTCGCGCCGATCATCGGCGTTATGGAATCGGGATCGGGCAGCCACTGCGCGAACGCAGCGGCAAAGGCGCCGACCACATAGAGTATCAGCAGCCCCATGGGGCCGACCACGCGCTCGGTCTCGCGCCCGGTGAAGCCGAGCATCAGCATGTTCATGCCGAGATGGAAGAAGCCGGCGTGCAGCAACGTGCAGCTGAGCGGCGTCAGGATCGCAGGCACCGCGGCGAAATCGGTCTCGATCCCGCTCAGCCGCGCCGGGATGAACCCGCCGCGCATGCTTGCCTCGACTCCGAAATTCCCGAGCGTGACGAACAGGCTCACCGCCACCGTCACCAGGATCACGATCGCAGTCGCCGTCAGCCGGCGGCTCGCTCCGCCTTCGTACTGCGCCACCTCAGATGAATTCGATCTTCGAGACCAGATAATAGCGGTCGCCTGCGGGCACCGAGACTTCGACCTCTTCGTCCACCTTGCGCCCGATCAGCGCACGGCCGATCGGCGAATTATACGAGATGCGGCCATTGCTGGCATCGGCCTCGGTCTCGCTGACGATCTGGTAGCGGATCGGCTTGTCGTCCTCGTCGAGCAACGTCACGGTTGCGCCGAAGACGACCTTGTCGCCCGACAATTCGGTGGGATCGATGATCTGGGCGCGGCTGAGCTTGCCTTCGATGTCGGAGATCGTGGCCTCGTTCTGGCCCTGCTGCTCCTTGGCGGCGTGATATTCGGCATTTTCCGAAAGGTCGCCATGCGCCCGCGCTTCCTCGATCGCGTCCACGATCAGCGGGCGTTCGATTTTCAGCCGTTTGAGTTCAGCCGTAAGCTTCTCATAGCCCTCTTTGAGTATCGGCAGCTTGTCGACCGTCGCCATCACATTCGTCCTTCAACGCCCCGTCCCCCAAGCGGCCCAAGTGGAGACGCCCGCACATAGTTATCGATGGAGGGATCAATTGTGCGAGTGCGAATAATAATAGCGCAAGGGGCAAACTTCAAGCACTTGGGGACCCCGAGGCTGTAACAGCCGCCGACGCCCCCTCCTCTGTCCGCCCCCGCAAAGACGGGGATGACGGCGGATTAATCCCGCGCCGCGTAGAAATCCTGCAACGGGCGCACCTCAAGCGGCTTCGTCCGCAGCGATTCGATCGCCCGCGCCGCCGCCACGCTCGCCGCCGCCGTCGTGAAATAGGGCACTTTCTGCCCCATCGCGGTTTTGCGGATGCTCGAACTGTCCTTGAGCGACTGCCAGCCCTCGGTGGTGTTGAAGATGATATCCACGCGACCGTCCTGGATGCGGTCGACGATATGCGGCCGCCCCTGCGCCACCTTGTTCACGCGCTCGATCGCGATACCCTCGGCCTCGAGATAGTCGGCGGTCCCGCTCGTTGCGACGATCGTGAAGCCCAGCACGGCAAGGATCCGCACCCCCGGCAGCACCACCGGCTTGTCGCTCTCCTTGACGCTGACGAACAGGGTGCCGGCGAGCGGCAGCACCGTCCCCGCCCCCAGCTGCGACTTGGCGAAGGCGGTCGCGAAATCGCTGTCGATCCCCATCACTTCGCCGGTCGAATGCATTTCGGGCGAGAGCACCGGATCGACGCCCGGAAAGCGCGACCAGGGGAACACCGCTTCCTTCACCGCGATATGATCGATGTGCCGGTCGATCTTGGGCAGATGCGCCAGCTTCTCGCCGGCCATCACCCGCGCCGCGATCTTGGCGATGGGCACCCCGACCGCCTTCGCCACGAACGGCACCGTCCGGCTCGCGCGCGGATTGACCTCGATCAGATAGACCAACCCGTCCTTCACCGCGAACTGGATGTTCATCAGCCCGACGACCGACAGCGCATGCGCCAGCGCCTCGGTCTGGCGCTCGATTTCGGCGATGATCTCGGGGCTCAGTGAATAAGGCGGGATCGAGCAGGCGCTGTCGCCCGAATGCACCCCGGCTTCCTCGATATGCTGGAGCACGCCGGCGACCACCACGTCGGTGCCGTCGCAGATCGCGTCGACATCGACTTCGATCGCGTCGCGCAGATATTGGTCGATCAGCACGGGTGAGTCGCCCGAGACCTGCACCGCGGTCTGGATATAATCGTCGAGCTGCTGGAGCGTATCGACGATCTCCATCGCCCGGCCCCCAAGCACATAGGAAGGCCGCATCAGCACCGGGAAGCCGATCCGCTCCGCCGCCGCCACCGCCTCGTCGCGGCTGCGCGCCAGCCCGTTGAGCGGCTGGCGCAGCCCGAGCTTGGAAACCATCGCGGCGAAGCGCTCGCGATCCTCCGCCAGGTCGATCGCATCGGGCGAGGTGCCCAGGATCGGGATCCCCGCATCCTCCAGCGCCTGCGCCAGGTTGAGCGGGGTCTGCCCGCCAAACTGGACGATCACCCCCACCAGCGTGCCGTTCGACTTCTCGACGTCGAGCACCTCGAGCACATCCTCGGCGGTCAGCGGCTCGAAATAGAGCCGGTCGGACGTGTCGTAATCGGTGCTCACCGTCTCCGGATTGCAGTTGATCATGATCGTCTCATAGCCCGCATCCGCCAGCGCGAAGCAGGCGTGGCAGCAGCAATAATCGAACTCGATCCCCTGCCCGATCCGGTTCGGCCCGCCGCCCAGGATCACGATCTTGCGCCGATCGGTCGGCTCGGACTCGCTCTCGGGCGCGCCGAAGCTCGGCGCTTCATAGGTCGAATACATATAAGGCGTCTTCGCCTCGAACTCGGCCGCGCAGGTGTCGATCCGCTTGAACACGGGCCGTACGCCAAGCTTGTGGCGCAGCGCGCGCACGTCGGTCTCGGTCACGCCGCCGGTCATCATCCGCGCGACGTCGCCGATCAGCCCGTGGCTGCGCGCCATCGCCCCGCTGCCCTCGCGCAGGTTCAGCGATTTGAGCGCGAGATAGGCGAGGCGCTTGTCGCTGAAGCCCATCGCCTTGAGCCGGCGCATGCCCGCGGCATCCTGCGGCAGCCCGCCGCGGCACACGACTTCCTCGGCAGCGACGATCTCGGCGATCCGCTCGAGGAACCAGGGGTCGAACCTCGTCAGCGCATGGATTTCGGGCACGGTGAAGCCCTCGCGCAGCGCCTGTGCCGCGATCAGCAGCCGGTCCGGCGTCCGCTCGGCCAGCGCCGCCTCGATCTCGTCGCGCGGCGCGCCGACCAGCCGGTCGACCTGGTTGAAGCCCGAAAGCCCGGTCTCGAGCCCGCGCAGCGCCTTCTGCAGGCTCTCATGGATCGAACGCCCGATCGCCATCACCTCGCCGACCGACTTCATCGCGGTGCCGAGGGTGTTTTCGGCGCCCTTGAACTTCTCGAAGGCGAAGCGCGGGATCTTGGTGACGACATAGTCGATCGTCGGCTCGAAGCTCGCGGGGGTCGCACCGGTAATGTCATTCGTAATCTCGTCGAGCGTGTATCCCACCGCCAGCTTCGCCGCGACCTTGGCGATCGGGAAGCCGGTAGCCTTGGAAGCCAGCGCCGACGAGCGAGAGACGCGGGGGTTCATCTCGATGACGATCAGCCGGCCGTCTTTCGGATTGACCGCATATTGGACGTTCGATCCGCCCGTCTCGACGCCGATCTCGCGCAGCACCGCGATGCTGGCGTTGCGCATGATCTGATATTCTTTGTCGGTCAGCGTCAGCGCGGGCGCGACCGTGATCGAATCGCCGGTATGGACGCCCATCGGATCGATATTCTCGATCGAGCAGACGATGATGCAATTGTCGTTCCTGTCCCGAACGACCTCCATCTCATATTCCTTCCAACCGAGCAGCGACTCCTCGATCAGCACTTCGGTGGTCGGCGAGAGATCGAGCCCCGAGCGGACGATCCCCAGAAATTCCTCGCGATTATAGGCGATCCCGCCGCCCGATCCGCCCATCGTGAAGCTCGGCCGGATGATCGCCGGCAACCCGACATAGTCCAGCCCCTCCAGCGCCTCGGCTTCGGTGTGGGCGATATGCGAACGGGCGCTCTCCAGCCCGATCCTGGTCATCGCATCCTTGAACTTCAGCCGGTCCTCGGCCTTGTCGATCGCCTCGGCGTCCGCACCGATCATGATGCAGCCGTACTTTTCCAGCGTGCCGTCGTTCGCCAGCGCCAGCGCGGTGTTGAGCGCGGTCTGCCCACCCATCGTCGGCAGGATCGCGTCGGGGCGCTCCTTCGCGATGATCTTGGCGACGATCTCGGGCGTGATCGGCTCGACATAGGTCGCGTCGGCCAGTTCGGGATCGGTCATGATCGTCGCCGGGTTCGAATTGACCAGGACGATGCGATAGCCCTCCTCCTTGAGCGCCTTGATCGCCTGCGTGCCCGAATAATCGAATTCGCACGCCTGGCCGATAATGATCGGCCCCGCGCCGATGACGAGGATCGAGGAGATGTCGGTGCGTTTGGGCATTTTATTCCGGAGCCTGTTCGTTGCCGACGAATCCAAGCTTCATCGGGACGGCGCTTTCGCGCAATTGTTTCAGCAGGCAGTCGACCTGCTCATATCTGGCCTTGGGGGAAGGCCGAAACTGAACCTGCTCTCCAGCGAGGTGCTTCAACCACTTCCGTGGCGTACGGCACGCAACCGACATTTCATCCAATCGCGCCTGCGAAATTTCAGGTTGCGGCTTGGTTTCCTGCCCTGACGCTAGCAGCGTGAATGCAAGCAACAGTTTCACTTCGCCGAGTCCCGCAGCATCCCCACAAACTTCTCGAACAGATACAGGCTATCCTGCGGCCCCGGGCTGGCCTCGGGGTGATACTGCACCGCGAAGGCCGGCTTGTCCGTCAACTCGAAGCCCGCATTCGACCCATCGAACAGCGAAACATGCGTCTCGCGCGCATTCGCCGGCAGCGACTCGCTCAGCACCGCGAAGCCGTGGTTCATGCTGGTGATTTCGACCGCGCCGTCGCTCAGCCGTTTGACCGGATGGTTGGCGCCGCGATGGCCCTGGAACATCTTGCTCGTCCGCGCGCCCACCGCGAGCGCGAGCAACTGGTGCCCCAGGCAGATGCCGAACAGTGGCTTGCCCGTCTCCAGCATCGCCTGGATCACCGGCACCGCATATTCCGCGGTCGCCGCCGGATCGCCGGGGCCGTTGGAGAGGAAGAAGCCGTCGGGCGCGAAGGACATCACCTGCTCGAACGTGGCCGTCGCCGGCAGCACGGTTACTTCAGCTCCAGCCTTAACAAGGTTCCGGAAGATATTGCGTTTGCTGCCATAATCCACCGCGACCACATGCGGGGGTTTTTCGCTGCTGGTGTGACTTTCTGTGACTTTCGAATAGCCCGGCCCCAGCCGCCACACGCCGTCCTTCCACCCGAAATGGGTCTCGCAGCTCACCGTGATCGCCAGGTCCATCCCCTCGAGCCCCGGCCACGCCCGCGCCATCTCCAGCAGCAGCGGCACGTCGAAGTCGCCACTGGCCGAATGCGCGATCACCCCGTTGGGCGCGCCGCCGACGCGGATCCGCCGGGTCAGCGCGCGCGTGTCGATCCCCGCAAGCCCGATCCGGTCATGCGCCTTCATCCAGGCATCCAGCCGCTCGACCGCGCGGAAGTTGGAGGGCTCGGTCACGTCCTCGCGGACGATCATGCCCAAAGCATGCGGATCCTCGGCCTCGACATCGTCGGGATTGGCGCCGACATTGCCAATATGCGGGAAGGTGAAGTTGATGATCTGCCCCGCGAAGCTCGGGTCGGTCATGATCTCCTGATAGCCGGTCATCGCGGTGTGGAAGCACACCTCGCCCACCGCCTGCCCCTCGGCCCCGAAGCCGCGGCCCCACACCACGTCGCCATTGGCCAATACGAGTACGCCGGTGGCGCCATCAGGCACGGACAAGGGATTGGCTTCGGCCATTTGCGGGTGGCGCTCCAGTTGGTTGCTCGCGATGTCGCTAAGGGGTGGCGGCTAGACCCCCTGCCCCCCCGCGTCAACCGCTGCTAGGGTCGGCCTTTCCGTTTCAATCGAAAGTAGAGCATGATTCGCGACGATATCAAGGCCGCCCAGATCGCCGCCATGAAGGCCGGCGACAAGACCGCACGCGGCGCCATCACCCTGATCCAGAGCGCGATAAAGAACCGCGACATCGAAGCCCGCACCGGCAAGGCGCCCGAGGATGACGACGCGCTGGTCGTCGAAGTGCTCCAGAAGATGGTCAAGCAGCGCCGCGAATCGATCGACATGTATGTGAAGGGCGGACGCCAGGAACTGGCCGACGCCGAAGCCGCCGAAGTGGCGGTGATCGAGCGGTTCCTGCCCGCGCAGATGAGCGAGGCGGAGACTGCGGCTGCGATCGAGGCGATCAAGGTTGAGCTGGGCGCTGCGGGGATGAAGGACATGGGCCGGGTGATGGCCGAGCTGAAGGCGCGGCATGCGAGCGAATTGGATATGAGCAAGGCGAGCGGCCTCGTGAAGGCGGCGCTCTCCTAAGGTGAGCCTCACTCCCGCCTTTCTAGACGAACTCCGCGCCCGAACCCTCCTCTCGGGCCTCATCGCCAAGTCGGTGAAGCTTCAAAAAGCCGGCCGAGAGTTCCGCGCCTGCTGCCCGTTCCACAACGAGAAGACCCCCAGCTTCTACGTCAACGACGACAAGGGCTTCTATCACTGCTTCGGCTGCTCGGCGCATGGCGACGCGATCCGCTGGATGACCGAGCAGCGCGGACTCCCCTTCATCGATGCGGTGAAGGAACTGGCGCAGGCCGCCGGCATGGAAATGCCCGAGCAGGACCGCCAGTCCGCCGCCAAGGCCGAGCGCGCCAAGGGGCTGCACGAGGCGATGGCGGACGCCGCCGCCTGGTTCAGCGAGAAGCTGGCAGGCATCGAGGGCGCCGAGGCGCGCGCTTTGCTCAAGAAGCGCGCCGTGACCGAGGAGACCGCACGCACCTTCGGCCTCGGTTTCTCCCCCGATTCGCGCGGCAAGCTTAGGCAAGCGCTCAAGGGCTATGGCGACGAGATGCTGGTCGAGGCCGGGCTGCTGATCAGCCAGGAGGAGAAGGACCCCTACGATCGCTTCCGCGGCCGGCTGATGATCCCGATCCGCGACGTGCGCGGCCGGGCGATCGCGTTCGGCGGTCGCATCATCGGCGACGGCGAGCCGAAATATCTCAACTCGCCCGAAACCCCGCTCTTCGACAAGGGCCGCACGCTCTACAATCTCGATCGCGCGCAGGCGGCGGCACGCAAGAGCGGCCGGGTCATCGTCGTCGAAGGCTATATGGACGTGATCGCGCTCGCCCAGGCCGGGTTCGACGAGGCGGTCGCGCCGCTGGGCACCGCGCTCACCGAACATCAGCTCGAGCGGCTGTGGCGGATGGCCGAGGTGCCCCTGCTCTGCTTCGACGGCGATGCGGCCGGCCAGAAGGCCGCGCTGCGCGCAGCGCACCGTGCGCTGCCGATGCTCCAGCCGGGCCGCAGCCTCGCCTTCGTGACGCTGCCCGAGGGGCTCGATCCCGACGATCTGGTCCGCAGCAAGGGGGCACCCGCGTTCGAGGCATTGCTGGCGAAACCCCAGCCCCTCGCCGATCGCCTCTGGCAGAGCGAGGTGGCATCCGGCCCGCTCACCACCCCCGAGCAGCGCGCCGGGCTGAAGCAGCGACTCACCGATCTCGCCGGCCAGATCGGCGATCCCAATGTGAAGTCGGAATATCTCGCCGAGTTCCGCCAGCGACTCGACACGCATTTCGGCCGCGGCCAGCGCGAGTTTCAGCCGCGTGGCTCCTTCCAGGCCGCCCGTCCCGCCCGCGGCAAGCGTAATGCCCGCGGCGGCTGGCAGCCCCCGGAACTGCCGCCCGGAGTCGCGATGCGCGGTGTCCAGTTGGGCGGGCTCGATCCGATCCTCGCCAAGGCGGTGCTCGCCGGGTTGCTCCGCCATCCTGCCGAGATAGCGCGCCACATGGAGGTGCTCGGCAGCCTGCGCAGCGCCTCCGGTGCGCTCGGCAAGCTGTTCGAGGCGGTGATCGAAGTGGCGCTGGAGGATCGGCAGCTTGATAGCGGCAAAGTGCTCACCATATTGGCGAAATCCGGGTTCGATTCGGTGGCCAGCGACTTGTTGAGAGCCGACACCTTGCCCTTCTCTTTCGCCCGTCCCAACGGGGCGGACGAAGCGCGGGCGCGGGAGGATCTGAGCGAGGCGATCGCAGTGATGGTGGCGTTGCCTGCCGTCGATGCGGCGCTGGCGCAGGCCACGGCCGCCTTGGCGATGGAAGGCTCGGAAGAAGGCGCGTTCACCCGTCAGGTGGCGCTTTCGCGGAAGCGCAAGGAGTTGGAAGCGCGGCTTGCGAATCTGATGCTTGCGGATGACGAAGAATTTGACGATTAGGGCGGCTAGTAAAATAGCCGCTATCAGATTTCGAGGATAGTTGATGGCTAAGGCGAACGGCGG
The DNA here is from genome assembly GCF_026167525.1 of Sphingomonas sp. M1-B02. Lineage (NCBI taxonomy): Bacteria > Pseudomonadati > Pseudomonadota > Alphaproteobacteria > Sphingomonadales > Sphingomonadaceae > Sphingomonas > Sphingomonas sp. M1-B02. Next base: position 600,677 of record NZ_CP110679.1, on the reverse strand, counting down.
CGGCAATGGCGGCGGCGACGATACGACGATCGACACCGGCGATGCGCCCCTCATCGATCTCAACGAAGGCACGCTGAAGAAGCTTGTCGCCCGCGCCAAGAAGCGCGGTTACATCACCGTCGACCAGCTCAACGAGATGCTGCCGCAGGACCAGATGTCCTCCGAGCAGATCGAGGACGTGATGTCTGCGCTCAACGACATGGGCATCAACGTCGTCGAGAATGAGGAAGGCGGCGAGGACGCCGAAGCCGAGGACGACACCCCTGACGAGGTGGATGCCGAGGCCAAGGACGACGAGCCCGCCTTCGAGATCGCCAAGAAGAAAGAGACGGTCGATCGCACCGACGATCCCGTCCGCATGTATCTGCGCGAGATGGGCGCGGTCGAGCTGCTCAGCCGCGAGGGCGAAATCGCCATCGCCAAGCGGATCGAGGCCGGCCGCGACACGATGATTCTCGGTCTGTGCGAATCGCCGATCACCTTCAACGCGATCATCGGCTGGTCCAACGCGCTCAACGAAGGCACGATGCAGCTGCGCGAGATCCTCGATCTCGATGCGATGCTCTCCAAGGGTCCCTCGCCCGAGCAGGTCGAGGGCGCCGAGGAAGACGATAATGGCGAGATCAGCGAAAAGACCGCTGGCGCCACGTTCAAGGAAGAAGCCGAGCCCGAAGAGGCGCCCGCCGACGACGAGGACGAGGATTCGATGACCGAGCGGCGCACCCCGCGCCCCTCGGACGACGAGGAAGAGGATAATACCCTCAGCCTCGCGCAGATGGAGGAACAGCTCAAGCCGCAGGCGCTCGAGCGGTTCGCCAACATCACCTCGATCTACAAGAAATTCTCGAAGATCCAGCTTGCCCGGCTCGACGCAATGTCGGCCGGCGGCGAGCTCGCGTCGGCACAGGAGCGCAGCTACCACAAGCTGCGCGAGGAACTGACCGCAGAGGTCGAATCGGTCCAGTTCCACAACGCCAAGATCGAGTATCTGGTCGACCAGCTTTACAGCTTCAACCGGCGCCTCACCGCTTTGGGCGGCCAGATGCTGCGCCTTGCCGAGCGACACAAGGTGCCGCGGAAGGATTTCCTCGATCGCTATGTCGATCACGAGATGGACGAGAGCTTCATCGCCACGGTCGAGAAGCTGGACAAGAAGTGGAAGGCCTTCGCCGAGAATGAGGCGCCGGCGGTCGATCGCATCCGCATCGAGATCAGCGAAATCAGCCAGGCGACCGGCATGTCGCTCACCGAGTTCCGCCGCATCGTCAACATGGTCCAGAAGGGCGAGCGCGAGGCGCGCATCGCCAAGAAGGAAATGGTCGAGGCGAACCTGCGCCTCGTCATCTCGATCGCCAAGAAATACACCAATCGCGGCCTGCAGTTCCTGGATCTGATCCAGGAGGGTAATATCGGCCTGATGAAGGCCGTCGATAAGTTCGAATATCGCCGCGGCTACAAGTTCAGCACCTATGCGACCTGGTGGATCCGCCAGGCGATCACCCGCAGCATAGCCGATCAGGCGCGCACGATCCGCATCCCGGTCCATATGATCGAGACGATCAACAAGCTGGTCCGCACCAGCCGCCAGTTCCTCCACGAGCAGGGCCGCGAACCCACGCCCGAGGAAATGGCCGAGCGCCTCTCCATGCCGCTGGAGAAGGTGCGCAAGGTGATGAAGATCGCCAAGGAGCCGATCAGCCTCGAGACGCCGATCGGCGACGAGGAGGATTCGCATCTCGGCGACTTCATCGAGGACAAGAATGCGGTTATCCCGGTTGATGCCGCGATCCAGGCCAACCTCAAGGAAACCGTCACGCGGGTGCTCGCGTCGCTCACGCCGCGCGAGGAGCGCGTGCTGCGGATGCGCTTCGGCATCGGGATGAACACCGATCACACGCTCGAGGAAGTCGGCCAGCAATTCAGCGTGACTCGCGAGCGAATCCGCCAGATCGAGGCGAAGGCGCTGCGCAAGCTGAAGCATCCGAGCCGGTCGCGAAAAATGCGGTCCTTCCTGGATCAGTGATAGCGGGGGGTTGAGCGCTGCGGTGGTAAAGGGCGGTGTAACTCCCGCCCTTTTCGCTGCAGGCTGCTGCAGCGCAATCCAACGATTCTTGCTTAGCCACTGATCAGACTCACGCGCGTACGGAACGCGCGTTCGCAGCCGTGCGTTGCCTACTGATCAGCTAAGGAATTATCGCATGCCGTATTTATGGGTGTGGATCCTGGGCGCGCCGCTTCTGGTGGCTCTGGTGGATCTCTTCACGACGGGCAGCACGCGCAAGCGTCAGAACTAAGCGCGCTGCTTCGCGTCAGGTCGTCGGTCCGGGCGAGGTCGAGTCTGGAGCAGGTATGAAAAATCCCGAATCCGGACTGGGGTGCGCCGGGCGCATCCCGGCACGGCACACTGTGTTTCCTTAAGGTTAACCCCACCTAAACCACGTCTTTACGCGCTTCGGTATAACCCTCTGCGGCATGCATGACGCGCCGGCCGCCGCCGGCGTTCAGGTCCTGGGGGCATATGCCGTTTGATTCCGCACAGATTGCCCGATCGGGCAGCGCCTGGGGCGCGATGGGTTCGCTCGTCGCTTCCGATGGCAGCGCCAATCATCCCTATTTGCGCCGCCTAGCCGAAAATCTGGAATCGCTTCGCGATCTCGCCGACGCCGCACATTATATCTGCGTGCTGCACGGGCGCCATCCCGGCGTGATCGATCATGCCCGGGCCCACGCCCATGTGACGCTCGAACGCGATTGGGCCGAAGCCGCCGCCGAAGCCTTCGCCGCCGAACGTGCCTATCTCGTCCGGATTGTCGCCGCCGCCGGGCCGCTGCCGAGCACCCCGGGACACGCCGAATCCGAAGCCGCCGCACATGCACAGCGCCATGCGCTAGAAATGCTCGCCCAATCCGACCGCGCGGGCTGCGCCGCGGGCGCCGCGCTGGCGCTGGCGATCGATTGGGCAACAATCCGCGAGGTGCTCGACGCCGCCGCGAACCGCCTCGGCATCGTCGTCCCCGCTTCCCGCCTCCCGATCGTCGAGGAGACGGTCAGCGTCGTCGACGCGCTGGCGCGCCAGGGGTCGATGGAGCGGGCGATGCTGTTCGGCGCGCAACAGGTCTTCGCGCAGCATCGCGGGCTGTGGGATCTGCTCGAAGCTCGCGCGAGCGCAAGGGGCATCCACTGAGCTTGCGTTAGCCGCACGGCCCGCTAACCCGGAGCCATGCGTTTCCAAGGCACCCAAAGCTATGTCGCGACGGAGGACCTCAAGGTCGCCGTGAACGCGGCCGTCACTCTCCGCCGCCCCTTGCTCGTCAAGGGCGAGCCCGGCACCGGCAAGACCGTGCTGGCCTATGAGATCGCCAAGGCCGTCGGCGCGCCGCTGATCGAGTGGAACGTCAAATCGACCACCAAGGCGCAGCAGGGCCTCTACGAATATGATGCGGTCGCCCGCCTTCGCGACGGCCAGCTCGGCGACGAACGCGTCCACGACATCGCCAACTATATCCGCAAGGGCAAGCTGTGGGAGGCGTTCACCGCCCCCGAAGTGCCGGTGTTGCTGATCGACGAGATCGACAAGGCAGACATCGAATTCCCCAACGATCTGCTACAGGAGCTCGATCGCATGGAATTCCATGTTTATGAGACCGGCCAGACGGTGCGCGCCGCCGAGCGGCCGATCGTGGTTATCACCTCCAACAACGAGAAGGAGCTGCCCGACGCGTTCCTGCGTCGCTGCTTCTTCCATTATATCAAGTTCCCCGACCGCGATACGATGCAGGCGATCATCGACGTCCACTTCCCCCGCATCCAGAAGATCCTGGTCGGCAAGGCGATGGACATCTTCTACGAGATTCGGGACGTTCCGGGTCTCAAGAAAAAGCCCTCGACAAGCGAATTGCTCGACTGGCTCAAGCTGCTCCTCCACGAGGAAATGCCGCTCGAAGTGCTCCAGTCGAAGGACCCGAGCAAGGCGATCCCCCCGCTCCACGGCGCATTGCTCAAGAATGAGCAGGATGTGATGCTGTTCGAACGCCTCGCATTCATGAGCCGGCGGCAGGTCAAGTGAGCCGCTACACCGGTCGCTGCGCCTGCGGGGCGGTTACTGCTACGATCGACGGAGAAGCACAGGCCGTGCGTCAATGCTGGTGTCGCCAATGCCAGCAGATCGCGGCCGGCTCGCCGACCAACAATGCGATGTTCGCCACCGGCGTGATCACGATCGAAGGCGAGCTCGCTACCAGATCCTATGTTGCCGCAAGCGGCAACACGCTCACCCAGAGCTTCTGTGGTGCATGCGGCACGCCGGTGATGGGCCAATCCTCGGCGCGCCCTCAATTCCGCACCCTTCGGCTCGGCTTTCTCGACACGCCCCATGACCTGTCCCCGCAAATCGCGATCTGGACCGAAGACGCGCCTGCCTGGGCGGTGATAGACCCCCAGCTCGAACAATTTGCGCGCCAACCGCCACCGCCGCCGATCGTCTGAATCGACGCCATTTGCCGCGAGGAGCCGAAAGCAGTTAACGCGATTTTGACCGCTTCCCGATACCGGATGGTCGGGGGGGTATCTCTAAGGGTACCCGGATATGCGTTGTCTTGCGTTCACTGTCCTGCTCGCCGCCGCCTCTTTGTCGGCCGTCCCCGCGCAGGCGCAATCGCTCCTCGATTATGTCGGCCAGTGCGTACCCTTCGCGCGTGCCGCCTCGGGCATCCAGATCTATGGCGACGCCTGGACCTGGTGGGCGCAGGCAGATGGCCGCTATCAGCGCGGGCAGAAGCCCCGCGTCGGCGCTGTGCTGGCTTTCGCCAAGAGCGCGAAGCTGCCGCTCGGCCATGTGGCGGTGGTAAGCCGGATCGTCGAAAAGCGCGTGCTGATGGTCACCCATGCCAATTGGTCCCGCTTCGACGGCAAGCGCGGCCGCCCGGAGCAGGACGTCACTCTGTTCGACGTCTCGCCGCGCGGCGACTGGAGCCAGGTCAAGGTCTGGTATCGCGACACCGACGGGCTCGGCGGCTCGATCTATCCGGCGCACGGCTTCATCTATGGAACGCCCGATCCGGACGCTAGCAAGCAGGTCCGCACCGCCAAGCCATCGCCTGAGCTGACGAGCAAGAAACCCGATTATGTCGGCTCGCTGATCGATGCCTATGCACGCTGACTTGTACGTACCCCGCCACTGACGCATTAGGTTCGCATGCAGGGGGGCAGCCTCGACAGGCGGATAGGATGGCTGCTCGCGGCAGTCGTGCTGCTCGGCTTCGCGCTGCGAATCGCCGGGGCGCAGGGCGCGCTGTGGCTCGACGAGGCATGGTCCGCCAAGCACGCGCACGAAGCGGGCACCCCGCTGGGCGTGTTCCTCAATATCAACCACGACAACAACCACCATCTGACCTCGCTGTGGCTCCAGTGGGTCGGCTTCGATTCGCCTCCGCCGCTCGCCCGTGCGTTGTCGATCGTCACCGGGACTGCCGCGATCCTAGTCGCAGCGCTGATCGGTGCCCGACGCAGCCCATCGCTCGCGGTGATCACCGCCTTGCTTTTCGCCGTCTCGCCCGTCCTCGTGACCTTCGGCTCGGAGGCGCGGGGCTACGCGCCCATGTCGCTCGCCTTGCTGACCGCGATTCTCCTGGTCGACCGTTGGCTGGCAGGCGACGCAGAGCGCAGCCCGGCTCTCGCACTGGCGATAACCTTCTTCCTCGGCGCCTTTTCACAGCTGATCATGGTCTTCGGCTTCTGTGCAATCAGCGGCTGGGTGTTTTTCACGCTGTGGAAGCGCAGCGCGCTCAAGCCCGCGCTCGTCGACACGATCCGGCTGTTGCTTCCATCGGTGATCGCGCTCGTGCTGGTCGCGTCGATCATCGCCGGTGCCGCCGCGGCGCATGGTGGTTTCAGGATCGGCGCCTACGATCCATACCGGACGATCGCCTTGCTCCATGGCGTATCGGAAATGGTCCAGTACAGCCTCGGATTTCCGATCGTCGGCGTCTGGTGGTTCGCTGCGATCCCGATATTGATCGTGCTCGCACCTTCGGCCGGCGTGTCGCGCATCGCGTTCCACCGCCTGGCGATCCTCGGCTTCCCGCTAGCGCTGGTTTTGCTACGAGTGGGCAATGTCGCGCACCCGCGTTATTATCTGCTCGTCGGGATCGCGCTGCTGATCCTGGTAGCGGAGTTCATCTGGCTGGGCTGGCGCGCCGGCGGGTGGAAGCGCTGGCTTAGTGGAGGCGCGCTCGCCGCGATCGCCGCCGCAAGCCTGGTGTGCGATGTCGATCTCGCGATCAACCGTCGCGGCGATATCGGCGCAGCGATTCGCGCGATGCAGGCGCGCGCACCGCAAGGCGCCCTCCTGCTGATCGACCGTGCGCCCAGCATCGCCACGCTCCAGGTCGCGGCGGGTGCCGCCGACTACCCGTTGAAGATTCGGCTTTCTGATTGCACGGGCGCGCGATTCTTCCTGGCCGATCGCTTCAGGGGCGAAGAGCCGCCCGAGCAGATCCCCCTCTGCGGCACCCGCTTCGTGCCGATCGCCGCGGCCCATGCGCACGGCATGTCGGGCACCCACTGGACGCTGTATCAACGCCAGCCCTAAGAGGGCGCATGTTCTTCTCCTTCCTCGACGAGCTGCGCGCTGCGGGCATTCAGGCTAGCCTGAAGGAGCATCTGGTCCTGCTCGAGGCGCTTGACCGCGAAGTCATCGAGCGAACCCCCGAAGCCTTTTACTATCTCGCCCGCGCCACCTTCGTGAAGGATGAGGGCCTGCTCGACCGTTTCGACCAGGTCTTCGCCAAGGTCTTCAAGGGCATTTCCACCTCCTACGGCGTCGCTCCCGCCGACATCCCCGAAGATTGGCTCAAGGCAGTCGCCGAGAAATTCCTCACGCCCGAGGAGATGGCCCGGATCGAATCGCTCGGCTCATGGGACGAGATCATGGAGACGCTCAAGCAGCGGCTCGCCGAGCAGCAGGAACGCCATCAGGGCGGGAGCAAGTGGATCGGCACCGGCGGCACCTCGCCCTTCGGCAATGGCGGCTACAATCCCGAAGGCGTCCGCATCGGCGGCGAATCGAAGCACGGCCGCGCGCTGAAGGTGTGGGAAGGCCGCGAGTACAAGAATCTCGACAACAGCCGCGAGCTGGGCACCCGCAACATCAAGGTGGCGCTACGCCGGCTGCGCCGCTTCGCCCGCGAAGGCGCCGCCGACGAACTCGACATCGACGGCACGATCGACGGCACCGCGCGCCAGGGATGGCTCGACATCCGCATGCGCCCCGAGCGGCACAATGCCGTCAAGCTGCTGCTCTTCCTCGACGTTGGCGGATCGATGGACCCCTTCGTCAAGCTTTGCGAGGAACTCTTCTCGGCGGCGACCAGCGAATTCAAGAATCTCGAATTCTTCTACTTCCACAATTGCCCGTATGAAGGCGTTTGGAAGGACAACCGCCGCCGCCTCACCGAGCGGACGCCGATGTGGGACATCCTCCATAAATATGGCCATGATTACAAGCTGATCTTCGTCGGCGATGCGTCGATGAGCACGTACGAAATCAGCCACCCGGGCGGTTCGGTCGAGCATTTCAACGAAGACCCGGGCGGGGTCTGGATGCAGCGGCTGGTAAACACCTATCCCGCCGCGGTCTGGCTCAACGTCCTGCCGGAAGCGCATTGGGGATATACCCAGTCGATCCGGATCATCCGCGAGCTGATGCACGACCGGATGTACCCGCTCACTCTCGCCGGCCTCGACGAAGCGATGCGCGAGCTGAGCCGCAAGCGTTAGGCGCTCATTCGAGTCCCACGCGCTCCCGCGAATCGTTGCTGATCGTCCGGGCGATCGTATTTGCCTGCGACGAGCCGCGCCCCGTCGGGCGACTCTGATAAAGTCCCTTGAGATAGGATCGGTCGATCTGCGTCGCGCCGGCGGGCGACGCCGTCGTCGGATCGAACAGCGTCAGGATCGTATCCGCCGGCAGACCCGCTTTGGGGGGCCGCGCGCTTGCGAGTGTCCGCATTGCGACATAGTCGCCCAGCTGGGCAAGCGTCTTGCCGAGCATCGCGTCGTCATCGATCACGATCACCGATTGAACGGTTGCCTGCTGGCTCGATAGCTCGAGCATCGACGCCGTCCTCACCTGCAGCACACCCCCATTCATCGAACGACCGTCGAGGCCGCCCGAGCTAATCCCCTGGCCGTCCTCATTGCGCACCTCGACGGCGCTCCAGACATGCACCGGCCCGCTTCGCAGCGCGCGCTTCATTTCCTTCGGGCTGGTTCCGGCAAAGATGGTGGGCAGCGTGTTCCGCATGTCCTTCACAAGCCTGTCCGCATCGGCTGCGACGATGATGATGATGTTCGGCGCACACTTCTCGCCGCCAATCGGTATCCCGGCCTCCTGGGCCATCAGGCGGATGCGCTTCGAGACGATCGCACCATATTCGTCTCCGATCCCGACCATCGTCGGGCAGACCGGCTCGCGAAAGCGCGCGAACTGGCCTTCTACCGTGGTCATCACTTCGCGGATGAACTGCTTGGCCTGGGCGCGGGGGATTTCGGGCTGACCGGTCACCACGATGGGGTCTTCCGGTTTCAGGTCCTGCGCGGCGGCACCGCTGGCGGCCACCAAAGTCCCGAGTGCCGCCCCGAATATCCAGCTGGTCAAATGATTTCGCACGCGCGGTTCCTCACCCGGTGAGCCATATGACTAACACACCTGAACCTGTCTGGAAGCTGAACGGCAATCAGAGTCGTTCGATCGCCCGCTGCAGGCGCCGCAGAACTCCGCCGTCATGCGGTGCCCCGCTTGCGGCTTCGGACGCCAGCGCCATCAGTCGCACGGCGCCGAAGCTTGCCGCCAGCCCCTTCAGGCGCAGTGCTGCCGACGCCCAGCCGTCGGGGCTGTCGGCGCCGTTCATCGCATCGACGCAGCGCTTCACGCCATCGAGAAACGCCTCGCGCAACTCCGCGATCAGCTGGGGTTCGTCGCCCACCGCCGCCGCCAGCGTCGCATCGATTGCACCGGGATCATAAGCCATGGCCGACCTCTACTTCGAACAGGCTTAATCCTTCGTATAGGCCCTATGGTGGTGCGCGAGGATAATGTGGTAAATACGCGCCATGATTGGGGGCAAACCAGCGCAATTCGCCAATGACGCGCAAGCGGCTGGCGACGGGGACTTCATCTTGTCGGAGGCGGCAGTGCCGCGTCGCGACGAGACCATGTTCATCGAGGAGGAAGTGGGGGAAGAGCCGAGTCGCAGCTGGCGGTGGCTCCTTCCCGCCGCGGCCTGGCTGGCGGTCACCGCTTGGTTCGGCGGAATGACCTGGCTAGCTTTGCCCTCGCTTCAGGCGGGGCTAGCCCCGCTCGCGTTGATCCAGCTGATCGCCGCACTGTGTGTGCCCCCTGCCCTCATCGCGATTCTCTACTTGCTCGCGCTGCGCACCAGCCGAGCCGAAGCGCAGCGCTTCGGGGCCACCGCACGCGCGATGCGCGCCGAGGCCGACTCGCTCGAGCGCGTGATCGCCGCACTCGCCCGCAAGGTGGACGAGAACCGCCATTTCCTCGCCGATCAGACGACCGTCCTGATGGCAATGGGCGATCGCGCGGTCGAGCGGATCGAAACGGTGTCGACCACCGTCAGCCAGCAGGCGCGCAGCCTGGACGCGAGCACCCGCACGCTGGGGGATGCCGCGTCGGAGGCGGAGCGGCGAGTCGAAATCGTCCTGTCTTCGCTTCCCAAGGCGCATGAGGAGATGCGCGGCCTTGCCGAGCGAGTCGACGATGCCGGCCTTCTCGCCAGTCAGCGAGCCGCGTCGCTTGATACGCAGCTGACCGCGCTCGCAGAACGGGGTCGCGAGGCGGACCAGATCGCCGGCGGCGCAGCGGAGAGGCTTGCGGCGCACATCGCGCGGATGGAGGCCACCAGCGAGACCGCCGGCGCGCGGCTCGAACAGGTCACCGGCGAGATGTCGATTGCAGTCGACAACGTCCTTGATCGCGCCGCGCACGCCGTCGACCAGGCACGCTCGGGCATCGCCGCGCAAGGCGAAGCGATTCTGGCGATGCTCAGCGCAAACCAGGCCGCTCTCGACCGCGCCGGCCGCGACAGTGCAGAGGCGCTCGGCGAGCGCATCGTCTCGATCGAGGAATCGATCGGCCGGATCGGCGTTCGGCTCGGCGAGGAGCAGGGCCGTGGCGACGCGATGTTCGCGGGGATTTACGCAGGCGTCGATCGCCTGGACCGCGAGCTGCAGGTGCTCCACGCCTCGGGTTCGGATCGCACGCAGTCGCTCGCCGCCTCGATCAGCGCGTTGCACGGGTCGGTAGATGCGATGTCGGAAGCCCTGCGCACCGGCGACTCGCTCGCGCACAAGGTGATCGGCACGTCCGAGGAACTGCTCACCGCACTCGACGCATCGGCGCGCGAGATCGATGAGACATTGCCCGAAGCGCTGGAACGGCTCGATACGCGGATCACCGCGAGCCGCACGATCGTCTCCGGCGCCAAGCCCGAGCTGCTTGCCTTGGTCACTGCCGCCGAGAGCACTCATGACGCCATCGAGGCGATTGCCGACGTCGTCGCGCAACAGCGCGATACGCTGGCCAAGACGCAGGCATCACTGTTGGAGACGCTCACCAGCGGCGGCGAGCAGGCCGCAAATCTCGGCGCGATCGTCGACGACACGATCGCCACCACCCGCCGGTTCGCCGAAACCGCCGCGCCCCAGCTGGTCGAGGCCCTGGTCCGCGTCCGCGAAACGGCCAACGCCGCCGCGGACCATTCGCGCGAAACGCTGGCCTCGATTGTCCCCGGCGCCACCCGCGCGCTCGAGGAAGCCAGCAGCACCGCGCTCAAGCGTGCGATCGACAATTCGGTTCGTCGCCAGATGACAGAGCTCGCCGAGATCACCGAGGCCGCGGTGACCGCCGCGGCACGCGCCTCCGAACGGCTCACCGAGCAGATGCTCGTCCTCGCCGAAACCACCGGCGAGGTCGAGGCGCGGATCGACGCGGGTCGCGCCGAGCGCGAAAAGGCCGATACCGACAATTTCGCACGTCGCACCTCCCTGCTGATCGAGGCGCTCAACTCCGCCTCGATCGACATCGCCAAGGCCTTTTCGACCGAAGTCACCGACAGCAGCTGGGCCGCTTATCTGAAGGGCGATCGCGGCGTCTTCACGCGCCGCGCTGTGCGCCTGCTCGAACCCGGCGACACCCGCGAGATCGCCCGACTCTATGACGAGGATGATCCGTTCCGCGTCAACGTCAATCGCTACATCCACGATTTCGAGGCTATGCTACGCCAGATCCTCGCGCTCCGCGACGGATCGCCGCTGGGCGTGACCTTGCTTTCGTCGGACATGGGTAAGCTCTACGTCGCGCTGGCGCAGGCGATCGAGCGACTGCGGACCTGAAGCTTCAACCCGTCATCCCGGCTTTCGCCAGGATGACGGACGAGGTCAGCGCACCCAGTCCAGCATCTCGGTCGTCACCCAACCGAACACATAGTTCAGATAAAAAATTAGGAAGAGCACCGTCGCCACGATCGTTGTTCGAATGACGACACGACGCGCGCTGAAGCCGTGAGGGGCGCTTTCGGCCTGGCCGGGGACCAGCTCGGCCCCCGCCTCCTGCGAAGTGCGCACCCCGAAGGGCAGCACCAGGAACACCGAAAAGGCCCAGAACAGGATGTAGATGGCAAGGATCGATTGCCAGCGCATCTCAGATTTCCACGATCAACACGTCGACGATCGGCTTCTTGCCCGTGAAGCGGGTCGCCACGCGGCGTACCGCGAGCCGCACCGCCTCGCGCAGCTTGTCCATGTTACGCCCGTCCTTCTTGACCGCCGCCGCCGCCGCGCTTGCCGCTTCATCGAGAAACTCGTCGCGATCCTCTTCCACGGGTATGCCCTGGACCCGCACGACCGGCGATCCCGCCAACCGGCCGCCGCGGATCGCCACCGCCACCGAAACCTGGCCGTAGAGCGCGAGGCGCCGCCGTTCGTTGATCGTCGATCCATCGGCGGGAAGAATCACATCGCCGTCGAGCACCAGCCGTCCGGTCGGCGCCTCGGCGATGCGCTGCGGTGCGCCCGGAGCAAGCCGCCAGACTTCGCCATTCTCCTGGACCAGCGCCGTCGGGATGCCCTGCTCGAGCCCGAAGCGGCGATGTTCGTGCAGATGCCGGGTCTCGCCATGCACCGGGACCAGGATATCGGGCCGGATCCAGCCATACATCGACGCAAGCTCGGGACGCCCGGGATGGCCCGAGACGTGGATGAACGCCTGCCGCTCGGTGACGATCGAGACGTCGCTCTTGGCGAGCTTGTTCATGATCCGCCCGATCGCGACTTCATTGCCGGGGATCTGGCGCGAGGAAAAGACGACGGTATCGCCCTTACCGAGCTTGATGACATGGCTGCCCTCGGCAACGCGGGCCAGCGCCGCGCGAGGCTCGCCCTGCCCGCCGGTCGCGACGATCAGTACGCGCGACGGCGGCAGCGTCATCGCCGTGTCGAAATCGATCGTGTCGGGAAGGTCGCGCAGATAGCCGGTCGCCTTGGCGACGCGGATGATCCGATCGAGCGAGCGCCCCGCCACGCAAAGCTCGCGCCCCGAGTCGCGCGCCACTTCGCCCAGCGTCTGCAGCCGGATCGCGTTGGACGCGAAGGTCGTTACCATCACTCGGCCCTTGGCGGCGGCGATGACCTCGCGAAGCCCCTCGCGCACATCCGCCTCCGACCCCGAAGCCTCGGGATTGAACACGTTGGTCGAATCACAGACCAGCGCGAGCACGCCCTCGTCACCGATCGCGCTCAGCTCCTCAGCGGTCGAAGCACCACCCAGCGAAGGCGCCGGGTCCAGCTTCCAGTCGCCAGTGTGGAAGATCTTGCCATAGGGCGTCTCGATCAGCAGCGCATTGGCCTCGGGGATCGAGTGTGCGAGCGGCACGTAAGTAATCCCGAAGGGCCCGACGCGAAACGCCTCGCCTTCCTGAATCATCTTCAGGGTGATGCGATCGTCATTGCCCTCTTCCTCCAGCTTGCCGCGGATCAGCCCCGCCGTGAACGGCGTGGCGTAAAGCGGCACGCCCAGATCGGCGGCGAGATAGGGCAGCGCACCGATATGGTCCTCATGGCCATGCGTCAGCACGATGCCAACCAGATCGTCGAGCCGTTCTTCGATGAACTGCAGGTCGGGCAGGATCACGTCGACGCCCGGATAATCGGCGTCGCCAAAGGTGATGCCGCAATCGACCATCAGCCACTTGCCCTGCGTGCCGTAGAGATTGACGTTCATGCCAATCTCGCCCGAGCCGCCGAGCGCGAGGAATAGTAGTTCTTTACCGGGTTTCACTTCGTTTCCTTGGAAATGCGGTCAACGGCTGCGTTCCCACAGCATCGCCAACCCTTGTATCGTCAAATCGGGTTCGATCGCGTCGAAGACGTCGGTTCGTTCCTCGAACAATATCGCCAGCCCGCCCGTCGCGATCACCTTGAGCGGTCGGCCTACTTCGTCCTTCAGCCGCGCCACCAGCCCCTCGATCATCGCCACATAGCCCCAATAGATGCCGATATGCATCTGATCGACGGTATTGCGGCCAATCACGCTGGCCGTCTGCGGGGCGGAAATTGCAATGCGCGGCAGCTTCGCCGCTGCAGTCACCAACGCATCGAGCGACAGATTGATGCCCGGCGCGATGATCCCGCCTTTATAGGCTCCGCTATAGTCTACCACATCAAAGGTCGTCGCGGTGCCGAAATCGATCACGATCAGGTCGCCGGGGTGACGGGCATGCGCGGCGATGACGTTGAGCGCCCGATCGGCCCCTAGATTCTGGGGCTCCTCTACGTCGAGATGGATGCCCCACTCCGCCCCCGCCTGACCCGCGATCAGCGCTTCGGTCTTGAAATACTTCTGGCTCAGCACCTGCAGATTGTGCAGCGCGCGCGGCACCACCGTCGCGATGATCACCCCACTCACCGCCGAGCGATCATAGCCCTCCAGGCTCAGCAACTGGCTCAGCCACACCGCATATTCGTCCGCCGTGCGCCGTGGATCGGTCGCGATCCGCCAGCGCGCGCGGATCCTGCCCTCGTCCAGCAATGCGAACACGACATTGGTGTTGCCGGCGTCGATCGCGAGCAGCATCGGCCTCTCCCCTAGAGCAGGAACACGTCGGCGGCGTGAATGACACGCGCCGTGCCATCGGCCAAGCGCAGGATGAGCGCGCCGCCCGAATCGAGCCCGTCGAACAGACCATCGATAGTGCTGCCGTCCGCCAGCCGGGCAGTAAGCGCGGTCCCCTTGGGATGCGCGCGCGCCAGCCAGCGTTCGCGCACCGGCCCCAACCCTTCGCCCCGCCAGCGGGAGAGCCAGCGCTCGAATGCCTCGGCCTGCGTTTCAGCGAAGAGATCGGGGTCAGGCGTCACGCCATGTTCCGCCATGCTTGTCGCGACGCGATCGAGCCCATCAGGCTTGTGCGCGATGTTGACCCCAAAGCCGATCACCACTGCGTCGTCCGCACGCTCGAGCAGGATTCCAGAGATCTTCGCGCTGCCGACAAGCAGGTCATTCGGCCACTTCAACTGAACGTCACCCCGGCGAAGGCCGGGGCCCAGTTGCGAGCTGCCCGATGTCGAGCCCCGACCTTCGCCGGGGAACAGGAACGTGGAAACAGACTCCTCCAGCGCCACCGCCGCCACCAGCGCCAGCGTGGCAGCAGCTGGATCGCTCGGCCGCAGCCGAACCAGCGTCGAAACGTACAAATTACCGACCGGCGAGACCCACGCCCGCCCCTGCCGCCCGCGCCCGGACGTCTGCCGCTCGGCGCGCAGCCACAGCCCCTCGGCCGCACCGCCGCGCGCCAGTTCCAGCACATCGGCATTGGTCGATCCCGTCTCGGCGACGGTCCGGATCGTCACGCTCAGAAGATCGACCGCGCCGCCAGCGTCGTCCAGCCGCCCAGCAGCGGGATCAGCGCATAGCCGAGCGGCGACACGAACACCGCCGCCGCGACGATAAGCCCGCCCTCAACCATGTCGGTCCGCCCCGAAAAGGCCGGTGCCGGCTCGTCGAAATACATCGTCTTGACGATCTTGAGATAATAATAGGCCCCGATCGCCGACGCCGCGATGCCGACCACCGCCAGCGGGAACAGCCCCGCCGCGACCGCCGCCTCGAACACCGCGAACTTTGCATAGAAGCCGAACAAGGGCGGAATCCCCGCAAGGCTGAACATGAACATCGCCAGCGCCAGCGCGAGACCAGGCCGCGTGCGCGACATGCCAGCAAGGCTCGCAATCGTCTCTACCGGCTGGCCATCGGCGCCCCGCATCTGCAGCACCACCAGGAACGATCCCAGCGTCATCACCACATAGATGGTCAGGTAGACGAGCACGCCCGCCACGCCCTGCTCGGTGCCGGCGGCGAGGCCGATCAGTGCGAAGCCGACATTGTTGATCGACGAATAAGCCAGCAGCCGCTTGATATTGCTCTGCCCGATCGCCGCGACCGCCCCGAGCAGGATCGACGCCAGCGCCGCGAAGACTACGATCTGGCGCCAGTCCTGCAGCGCCGGCCCCATCGCCTCGATTGCCACGCGCATCGCCAGCGCTATCGCCGCAACCTTGGGGGCCGAGGCGAAGAAGGCCGTCACCGGGGTCGGTGCGCCTTCATAGACGTCGGGCGTCCACATGTGGAACGGCACTGCGCTCATCTTGAAGGCAAGCCCGGCGAACACGAACACCAGCCCGAACAACAGCCCCATCGAACGCTCGCCGCCCGCATAGGCCGTGGCGATATCGGTGAACATCGTCGTGCCCGAGAAGCCATAGACCAGGCTGATGCCATAGAGGAGGATGCCCGACGCCAGCGCGCCCAGCACGAAATATTTGAGCCCCGCCTCGGCCGAGCGCGTATCGCGCCGCATAAAGCTGGCGAGGATGTAGGCCGAGAGGCTCTGCAGCTCGAGGCCGACATAGAGGCTCATCAGGTCGCCGGCGGATACCATCATCCCCATGCCCACGGTCGAGAGCAGGATCAGCACCGGATATTCGGGGCGCAGGTCGTCGCCCGAGGTCTGCTGGAAGAAGCGCGGTGCGATCAGGATCGCAACAGCGGCGGCGAAGAAGATCAGCACCTTGCAGAAGGCTGCGAACATATCGGCGCGGTACAGCCCGTCGAATGCCTCACCGCCCGCCGATGCCGGCCCGATCAACGCGATCCCGGCACCGATCAGAACTGCAACCGCAGTCCAGCTGACAAGGTTGGTCGACGCCTGGCCACCCCATGCCGCAACCAGCATCAGCGCTATGGCGCCGAGCGACAGCACGATCTCAGGGAGGATCATCAACAATTGAGTAGAATAGGACATCAGTGCGCACCCCCCTGTGCGGCTTCAGCGGGAGCGGCATGGCCTTCGACATGCGCAGGGGCGGCAGCGGGCTTGCCGGCGGTCGGCTGCGAGTCACCCGGAGGCGCCGCGCGCGACAGGCGTTCGACCAGGCGTGCGGTATCCGGACGCATCGGCTTCAGGAAGCTCTCGGGATAAACGCCCATCCACAATACGACTGCGGCGATCGGGCCCAACAGCGCGATCTCGCGGAGCGACAGATCGGGCATCGCCTTCACGTCATCCTTGGTCAGTTCGCCGAACACAACGCGGCGGTACAAGTACAGCATATAAGCCGCACCCAGGATGATGCCGGTGGTGCCTACCAAAGCAGTTAAGGTCGAGACTTTATAGACGCCTGCAAGTCCCAGGAACTCGCCGATGAAGTTGCTCGTGCCGGGAAGCCCGACCGAGGCCATCGTGAAGAGCAGGAACAGCAGGGCATAACGAGGCATGTTGATCGCAAGCCCGCCGTAGCGGTCGATCTCGCGGGTGTGCAGCCGATCGTAGATCACGCCGACGCACAGGAACAACGCGCCCGAAACCAGGCCGTGGCCCAGCATAACCATCATGGCGCCGTCAATGCCCTGCGCGTTGAACGCGAACAGGCCCATCGTCACGATCGCCATATGCGCGACCGAGGAATAAGCGATCAGCTTCTTCATGTCGCTCTGCACCAAGGCGACCAGCGACGTATAGACCACCGCGATGCCCGAGAGCAGGAACACCAGCCACATGAACTGCGCCGAAGCTTCGGGGAACATCGGCAGCGAGAAGCGCAGGAAGCCATAGCCGCCCAGCTTCAGCAGCACGCCCGCCAGGATCACCGAGCCCGCGGTCGGCGCCTGCACGTGCGCGTCGGGGAGCCAGGTGTGGACCGGCCACATCGGCATCTTGACTGCGAACGAAGCGAAGAAGGCGAGCCACAGCCAGGTCTGCACGCCGACCGGGAAGTCATGCTCCATCAACGCAGGGATGCTCGACGTGCCGGCGTCCATCGCCATGTAGAGCATCGCGATCAGCATCACGAGGCTGCCCAGCAGCGTGTAGAGGAAGAATTTGTAGCTCGCGTAAATCCGGTTCGCGCCGCCCCAGATGCCGATGATCAGGAACATCGGGATCAGGCCGGCTTCGAAGAAGATGTAGAAGAGGAACATGTCCTGCGCCGCGAAGGTGCCGATCATCAGCACTTCGGTCAGCAGGAATGCCACCATATATTCGGGCACGCGCTTCTGGATCGCTTCCCAGCTCGCGCCGATGCAGATCGGCATCAGGAACACGCTGAGCATGATCAGCATCAGCGCATAGCCGTCGATGCCCAGCGCCCAGGCGAAGCTCACGCCCTCGGGCTTGCCGAACAAGGCCGCGAACTCGACGAACTGCCACTGCGCGGCGCCCGCGCTCATGTCGAAATTGACCCAGAGCAATATACCCAGGACGAAATCGATCAGCGTCGCGATCAGCGCGATCCAGCGCGCCGACTGCGCGCCGACGAACAGGCATGCCACCGCCGCCAATGCGGGCACGGCGAGCATGAGCGAAAGGATGGGAAAGCCGTTCATTGCCCGATCACCGCGTGATGACCCAGGTGAGCGCGGCGGTAAGCCCGATCAGCATGATGAAGGCATAGGTATACAAATATCCCGATTGCAGCCGGGCAGCGCCGACGCCGCCCCACTGGACGACTTTGGCGAGCCCGTTCGGACCAAAGCGGTCGATGGTCTTCTCGTCGCCCGCCTTCCAGAAGATGCGGCCGATCGCAAACGCCGGCTTCACGAACAGGAAATTGTAGAGCTCGTCGAAATACCATTTGTTGAGCAGGAAGACGTAGATGACGTTGAACTGCGCGGCGACCTTCGCCGGGAAGCTTGGCGAGCGAATGTAAGCCAGCCAGCCGATCAGCAGCCCGCTGAGCATCGCCACCGTCGCAGAGAGCTTCACCCAGGTCGGCACTTCATGCATCGCATGCATCAGATGCGTGTCGAAGGCGATCGCGCCGTTCCAGAAATGCGCGCCCTCCTCCGCTTCGATGAAGAAGCCGTGGAAGACGAATCCGGCGGCAATCGCACCGATCGTCAGCAGGATCAGCGGGATCAGCATCGCGAACGGGCTCTCGTGCGGATGATAGCCCGCCGTGCCGGTTGCCGGCGCGTGATCGTGCGCATGGGGATCGTGGCCGGCATCTTCCTCCGCGGGATGATCGTCATGATGCCCGTGGGCATCGTGGACGGCATGCTGGATATGCTCGGAGCCTGCCCAGCGCGGCGTGCCGTAGAAGGTCAGGAAAATGACGCGCCACGAATAGAAGCTCGTCAGCAGCGCCACGAACACCCCGACCCAGAAGGCGCTCGGCACGCCGGCAGCCCAAGCGGCCTCGATGATCGCATCCTTCGAATGGAAGCCGGCAAAGCCGATCGCCAGATGATTGCCGAATACCGCGGGCAGCCCCACGCCGGTGATCGCCAGCGTGCCCGCCATCATCGCCCAGAAGGTGATCGGGATATGCTTTCGAAGGCCGCCATAGAAGCGCATGTCCTGCTCATGGTGCATCGCGTGGATCACCGAGCCGGCGCCGAGGAACAGCAGCGCCTTGAAGAAGGCATGCGTGAAGAGGTGGAACATCGCCGCGCCATACGCGCCGACGCCGGCCGCGAAGAACATGTAGCCCAGCTGCGAGCAGGTCGAATAAGCGATCACGCGCTTGATGTCGGTCTGCACCGTGCCGACCGTCGCGGCGAACAGGCAGGTCGCGGCGCCGACGAAGGTCACTACGCCCAGGGCCACCGCGCTCGTCTCGAACATCGGCGACAGGCGGCAGACCATGAACACGCCGGCGGTGACCATCGTCGCGGCATGGATCAGCGCGGAGACGGGCGTCGGGCCCTCCATCGCATCGGGCAACCAGGTGTGGAGGCCGAGCTGCGCCGATTTGCCCATCGCGCCCAGGAACAGCAGCAGGCAGATCACCGTCATCGTATCGGCGCGCATCCCCAGGAAGCCGATCGTCGAGCCGGCCATATTGGGCGCAGCCTCGAGGATCGCGGGGATCGAGATCGTCCCGAACACCAGATAGGTCGCGAAGATGCCGAGCATGAAGCCCAGATCGCCCACGCGGTTGACCACGAACGCCTTGATCGCCGCGGCGTTCGCACTCGGCTTGCGGAACCAGAAGCCGATCAGCAGATAGGAAGCGAGCCCGACCCCTTCCCAGCCGAAGAACATCTGGACGAGGTTGTCGGCGGTCACGAGCATCAGCATCGCGAAGGTGAACAGCGAGAGGTACGCGAAGAAGCGCGGCTGATCCGGATCCTCGTCCATATAGCCCCAGCTATACAGGTGGACGAGCGCCGAGACGCTGGTGACCACGACCAGCATCACCGCCGTAAGCGAGTCGACACGCAGCGCCCAGGCGACGCTCATGTCGCCGCTGGTGAACCAGGTGAATACCGGCACCACGGTCGCCTCGGCGCCGCCGTGCAGATAGTCGATGAAGATTGGCCAGGAGAGCGCGCAGGCGGCGAACAACGCGCCCGTCGTCACGATTTTGGGGAAGACCGATCCGAACGCCTTGTTGGACAGGCCGGCGACCACCGCCGCGAGCAGCGGCAGGAAGACGATGAAGAGGATTGGATGCATCAGCCCTTCATCCGATTGACGTCGTCGACCGAGATCGTACCGCGGCCGCGGAAGTAGATGACGAGGATGGCGAGCCCGATCGCGGCCTCACCCGCGGCGACGGTCAGCACGAACATCGCGAAGACCTGGCCGACGAGATCGCCCAGCGCCGCCGAGAAGGCGACGAAGTTGAGGTTCACCGCGAGCAGGATCAGCTCGATCGCCATCAGGATAACGATGAGGTTCTTCCGGTTCATGAAGATGCCGAGCACCCCCAGCGTGAACAGGATCGCCGAGACGACAAGATAATGGGTGACGCCGATCACAATTCGACCCCTTGCCCCGATGCCTGGTTCGTCACGTTGCGGGTCGCATCCTTCGAGCGGCGGTTGATCTGGCGGCTGATATTCTGCGGCCGAACATCGCTGCGCTGGCGATAGGTCAGCACGATCGCACCGATCATTGCGACCAACAGCACCAGCCCGGCGCCTTCGAACACGAAAAGGTAGCGCGTGTAGAGCAGCCGACCGATCGCCTCGATGTTCGGCACGTCCGGATCGATCGGCGCGATGCGGCGACCGAGCTCGATCCCGCCCGCGCTCCACGCGCCGATCGCGATGACGATTTCCGCCACCAGCGCCACGGCGAGCGCCAACCCGACCGCGGCATAGCGCATCACGCCGGCGCGCAGCTCGGCGAAGTCGATATTGAGCATCATCACCACGAACAGGAACAGCACCGCGACCGCGCCGACATAGACGATCACCAGCAGCATCGCGATGAACTCGGCGCCCGCGAGAATCATCAGCCCGGCCGCGTTGAAAAAGGCCAGGATCAGCCACATCACCGAGTGGACCGGATTGCGCGACAGAATCGTCATCGCGCCCGAGGCCAGGACGACGGCTGCGAACAGGTAAAAGGCGAGGACCTGGATCATGCCGATCCTCCCCGGCACGGGGAGGGGGACCAGCCGCAGGCTGGTGGAGGGGGGGCGCCGCAAGCGGTGCGCCGGTGGAGAGCCCCCTCCACCACGTCGCTTCGCGTCGCGGTCCTCCTCCCCGTGCCGGGGAGGATCAAGTCGTGAATCATCGGCTGTCCCACTGTTGCCGCGCGCTTAACGGTACGGTGCATCGGCGGCAAGGTTGGCGGCGAGTGCGCGTTCCCAGCGATCGCCATTCGCGAGCAATTTATCCTTGTTGTAGATAAGCTCCTCGCGCGTCTCGGTCGAAAATTCGAAGTTCGGCCCCTCGACGATCGCGTCCACCGGGCACGCCTCTTGGCAGAGCCCGCAATAGATGCACTTGGTCATGTCGATGTCGTAGCGCGTCGTGCGGCGGCTGCCGTCGTCGCGCGGCTCTGCCTCGATCGTGATCGCCAGTGCCGGGCACACCGCTTCGCACAGTTTGCACGCGATGCAGCGTTCTTCGCCGTTGGGATAGCGACGCAAGGCGTGCTCGCCGCGGAAACGCGGGCTGATCGGGTTCTTCTCGTACGGGTAGTTGATCGTCGCCTTGGGCTTGAAGAAATATTGCAAGGTCAGCCAGTGCGCCTTGAGAAATTCCCACAGCGTGTAGGAGCGGACGATTTGGGCGAAACTCATGGAACGGTCCTTTTGGCCCAATAGACACTGTACGGGACGCCTGGCGTCACGGCGCAACTACCGGTCAACAGCACGCTATACGTGGCCTTTGCGGGAGCGCGGGTGACGTCGCTGTTGGCGAACAGTGCTTGATACCGGCCAGGATTTTCGGCCGCTGGCTTTTCCCCGAACACATGGAGCACGCGCCTTGCCGAAGCCGGGCCAGAGGTCAGTCTAAAAGCCTTGGGCCATGTGCCGGCCGCTTGGTATTGTTGCCCCCTCTCCACGAGGAGATTTTCCCGATCGACAATCAGCGCAATCGGGCTGCCGCGGGTTTCCTTCCGAGCGGCAAGCAGCCGACCGTACCAAACGTATAGCTTGGAGATTTTTGAGCCAGGCTTTGGAGTTGCCTGCGAAGAGTTGGACGGATCGAGCGGACGAAGCTCGCAATCAATGGCCAATCCGGGCTCGCGCAGCTGATCTTGCGCACCCATAGCGGCAAGGGGAAGGATAGCTGCCGCGAGCATCATGCCGGCAACCCCACGCGATCGAGCATCAGATATCCGGACACCAGAAAGACAAAGATGAGACTGAGCGGCAGGAAGATTTTCCAGCCCAGCCGCATCAGCTGGTCATAGCGGTAGCGCGGCACCGTGGCCTTGATCCAGCTGAACACGAAGAAGAAGAACAGGATCTTGGCGAACAGCCAGATGATGCCCGGCACCCAATATAGCGGCGCCCAGTCGATCGGAGGCAGATAGCCGCCCCAGAACAGCACCGCGTTGAGCGTGCACATCAGCAGCACGTTCGCATATTCGCCCAGCCAGAACAGCGCGAACGCCATCGACGAATATTCGGTCTGATAGCCGGCGACGAGCTCGGACTCCGCCTCGGTCAAGTCGAACGGCGCGCGTGCCGTCTCCGCCAGCGACGAGATCAGGAACACGACCCACATCGGGAACAGCAAGGGGTTGAAGCCGAAGCCATTCAGCAGCCCGAAGACATGCCCGCGCTGCTCCTCGACGATGATCGAGAGATTGAAGCTCCCTGCCCACAGTACGACCGAGATCAGCACGAAGCCGATCGCGACTTCGTAGGACACCATTTGCGCGGCGGCACGTAGCGCGGAGTAGAAGGGATATTTCGAGTTGGACGCCCAGCCCGACATGATCACGCCGTAGACACCCAGCGACGACGCCGCGAGGATGTATAGCAGCCCGACATTGATGTTCGCGAGCACCACGCCCGCCTGGAACGGGATCACCGCCCAGACGATCAGTGCCACCGTGAAGGTGATGATCGGCGCCAGCAGGAACAGCCCCTTGTTCGCCGACGACGGGATGATCGTTTCCTGGAGGAACACCTTCAACCCGTCGGCGAAGCTCTGCAGCAGGCCGAAGGGGCCGACCACATTGGGCCCGCGCCGCAGCGCCATCGCCGCCCAGATCTTGCGATCGGCATAGATCACCATTGCCACCGCCAGCATCAGCGGCAGCGCGATCAGCAGGATGCCGGCGATTGTCGCGATGAACCAGGCCCAGCCATAAGGCAGTCCGACGGTATTCTGGAAGAAGGCGGTCATTCGGCGGCCTCCGCATAATCCTGGCCGTGGACCAGCTCGGACGAGCAGCGCTGCATCGTCGGCGAGGCGCGGCAGATCGCGTTGGTCAGATAGAAATCAGCGATCGGATAGGAGACCTCGCCGTTCGCCGCGGCCGCCAGCGCCGGAGGTGCCCAGGCGTAGGAAACGAGCCCCTCCTGCCCCAGTTCGGGCACTTCGGATGCCATCGCCGCGCGCAATTCGTCGAAACTGTCGAACGGCAGCGTTGCCCCGAGCTTGTCGGACAGCGCCCGCAGGATCGCCCAATCTTCGCGCGCATCCCCCAGCGGGAACACTGCACGATCGGCACGCTGCACGCGGCCTTCGAGGTTCACATAGGTGCCATGCTTCTCGGCATAGGTGGCCGAGGGCAGGATCACATCGGCATGATGCGCGCCCTTGTCGCCATGATGACCGACGAACACCTTGAAGCTGCCCGCGAACTTGGCGAAATCCACTTCGTCCGCACCCAGGAAGAAAGCCAGCTTCGGCGACGCGGCAGCCACGTCGGCGATGCCACCCTTCTGCGCGAAGCCGAGCATCAGTGCCCCCATCCGCGCCGCGGCGGTGTGGATCACGCCGAAGCCGTTCCAGGCCGTGCCGTCCTCCAGCGTCCGCACCAGATTTTCACTCGCGGCAAAGGCCAACGCCGCGCCATGCCCTTCGGCCAGCGCACCCGGGCCAAGGATGACCATCGGCCGCTTGGCATTGTCCATCGCCTGCGCGAGCGATTCGGGCAGCTTCGAGAGCATGCCGAGATCGTTGCCGAGCCATTCGACCTTGTAAGTCAGCTCGGTCTCGGGCCCGATCGCAAAAACCTTCGCGCCACGCTTGATCGCCTTGCGCACCCGCGTGTTGATCAGCGGCGCTTCCCAACGGAGATTGGTGCCGGCCAGCAGGACCGCATCGGCCTCCTCGACCCCCGCGATCGTCGGGTTGAACGCCACCGCGCCCAGATTGGTCACATCATAAGACATGCCGGTCTGGCGGCTCTCGATCAGATCGGAGCCGAGCCCGCGTAGCAGCGCCTTGGCCGCATACATCGTCTCGCAATCAAGCAAATCGCCGGCAATCGCCGCGACGCTCGATCCAGCATTGACCGCGGCGATAGCGTCGAACGCCTCGTCCCAGCTCGCCTCAACCAGCTTTCCGTTCACGCGCACGAACGGGCGGTCGAGCCGCCGCCGCACCAGCCCGTCGACATGGTAGCGCGTCTTGTCGTGCGCCCATTCCTCGTTGACGTCCTCGTTGATCCGCGGAAGCACGCGCATCACCTGGCGTCCGCGGCTGTCGAGGCGAATGTTGGTGCCCACGGCGTCCATCACGTCGATGCTCAGATGCTTGCGCAGTTCCCACGGGCGATACTCGAACGCCACCGGCTTATGCGTCAGCGCGCCGACCGGGCAGAGATCGACCGTATTGCCCGAAAGCTCGCTCTTGAAGGCGTGCTCCAGATAGGTCGTGATCTGCATATCCTCGCCGCGATGGATCGCGCCGATCTCTTCCACCCCGGCCACTTCCTCGGCGAAGCGCACGCAGCGCGTGCACTGGATGCAGCGGGTCATGATCGTCTTGATGATCGGACCCATATACTTTTCGGTCACGGCGCGCTTGTTCTCGGTATAGCGGCTGTGCCCGCGGCCATAAGCCAGGCTCTGGTCCTGCAGATCGCATTCGCCGCCCTGATCGCAAATCGGGCAATCGAGCGGATGGTTGATCAGCAGGAATTCCATCACGCCCTCGCGCGCTGCCTTCACCATCGCGCTGTCGGTGCGGATTTCCTGATTGTCGGCAGCCGGCAGCGCGCAACTGGCCTGCGGCTTGGGCGGACCCGGCTTCACTTCGACCAGGCACATCCGGCAATTGCCGGCGATGCTCAGCCGCTCATGGTAACAGAAACGCGGAATCTCCTTCCCCGCAGCCTCGCAGGCCTGGAGCACGGTCGCCCCCTGGGGAACCTCCACTTCTATTCCGTCTACCGTCAGCTTTGGCATGGCTTAGTTCGTAGCTCCAGGAACCGCGGTTGCGTTGCGGACCTTGTATATTCCTTCGGCGGTCATCGCGCGCAGCTGGGCGCGGTTGAAGCCGACCTTCGCGCCGCCCGGCGTGCAATTGCCTATTGCGGCGATCAGGCGCTGCATTGCCGCTTTCTCATCGGCCGACGCCGGCGCCGATCGCACCAGCTGGTCGGCGGCCACGGGATCGCGCGACGCGGCGCATCGCGTGACGTCGTACAGAACCTGACCCGGCTGTCCGCTCCCTTCGAACGGCGCAGGCGGGCCCACGATCGCTGCCGGCGCAGCGGCGAAACTGTCCAGGTAAAGCCGCTCCGCGATTGCCCCGCGCACGGCGGCAGCGTCGGGCCGATCCTTGGTAAACGCGGCACCGCACGCCGACTTCTTGTCGACGAACTTGCGCGCCGCGTCACGCGATTGGCCGCTCTGGGGTTCAAGCGCGATCAGCGCGCGCGCGCCCGCGGCATCGGCGCTTACCACGCAACTGCCGAACGCCTTGAGCACCGCGTCGTCCTGCGCCAGGGCCGGCAACGGCGCCAGCATCAGGCCGAGCCCGGCCAGTTTCAGAACCATGCTCATTCGGCGGCCTCCATCATCGGTGCTTCGCCATTGCCCTGACGCTCGTTGATCCGCCGCTCCATCTCCGGGCGGAAATGCTTGATCAGCCCCTGTATCGGCCACGCCGCGGCGTCGCCGAGCGCGCAGATCGTGTGACCCTCGACCTGCTTGGTGACCTGAAGCAGCGTATCGATCTCGCTGAGGTCGGCGTCGCCGGTGCGCATCCGCTCCATCACGCGCCACATCCAGCCAGTGCCTTCGCGGCACGGAGTGCACTGGCCGCAGCTCTCATGCTTGTAGAAATAGCTGAGTCGCGAAATCGCGCGGACGATGTCGGTCGATTTGTCCATGACGATGATCGCCGCGGTGCCGAGCCCTGAGCCGACGGCCTTCAGGCCATCGAAATCCATCGCGCAGTCCATGATCTGCGCCGCCGGAACCAAGGGCACTGAGGAGCCACCTGGGATCACCGCGAGCAGATTGTCCCAGCCACCACGAATGCCGCCGCAATGCGTCTCGATCAGTTCGCGGAAGCTGATGCTCATCGCCTCCTCGACCACCACAGGCTTGTTCACATGGCCGCTAATCTGGAAGAGCTTGGTGCCCTTGTTGTTCTCCGCGCCGAAGCTGGAGAACCATTCGGGCCCGCGCCGCAGGATCGTCGGGACGACTGCGATCGATTCGACATTGTTGACCGTCGTCGGGCAGCCATAGAGCCCTGCGCCCGCCGGGAACGGTGGCTTCAACCGCGGCTGGCCCTTCTTGCCCTCGAGACTCTCGAGCATCGCGGTCTCTTCGCCGCAGATATAAGCGCCGGCGCCGCGATGGACGAAGACGTCGAAATCATAGCCCGAGCCCGCGGCATTCTTGCCGAGCATGCCCGCATCATAGGCCTCGGCGACCGCCGCGAATAGCGTCTCCGCCTCGCGAATATATTCGCCGCGGATGTAGATATAGGCCGCCCGTGCGCGCATCGCGAAGCCGGCGATCAGCGCGCCTTCGATCAATTTGTGCGGATCATGGCGGATGATCTCGCGATCCTTGCACGAGCCCGGCTCGGATTCGTCGGCGTTGATCACCAGGAAGTTGGGCCGCTCGGGCTTGGGTTCCTTGGGCATGAAGCCCCATTTCACGCCCGTCGGGAAGCCCGCACCGCCACGCCCGCGCAGGCCCGAAGCCTTGACGCGATCGATGATCGTGTCCTGCCCCAGCGCCATCAGCGCCTTGGTATTGTCCCAGTCGCCGCGGACACGCGCCGCGGGCAGGTTCCAGGGCTGGAACCCGTAGACATTGGTGAAGATGCGGTCCTTGTCGGCGAGCATTACCGGCCGCTTCCCTTGTTCTTGAAGAACATCATGTAAATCAACACCGCGATGCCGATCAGGATCAGCGGGCCGAGCAGCGAGAAGGTGATGCGCAGGACCCAGCCGAGCACGACCAGCCCGCCGATGACCGCCAGGATCGTGACGATCAGATTCTTGTTCTCGCGGATCATGCCCATTCCCCCCGATAGTCGTGATTCTCGGATACCATCGCGGTCAGATTGGTGGGCCCGCCCTCGGCGGCGCTGGTCTGGCGATCGATCTGCGGGCCGGGCTTGGGGCTTTCGCCGCGTGCCAGCGCATCCAGGATCGCGACGGTCTTGTCGTAATCGAGATCCTCGAAATTATCGTCGTTGATCTGCACCATCGGCGCATTGGCGCAGGTTCCCAGGCACTCGACTTCGCTGAGCGTGAACATGCCGTCGGCGGTCGTGTGCCCCTTGCTCATCCCGCGATTCTTGCACGCGGCCATCACATCGTCCGAACCGCGCAGCATGCACGGCGTCGTCCCGCAGACCTGCACATGATAGCGGCCGACCGGCACCAGATTGAACATCGTGTAGAAGGTCGCGACTTCGAACACGCGCATATAGTGCATGCCCAGCTCGCGCGCGACGAACTCGATCACCGGGATCGGCAGCCAGCCCTGCGTATTGGTCTCCGCCCCCACCTGGCGCTGCGCCAAATCGAGGAAAGGGATCGACGCCGACTGCTGCCGCCCCGGCGGATAGCGCCCGACGATCTCGCGCGCCTTCTCGGAATTTTCCGGCGTCCAGGCGAAATTGCCCCAGCGGGCGCGGGTCTCGGCTTCGTCGGGAAGGGTTGGTGCGTCAGCCATCAGCGGTCACATTCACCAAAAACAATATCCATCGCGCCCAGGATCGCCGTCGTGTCGGCGAGCATGTGCCCGCGCGACATGAAATCCATCGCCTGCAAATGACTGAACGCGGTCGGCCGCACCTTGCAGCGATACGGCTTGTTGGTGCCATCGCTCACCAGATAGACGCCGAACTCGCCCTTGGGGCTCTCGGTCGCGACATACACTTCGCCCGCCGGCACGTGATACCCTTCGGTGAACAGCTTGAAGTGGTGGATCAGCGCTTCCATCGATTGCTTCATCTCGCCCCGCTTGGGCGGTGCCACCTTGCGATCGAGCGTCAGCACCGGCCCCTCGGGCATGTCCGCCAGGCACTGCTTCATGATCCGCGCCGATTGGCGAACCTCCTCGACGCGCACCATGAAGCGATCATAGCAATCGCCGCGGGTGCCGACGGGAATGTCGAACTCCATCCGGTCATACACGTCGTAAGGCTGTGACTTGCGCAGATCCCAGGGGATGCCCGCGGCGCGGATCATCGGCCCCGAGAAACCCCATTTGATCGCATCGTCGCGGCTCACCACGGCGATGTCGACGTTGCGCTGCTTGAAGATGCGGTTCTCGGCCACCAGGCTGATCGCATCCTCGAACAGGCGCGGCAGCCGCGTGTCGAGCCAGTCGCCGATGTCGGTCAGCAGCTTGAGCGGCACGTCCTGCCGCACCCCGCCGACGCGGAAATAGTTCGCATGCATCCGCGCGCCGGAGGCACGCTCATAGAAATTCATGCAATCTTCGCGCAGCTCGAACAGCCACAGGTTCGGCGTCATCGCGCCGACGTCCATCACGTGCGAACCCAGGTTCAGCATATGATTCTTGATGCGCGTCAGCTCGGCGAAGAAGACGCGGAGATATTGCGCGCGGATCGGCACTTCGAGGTCGAGCAGCTTCTCGACTGCGAGCACATAAGTGTGCTCCATCGCCATCGGCGAGCAATAATCGAAGCGATCGAAATAGGGCAGCGCCTGGGTGTAGGTCTTGTACTCGATCAATTTCTCGGTGCCGCGATGGAGCAGCCCGATATGCGGATCGACTCGCTCAACGATCTCGCCATCCAGCTCGAGCACGAGACGCAGCACGCCGTGCGCCGCAGGATGCTGCGGACCGAAATTGATCGTATAGTTCTGGATCTCGACATCGCCCGTAGCCGTGTCGTCGAGCGTCTCGCGCCCCATGATCTGGTCGATGGTGTCGCTCATTGGTTCTGGCCCTTGCCCTTGGTCGGGACGACATCCGGATCCTTGGGCTTGTCCTCAGGCTGGTTGCCGGGATCGGGCTCGCCCGCGCCGGTATCCTCGGTGCCTTCGGTGGTCTTGCTGGTCTTGGCGTGCGGCGTCACGGTCTTGTCGTTCCTGACCCCGGCCTTGATGATCTCGTCGGCGGAAAGCGGCGTCGGTGCGCCCTTCGCCTCGGGCACTGCCGGCGTGGCTGCAGGCTGTGCGGGCGTCGGCGCGGGCTTGCCCTGCGGCGTATCGCCCGGCCCTGGGCCGCTCGGCGCCTTCTCGTCGCCCGGCAGCACATATTGCGCGCCTTCCCACGGGCTCATGAAATCGAAATTGCGGAAATCCTGCGCCAGATTGACGGGCTCATAGACCACGCGCTTGGCCTCTTCCGAATAACGCAGCTCGACATAGCCGGTCATCGGGAAATCCTTGCGCAGCGGATGCCCGACGAAGCCATAGTCGGTCAGGATGCGCCGCAGGTCGGTATTTCCCTCGAACAGCACGCCATACATGTCGTACACTTCGCGCTCGAGCCAGCCCGCCACCGGCCAGATGCCCGTGACGCTGGGGATCGCCTGCTCTTCGTCAGCCGAGGCCCGCACCTGAATGCGGTGGTTGCGGGTCAGCGACAGCAGGCAATAGACCACTTCGAACCGCTCGGGCCGCTCGGGATAATCGACGCCGGCGATTTCCATCAGCTGCTGATAGGCCAGCCCCGGCGTGTCGCGCAGCGCGATCATCGCCTCGACCAACCGCGCGCGATCCACGTTAAGCGAAACTTCGCCGACCGCATCCTTGGCCGACAACAGCATGTCGCCGAGCGCAGCCTCGGCCGCCTCGATCACGCCGTCATTGGCAGTATATCGGGGTGCGGGCGCCCTCACCGTTCGAGCGTCCCGATGCGGCGGATCTTCCGCTGCAGCTGCATCACGCCATACAGCAACGCCTCGGCGGTCGGCGGGCAGCCCGGGACATAGATGTCCACCGGCACGATCCGGTCACAGCCGCGGACGACGGAATAGCTATAGTGGTAATAGCCGCCGCCATTGGCGCAGCTGCCCATCGAAATCACATATTTCGGCTCGGACATCTGGTCGTAAACGCGGCGCAGGGCCGGAGCCATCTTGTTGCAGAGCGTACCCGCGACGATCATCACGTCGGACTGACGTGGGCTCGCGCGCGGCGCGGCGCCGAAGCGCTCCATGTCGTAGCGCGGCATGTTGACGTGGATCATCTCGACCGCGCAGCAGGCCAGCCCGAAGGTCATCCACCACAGCGAGCCGGTGCGCGCCCACTGGAACAGCTCCTCGGTCGACGTGACCAGGAAACCCTTGTCGCCGATCTCGGCATTGATGTCGTCGAGGAACGCGACGTTCGGCAACGTCCCCGGCGGCGGAGGGCTCAATTCTACTCCCACTCCAACGCACCTTTCTTCCACGCATAAACCAGGCCGAGCGCGAGCTCGCCGATAAACACCATCATCGAAATCCACGCGGTCCAGCCGAGATCGAACACCGATACCGCCCAAGGGAACAGGAAGGCCGCTTCGAGATCGAAGATGATGAAGAGGATCGCGACCAGATAGAAACGCACATCGAACTGGCTGCGGCTGTCCTCGAACGCCGGGAAGCCGCACTCATATTCGGTGAGCTTCTCAGGGGTAGGCTGATGCGTGCCCGTCAGGCGGCCGACCGCCATCGGCGCGAACACGAAGACGCTCGAAAGCACCAGCGCCACGCCGAGGAACAGCAGGATCGGCAGATATTGCGATAAATCGACCAAGACACCTTCTCGCGGATGCGGAATCTAGGGGTGGCTTTAGGAGCATGCCCCCGGTGCGGCAAGGCCCGGAGGCCTGAGAATGCTTCGCAATAAGCGGGGCTTGCGCCGCCCCTTACTGGTTGCGCAGCGCGTTCGCGACGAGCTTGTGCAGCTTGGAGTGAATCACGTCGTTTGCCGCCAGGAACTGGTTGCGCTCGCGCGCCATGTCCTGCCCGCGGAAATCGGTGACGAAGCCCCCGGCCTCCTTGACCATCAGCATCCCCGCCGCGACGTCCCAGGGCTTAAGGTGCGATTCCCAATAGCCGTCGAAGCGCCCCGCCGCGACCCACGCCAGATCGAGCGCCGCGGCGCCCAGCCGGCGAATCCCCGCGACTTCGGGCGCCACTGCGCCGAAAATCCGGCTCCATTCGGCGAAATCGCCATGCCCCATGAAGGGAATGCCGGTCGCGATCAGCGAATCGGCCAGATCGCGCCGCGCCGATACGCGCAGCCGCTGGTCCTGCACCCAGGCCCCCCTGCCCTTTTCGGCCCAGAAGCTCTCGTCGGTCATCGGCTGGTAGATATAGCCGGTGGTGACCTCGGGCCGCCCCTGGCTGCCATGCGGATCTTCCACCGCGACCGAGATGCAGAAATGCGGGATGCCGTGGAGGAAGTTGCTGGTGCCGTCGAGCGGATCGATGATCCAGCGCGGCTTGTTGGGATCGCCGGCAATCTCGCCGCGCTCCTCGACCAAAAAGCCCCAATCGGGCCGCGCATGCTGCAGCTCCTCGATCAGCGTATCCTCGGCGCGACGATCGGCGATAGACACGAAGTCGGCCGGGCCCTTGCGGCTCACCTGCAGCTGCTGGACCTCGTTAAAGTCGCGCCGAAGCCGCGGCCCCGCCTTGCGGCAGGCACGCTCGATGACGGTGATGAGGCCGGAATGGGAAACCACTATCTATCTCCCCCCTCCCGCTTGCGGGAGGGGTCGGGGGAGGGCCTGTCAGATCATCAGAGGGGAAAGCGTGAGGCCCTGAACACCCCCTCCCCTAACCCCTCCCGCAGGCGGGAGGGGAACAAGAAGTATCAGTCGGCGCGCTTCACGTAGGTCTGCTCGTAAACGTCGACCACGATCCGCGTGCCCGCGCCGATATGCGGCGGCACCATCACGCGCACGCCGTTCTCCAGCACCGCAGGCTTGTAGCTCGAAGAGGCGGTCTGCCCCTTCACCACCGCATCCGCCTCGACGATCATCGCCTCGATCGTGTCGGGCAGCTGGACCGAGATCGGCCGCTCGTCCCAAAGCTCGAGCACCACGTCCATCCCGTCCTGCAGGAAGGCCGCGGCATCGCCCAGGATCCCGGCGTCGAGCGTGATTTGCTCGTAATTGTCCTTGTCCATGAAGGTCAGCGCGTCGCCGTCGCGGAACAGGAACTGGAAGTCCTTGGTGTCGAGCCGCACGCGCTCCACCGTCTCCGCCGAGCGGAAACGGACGTTGTTCTTGCGGCCGTCGATGAGGTTCTTCATCTCGACCTGCATATAGGCGCCGCCCTTGCCGGGCTGGGTGTGCTGAATCTTGACGGCCTTCCAGATGCCGCCTTCATATTCGATGATATTGCCGGGACGGATGTCCACGCCGCTGATCTTCATGGGAAGAGACCTGTATACTGAGAAAGAGCGAAGGCGGGCCTTTAGCCCCGGGGCGCCGAACCCGCAAGCAGCGGATAGGGATTGACCGGCCGCCCCTGGTGCCAACGCTCTTCGGGCCGCATCCGCGACACGCCGAAATGAAGGTGGAAGTTGCCCGTGCCCGAATTGCCCGTGTCGCCGACATAGCCCAGCAAGTCGCCCGGTCGCACCTGCATTCCTTCGACAAGGCCGGGGGCGTAGCCTTGCAGATGCGCATAATAGTAGCTCCACAACCGATCTGGCGAGCGAACATAGACTGAAATTCCGCCCACGCCCTTGCTGTCGAACAGCTTCTCCACGGTTCCGGGTGCGGCGGCGATCACCGGCGTGCCGCCTGCCGCCATGATGTCCGTCGCCTGATGCTGCCGCGCGCCCGCGTCCCGGCTCTGACCCCAGGTATCGACGATCTGTCCGCGCGGGACGCCCTGCACGGGGACCGTAAGAAGCGCGTGGCTGAAGCTATTTCCCTCGTTCGCCCGGGTCATCGGCGTTGCTGGCTGGGGCACCGGAGCGGCGACCGGGGCGGACGCCGGCACGATGCGGACCATCGACGCCACGGCAATAAGCAAGAGCAGCAGGACCGCCCCGAGCCCGATCGTAGCCCGCCTAGCCATATTTACTCTTGGAAGAGCGCTTCGGTGCCGGCCTTGACCATCAGCGCAAGTCGCGCGGCGTCCCAATTGGTCAATCGGATGCAGCCATGGCTCTGGGTACGGCCGATATTCTGCGGTTCGGGAGTGCCGTGGATGCCGTAATGCTCCTTCGACAGATCAAGCCATACCACGCCCACCGGCCCATTCGGACCCGCCGGGAGCAACGTTTTCTCGTCGCCCGGCTTGGAATCCCAGAACAGGTCCGGGTTGAAATGAAATTTGGGATTGGTGTCGACCACATTGATCTTCCACGTACCCAGCGGCAGCGGATCGTGCTGGCTGCCCATCGAGGCGCTGAATTGCGCCACGAGCTTGTCGTCCTTGTCGAAAACCTTGAGCACCTTTTCCGACTTGTCGACCACGATCCGCTCACCCGCAGGCTGAGTGCCGTTGACGTTCAGATCGGCCAGCGTCTGGCGCCATTCGGGCTTGAGATCGCTCGCATATTCGCGCGCTTCGGGCACGACGTTGGGAAACAGGAAGGCGGCACCCGACGCGATCGAACCACCGCCCGGATTGAGCTCCACCAGCAGCTCGGGCGTCGTGTGGAACATCTCGGCGAGCTTCTCGAGCGGACGGGCATAGCCGAGCGACGCGAGCATGGCCTGGTCCTCCGGCTTGTCCGGCATCGGATTGACGTACGGCCCGCGCAGCATCGCCGCATCGAGCGCCACCCGCACCACCGGCCGGCGCGCGCGATAGGGATGCAGCGCGCTCAGCGTCGCTTTGTCGAGCTTTCCGCTCGTCGTGAGCCCGCGGGCGCTCTGGAAGCCCTTGAGGGCCGCAGTCAGCGACTGCCCCTCGCGCCCATCGACGATCCCCGGCGAGAAACCAAGCGAGTCGAGGATCACCTGCGCGTGCATGACAGTATAGTCGATCGCCGGCTTGGCCTTGGAAGCCTTGGCCTCGGGCTGTGCTGCCAGCGGAGTGACGGAAATCAACGCGAGACAGGCGGCGGCACCGAGAACTTTCTTACGCACAAACAGGCTCCTGACCAAAGGGATCAGCCGGTGAACGAATACGACTTGATCTTGTTTCCCAACGGAAACGACTGGCCTGTCAGGCGGCCAGTACAGCGTCGAACGCCCTCACGGCAGCTGCCTCGTCGCCACCCCAAACCGCGTGCGAGACGGCCAGGAAGTCGGCGCCTGCGGCTACCAGCGCCGGCGCGTTCTCGGGCGTGATTCCCCCAATCGCGACGCACGGAATCTCGAAGACCGTCGTCCACCAGCTCAGCAGCGCCGGGTCGGCGACGTGGCGGGTTTCCTTGGTCGGGGTGGGATAGAAGGCCCCGAACGCGACATAATCGGCCCCCGCCTCGCCGGCTTCCATCGCCAGATGCCGGCTATTGTGGACCGTCATACCGATCTGCGCGCTCGGCCCGAGGACCGAACGCGCTTCGCGCGCATCACCATCGTCCTGCCCCAGATGCACTCCGTCCGCGCCCAGGCGCCTAGCCAGGCTGATGCTGTCGTTGACCAGGAACGCCACGTCGCGATCGCTGCAGATCCGCTGCAGCGGTTCGGCAAGCTTCACCGCTTCATGCTGATCCACGCCCTTCACGCGAAACTGGAACGCCGCCACAGGCCCCGCATCCAGCGCGCGCGCCAACCGATCGGCGAATCCCCCCGTCACGTCCAGCGGCGAGATGAGGTAGAGCTGGCAGGCCGGCCGACGCGGATCGCGAACGAATTGGTCCGCAAATCCCGCCAGCGCATTTTCTTCGATCATGTCCTCGGAATCATCCATGCCATACTCCACTATCCGCCTTGGCGATTCCGAACGGAACTGCCGCCATTCGCGTGGCCGCTTCTACCTCGCGGCGCTCGTGGTCAAGCGCCGTGCAGGCCGACGCCAAGAGGCGATGAGGGCGAAACTAGGCTTTGCGAAAGCTCGCCCCCGGAACAGGCCTGGTCTCCGCACTCAGTTCGAAACCCGCAATTAGCGGCCGCCCCTTGGCGATGGCTTCGCGTACAGCCGGCAGCTGCAGCGACGCCGCATGGCTTTCCTTCTTGTCCCAGATTTCGGTAATCCAGATTGCCTCGACGTCCGTCGCGTCCTCCGCGACCAGATAGGCCAGGCAGCCCGGCATTGCCGCAGTTCCCGCGCCGAGGATTTCGATCAGCTCGGTACGCTTGCCCGGCTGTGCCTTCATCTTGCCGATCATCCCGAACGTCGCTTCACGCTCTTCCACATGCAGTCCTTTCGCGAAGGCGCCGCCGCCCAGCAAGCCGATCGCCAGCCCGGCCAGGACGGGACGCCGGCCCGTCATACCGACGCGAGGCTCTTCTGGGTCGACGCGGTATAGATTTCGTCGATCGCCTCGCCCAACGCTGCGTCGAAGGCGGAATCGCTCATCCCGTGTCGCAAATCTTCCAGAAGCGCGCGGCTGAAGCTCGCGATCATGCCGCGGTTCTTCGCCAGCTCGGCACAGGCCTCAGCGCGCGCGAAGCCGCCCGACAGCGCAACCACCCGCAACACCCTGGGATGTTCTACCAGCGCATCGAACGTGCCCGGAACC
Organism: Sphingomonas sp. M1-B02; assembly: GCF_026167525.1. Taxonomy (NCBI): domain Bacteria; kingdom Pseudomonadati; phylum Pseudomonadota; class Alphaproteobacteria; order Sphingomonadales; family Sphingomonadaceae; genus Sphingomonas; species Sphingomonas sp. M1-B02. The sequence continues at coordinate 564,879 of NZ_CP110679.1, read as the reverse complement.
TCGGGAATGGAAAGCTTCAGCATCACCTTGGGGCCGTTTGCGTCATCGTCGAGCGCGGACAATATCTCGTCGCGGAGGATCAGGTCGGCGGAACCGCGCTCGGGCGACTTGATGTTGATCTCGGGCTCCAGGATCGGCATCAGCCCGGCCGCGATCACTTGATCGGCAACCTCGAACTGCTGCGCGACGATCGCCGCGATCCCGTCCTTGTTCGCCAGAGCGATCACCGAACGTTCCTTGGTGCCGAAAACCCCCAGCCCCTTTGCCCGCGCGAGGAGGGTATCGAGCCCGGGAATCGGCTTCATCAGCTGAACGCCGTTCGCTTCCGCCTCCAGACCCTTGTCGATCTTGAGGAACGGCACGACGCCCTTGTCGATCAGCGCCTGTGGTGCCGTCTTGCCGGCAACCTGACCGTCCATCGTCCGCTCGAAGAGGATCGCCCCGATCACCTTGTCGCCAGTGAAGGCGGGCGAGCTGATGATCCGGCTGCGCATCTCGTGGATGAGCGCGAACATCGCCTCGTCGCCATCATAGGCGCTCTCGTCGATGCCATATCCCTTGAGCGCCTTGGGGGTGGAGCCGCCCGATTGGTCCAGCGCGGCGATGAAGCCCTTTCCGTCGGCGATCTTGGCAGTCATCTCGGCAGCGTTCATGTCGAATCCTCTTGGGTGCTTTGCGATGCGCTATTGCAGCGCGTCGCGCACCTTGGAAGGCTGACAACGCAGGTCAGCGTGCGAGCGCGGCCACTCCGGGCAATTCCTTGCCCTCCATCCATTCCAGAAACGCACCGCCGGCCGTCGAGACGAAGCTGAAATCGTCGGCCACCCCCGCCTGGTTGAGCGCGGCGACGGTGTCCCCGCCCCCGGCGACCGATACCAGCGAGCCCTCGCGGGTCAGCGCCGCTGCGGTTTTCGCCAGCGCCACCGTCGCGGTGTCGAAAGGCGGGGTCTCGAACGCGCCGAGCGGCCCGTTCCACACGAGCGTGCGGCAATTCTTGAGCACGTCGGCCAGCGCCTCGGTCGCAGCCGGGCCGATGTCGAGGATCATCTCGTCGGGCCCGACTTCGTGCACATTGACGGTCCGCACCGGCGGATTGGCACGAAATTCGATCGCAACCACCACGTCATAGGGAAGATGGACGACGCAGTTCGCCCGATCCGCCGCGTCGAGAATTTCCTCGGCGGTGGCCGTCAGATCATGCTCGCATAGCGACTTGCCGACATTCACGCCGCGCGCGGCGAGGAACGTGTTCGCCATCCCCCCGCCGATGATCAGATGATCGACCTTCGCCACCAGATGCCGCAGCACGTCGAGCTTGGACGAGACTTTGGCGCCTCCGACCACCGCCGCCACCGGATGCTCGGGCGTGCCTAGCGCCTTGTTGAGGGCGTCGAGTTCGGCCTCCATCTGGCGCCCCGCATAGGCCGGCAGCGCACGCGCCAGTCCCTCCGTCGAGGCATGTGCACGGTGCGCCGCCGAGAAGGCATCGTTGACGTAGAGATCGCCGAGCGCCGCGAGGCGCGCGACGGTCTCGGGCGCATTCTTCTCCTCGCCAGAGTCGAAGCGGGTGTTTTCGAGAATGCCGACTTCGCCGTCCGCCATCTTGGCGATCACGTCCGCCGCCTGCTGGTCGTCGATGAAGCGCACCGGGCGTCCCAGCACCGCCTCGAACGGCTTGGTCACCAGCGCCAGGCTCATGCTGGGATCACGCTGCCCCTTGGGCCGCCCGAAGTGCGCTAGGACGATCACCTTCGCGCCCTTGTCCGAAAGCTCGGCCACGGTCTGCACCGCGGCGCGCAACCGGGTATCGTCGGTCACAGCACCATCGGCCATCGGCACGTTGAGGTCCTCGCGGACCAGTACGCGCTTGCCAGTCACATCGCCGATATCTTCGAGCGTCTTGAAGTTGCGCGCCATGTTAGTGCCCTATCCGTAAGCGCTCCCCTCCCGCTTGCGGGAGGGGTCGGGGGAGGGCCTGGCCGCAAAGTGCGTTGCCGGAGGCACTCCCCTCCCCTAGCCCCTCCCGCAAGCGGGAGGGGAACCATTTAACCCAGCTTCGCCATCGCCGCACCGGTATCGACCATGCGGTTCGAGAAGCCCCATTCATTGTCGTACCAGCTGACGACCCGCACCAGCTTGCCGTCGATCACCGCGGTCTCGAGGCTGTCGACCGTTGACGAAGCCGGCGTGTGGACGATGTCGATCGAGACCAGCGGATCCTCGGAATAGACCAGGATACCCTTCAACGCCTCGCTCTCCGAAGCCGCCTTCAGGATCGCATTCACCTCGTCACGAGTCGTGTCGCGCTTCGGGGTGAAGGTCAGATCGACCAGCGAACCGTCCGGCACCGGCACGCGGATCGCGCTGCCGTCCAGCTTGCCCTTCAACTCGGGGAGAACCTCACCCACCGCGCGCGCCGCGCCGGTGGTGGTCGGGATGATGTTCATCGCCGCCGCCCGTGCCCGCCGCAGATCGGGGTGGATCTGGTCGAGGATCTTCTGGTCGTTGGTATAGGCATGGACCGTGGTCATCAGTCCGCGCTCGATCCCGATCGAATCGTTGAGCACCTTGGCGACCGGCGCCAGGCAGTTGGTCGTGCACGACGCATTAGAGACGATCGTGTGCCCGGCCTCGATCTTGTCCTCATTCACGCCGAACACGACGGTCAGGTCGACGCCCTTACCCGGGGCCGAGATCAGCACCTTCTTCGCGCCCGCATCGATATGCTTCTGCGCCGAGGCGCGATCGGTAAAGAAGCCCGTGCATTCCAGCACCAGCTCGACGCCATTCTCGGCATGCGGCAGGTTGGCCGGATCCTTCTCGGCGGTCACCTTCACGCGCTTGCCGTCGATCACCAGATCGTTGCCCTCGGCCGAGACGGTGCCGGGATACTTCCCGTGAACGCTGTCGCGCGAGAATAGCCAGGCATTGGACTTGGCATCGGCCAGGTCGTTGATCGTGACGAGCTCGAGGCCGCTTTCGGGGCGCTCGAGGATGGCGCGCGCCACGAGACGCCCGATACGTCCGAAACCGTTGATCGCAACCTTGGTCATGCCTGTTCTCCGTTCAATCGCTCGATGATCCGCGGCACGATCGCGCCGGCAGTGAGCCCGAATTGCTCGTAAAGCCCGAGATAGGGTCCCGACGCGCCGAAAACATCCACGCCGAAGTTCAGTCCGTCGCCGGTGTAGCGCTCCCAGCCGGTGGTGACCCCCGCCTCGATCGAAACGCGCAGCGTATCGCGCGGGATCAGGTCGGCACGGTAGTCGGCAGGCTGCTTGTCGAATCGCGACCAGCACGGCATCGACACGACGTCAGCCCCGATCCCCTGCGCTTCCAGCGCCGCACGAACCGCCACCGCGACTTCGACTTCGGACCCGGTTGCAAGCAGCACCACTTTCCGGGGCGCTTCCGCCGCCGCGAGCCGATAGCCGCCCTTGATCGCCCCGCCCTTGCTCAGCTGCGGCAGATTCTGCCGCGACAGCGCCAGCAGCGAAGGCCCCTTTTCGCGCGCGACGGCGGCGCCCCAGGCCTCGGCGGTCTCGACCGCATCGCAGGGGCGCCAGACTTCGAGATTCGGGATCAGCCGCAGCGACATGACATGCTCGATCGGCTGGTGCGTCGGCCCATCCTCGCCGAGCCCGATCGAATCGTGCGTCATCACAAAGGCGACGCGCACCCGCTGCAGCGCCGAGAGCCGGATCGCGGGCCGGGCATAATCGCTGAACACCAGGAAGGTGCCGCCATAGGGCATCACCCCGCCGTGCAGCGCCAGCCCGTTCATCGCCGCCGCCATGCCGAATTCGCGGATGCCATAGCGGATATAGCGCCCGCCATAATTGTCTGCGGTCAGGTCCTCCAGACCCTTGGTCAGCGTATTGTTCGAAGGCGTAAGGTCAGCCGAACCGCCGATCGTCTCGGGCAGCGAGGCATTGATCGCGTCGAGCGCAAGCTGGCTCGCGGTGCGCGTCGCGATATTCTTCGGATCGGCGAGCAGCGTCTCGATATGCGCGTCCAGCGCAAAGCCCTCGGGCAGTACGCCCGACATCCGCCGGGAAAATTCCGCACCGTTCGAATCACCTGCGAGCTTCTGCTTCCACTCGCCATGAACCGCACCACCACGCGAACCGGCTTCCAGCCACGCAGCGCGAATATCCTCGGGCACTTCGAACGGCGGATAATTCCAGCCCAGTGTCTCGCGCGCCGCCGCAACCTCGGCCGCGCCCAGCGGCGAGCCGTGCGTCTTCGACGTCCCCTGGAAGTTCGGCGCACCCTTTCCGATGATCGTCCGGCAGCGCACCAGCGAGGGTCGGTCGTCCGCCAGCGCTTCGTCGAACGCGCGGGCGATATCGGCCTCGTCATGCCCGTCGCATTCGACGACATGCCAGCCGGTCGCGCGATAGCGTGCCGGAATATCCTCGCTCGACGACAGCGACACCGCCCCGTCGATCGTGATCTTGTTGTCGTCCCACAGCAGGATCAGGCGGCCGAGCTTCAGATGCCCGGCAATCCCGATCGCCTCATGGTTGATGCCTTCCATCACGCAGCCGTCGCCCGCGATCACCCAGGTGCGATGATCGACCAGAACATCGCCGAATTCCGCGTTCAGGTGCCGCTCGGCGATCGCCATGCCCACGGCCATCGCCACGCCCTGCCCGAGCGGACCGGTGGTCGCCTCGACCCCGGCGAGCTCGAAATTCTCCGGGTGTCCGGCGCAGGGACTGCCGACCTGGCGGAAGTTCCTGATGTCGTCGAGCGTCGGCCGAGCATATCCCGTGAGGTGCAGGAGCGAGTAGAGCAGCATCGATCCATGCCCGGCGGAGAGCACGAAACGGTCGCGATCGGGCCATTTGGGGTCGGCCGGATCATATTTCAGATAGCGCTGGAACAGCACGGTCGCGACGTCGGCCATGCCCATCGGCATGCCGGGATGGCCCGAATTGGCGGCCTCCACTGCGTCCATGGAAAGTGCGCGGATTGCGTTGGCGCATGTCGTGAAGGATGCGGTCACTCGGACTCCCCTTTAAGTCGCGGGCAGCCTTTGCGGGCGTCGCACCCACACGTCAACCGACTCGCCGCTTCGCAAATGCGTCGGGGCTTGCCGCACCGCCCGGCGGTGCCTATCCGAGTCTCCTGATGTCAGATGCTTACGCAGACCGTATCGAAAATGCGCTCGCCCGGATCGAGGCGGCGGCGGCGGCGCGTGCCTATGCCAGCGATCGACTGGCCCGGCGCCATGCCAAGCTGCGCGCGCGAATTCAGGAGGCCGTCGCTTCGCTCGATTCCCTGATCGTGCGCGAATCTCCGGCGGACGGCGACTGATGGACATATTGCTCAATATCGCCGGCCGCACCCACGCCATCGCCGCGCGCGAAGGCGAGGAACCCCATCTCCGCCAGCTCGAGGCATTGATCGCGCGCCACGCCGAATCGGCCCAGCGCGCGGCCGGGCCCAATTCCGAACGCGTCCTGGTCTATCTCACGCTGATCCTCGCCGATCTGCTCGACGATGCAGAGCGCAACCCGCCCGAAGGAGTCTCCCCGCTCCTGCTCGATCGCATCGCCGATCGTCTGGAAGCGGTCGCAGCGGCACTTGAGGAAGATGCCGCGGACGCCTAAGTAAGGGGCGGCGGGCACTGCCCGGTACGAGCTCTCAGATATCCCTGAGGCTATTCATCATCCATGGGAGCTGTCCCTGTGCAGATCCTGGTCTGCGGCACATGGTTCCCACCTGACGTACCGCGCGTCAGAGGATATGCGAGCAAACGGCCACGGCGGTCCCGCCACCCCGCCCGTCTGCCATGAGCATCGATAAGCCCGCCTTGCGCGCGCAGCTTCGCGCCGATCGCGATCGGTTTGCAGCCGAAACGAGCCGCGCCATTCTCGCACCGCCGTCGTTCTTGGATCGTCTCAAGCCCGGAATGGTGGTCGCCACCTATTGCGCGGTGGGTGGCGAGGCCGACCCGGCAATGCTGGCCGCCGCTGCCATCGAGCAAGGCTGCACGCTCGCGCTCCCCTTCGTCGTCGATCGAGCCACCCCGATCCGCTTCCTCGCCTGGCAGCGGGGCGATCTGCTGGTCGAGGGCCCGTACAAGTTGCGCCAGCCCGCTATCTCCAGCAGCGAGGTCGCCCCCGATCTCATCCTGTCGCCGCTGATCGGCTTCGATCGCCGTCTCAACCGCCTCGGACAAGGCGGCGGCCATTACGACCGGGCGTTCGCCCGCTACGAATCAGCCTGGCGCGTCGGGGTGGCCTGGTCGATCCAGCAAGTCCCCGCTATCCCCGCCGACATCTGGGACGTGCCTTTGCACGCCATCATCACCGAGGAGGGCATGCTGTGTCACGAGGAATAGCCCCGACCTGGCGCAAGCCCGCAGGCGCATTGGGCATCGTCCTGCTCATCCTCGTCTGGGTAGTGCTCGTCGCCAGTTTCTCGGCCGAGATCGGCGCACTGCCCGTCCTGATCCAGTTGCTCGTCTACATCGTCCTGGGGATCGTCTGGATCCTGCCGCTCAAGCCCCTCTTGCGCTGGATGGAGACGGGGCGCTGGCGCTAGCGCCTTTCGTTTCTCCGGCTGGCTTCTCTCTGCCGAATCGCCGGATACCGAGCCAAACACCCCCCGCAGCCGCGATCACCGCCGCCAGCGCCATCAGCCAGTCGCGCAGCAGGTTGAGCATCGAGGTGCCCTGCTTGAGCCGCTTCTCGCGGTCGTCCGCCTTTGCCTTTTGCGCATCCGCCGGGCTGACCTCGACCGCGATCTCGATCGGTCGCGTCACCAGCGCGAATCGGCTGCGCGCGCCACCCGGCCCCATCGCCTCCACCGAAACCGTAAGCAGCAGCCTCTGCTTACCCTTCGCGAGCGGTGTCACCCGCCATTGCCAGACATCGCTCCGATCCGCGCCCAAGGTGCGTGCAGGGCCCTCCTGGCCCGTTGATTCAATTTGAAAAGCACCCCCGCTCAGGCTGGCAGTCATATATTTGCCGACCGGGATCGCCCGCTCCTCCAGTCGCCGTCCTTCCTGCCGCACCACCGCCCGCACCGCTTCGGCATTCGCGGCGAGCCCGACGCTCAGCGTGAGTTCGTACGACATCCCAACCAGCATCGTCGTCGGTGGATCGAAACTCATCAGCCCCGGCGCGAGACGCGCCTTCTGTCGCTCATAGTCGCGGCATTCCGCCTCGGGCACGTCGTCGTTGACCACGTCGCATGCGACGACTCCGTCGCCCGGCGCGGCAACCGCAGCAAGCCTCCCGCTTTGCGACCGTGTCCGCGGTGCGGACGCCGGGGCGCGCGCGCTCCAATTCGGACCGGCTTCGGCCGGCCGGCGGGGAGGAACCGGTGTCGGCACCATCGGCTCGAGGACCTCGCCCATCTCCACTGGTGGGCTCGGCAACACCTCCTCGCTGCCGATGGCGGTCACAGGACTGGCAGGCTGAAGCTCGGGGCGCGACAACCGCGCGCAACTCGAACCGGCAAAAAGCGCGAGCGACAGAATCAGACGCAGACGCATCGCTTCCCTCCGGATGGGTGCACGCAGACTGGCGACTGGCTTGTTTTACGGTCAGGCTATAGCGAAGCAGCGCGGAGTCAATCAGGCGCTGGGCCGGGGCAATCCCGGGGGCATCGGCATCCGCCAATCCACGTTCCACAGGAACGGGATGGCGCGAGTGACGGGGCTCGAACCCGCGACCTCCGGCGTGACAGGCCGGCGCTCTAACCAACTGAGCTACACCCGCAGTATCCGTGCGAGGAGGCGGGCACTAGCCGCGCCTCAAATGGCTGTCAACCGGATTGGTCGCGCCCCGGACGACGATGGGGTCGCGTCTCGCCCGGATCGCGCACCAGCGTGCCATGCTCGAAAAGGAAACCCGCAATATCGGGCTTTCCGGCCGCCCGCATCACCGTCTGGATGATGATCAGTAGCGGCACCGCCAGCAGCGCCCCGGTGGTGCCCCACACCCACCCCCAGAAGCTCAGGGAGATAAGGATCAGGATCGGGCTGATCGTCAGCCGATGCCCCACCACCAGCGGAGTGACCACATTCGCCTCGACGAGATGCGCGCCGACCATGATCGCAGCCGGCATCAGCGCCCACCAGATCTCGCTGAAGCTCATCAACCCGCCGACCGCAAGCAGCAGTGCCGCCACCACCGGCCCGATATAGGGAATGTAGTTGAGTAGGGCGACGATCCCGCCCCACATCAACGGCGTCGGCATCCCAATCATCCACAGCGCGCCGGCGACGATCAGACCCAGAGTGACGTTGATCAGCGTGATCGTTCCCAAATAGGCGGACGTATCGTCCACCACATCCTGGATCACCCGCGCGGTCGCCATCGCCCCGCCGAAGCTGGAGCGGCTGGTGATTGCGTTGCGCCGCAGCCGGGTCCAGCCCGACAGGAAGAAATAGATGACCAGGATCGCGAAAAACATCTCGATCAGCGCCGAGGGAGCCGAGGTGGTGAACAGGTCCATCAGCGAACGCGGCGGCGCGGTAGCTATCGTCTGCGTCTGCACCGGCGCCGAGGCAAAGTTGTTTAGCATCTTGTCGACGAACTGTTCGAGGTTCGAATAAAATCGAATCAGCGGCTCCAGATTGTGCTGGATCTGCGGAATGCTCTCGGGGAGCTGCTGGACCCATTGCCAGGCGGGCACGACGATCGAGGCGAGCGCGACATTCGCCGTGACCAGGAACACCAGCACGCAAAAGAATGCCGCCAGCGGCGCCGGTACGCGGTGCCGTTCCAGCCATTCGAGCATCGGCACGAGGGCGATCGCAATGACGAGAGCCGCCGTGAGCGGCAGGAAGAAGGGCGAACCCGCTTGCAGCGCGAAGGGAAGCGCCAGCAACAGCCCCAGCCCGGCGCACAGCGCCAGCGACGCCATCAGCCGATCTCGCTTGAGCCCGTCGCCCATATTGTCGGGGGCCTCAGGCGTAAGGATAGGCTCGCGCGGATCGGAAGGCGCCACACCCTCCCCGCTTGCGCCGCCAGTGATCGTGCCGCCCTGTTCGTCCACTATGTCCACCCTGTTTCGCCGCACGATAGGCTTGCGCGAAGAGCCGAGCAATGAGGCGCGCTACTGATTCCTTGGCTGGAGCGCCGACGCAAACCCCGCTAGCCTCGCCTGATGGGCGAACTCCTGCTGGTCCTCGACGAAGGCACCACCTCCACCCGCGCGATGCTCTTCGAGGCGTCGGGCAAATGTCTCGGCAGCCACGCCGCCGAGCTCACCCAGCACTATCCCGGCCCCGGCCTGGTCGAGCATGACGCGAACGAGATCTGGCGCCGCACGCTCGAATGCGCAATCGCGATGGTCGACAAGGCCGGCGGCGCGGATCGCATCGCCGCGATCGGCATTACCAACCAGCGCGAAACGATCGTCTTCTGGGACAAGACGACCGGCGAACCGCTCGCCCCGGCGATCGTCTGGCAGGACCGCCGCACCGCCGCCTTGTGCCGGAAATTGCGCGACGCCGGCGAGGAGCCCGGCGTCCAGGCGCGCACCGGCCTGCTGCTCGACCCCTATTTTTCGGGGACCAAGATCGCCTGGGCGATGGAGCATTGGCCCCAGCTCGCCGCGGCGTGCGATCGCCTCGCGATCGGCACGGTCGAGAGCTGGCTGGTCTGGAAGCTCACCGGCGGGCTCCACATCAGCGATGCCACCAACGCCTCGCGCACACTGCTGATGGGCCTCGGCAGTGGCGGCTGGAGCGATGGGCTGCTCGACATGTTCTCGGCCCCTCGCGATGCCTTGCCCGAGATCGTCGATTGCGCGGGCCGCTTCGGCACAACCCGGCTGTTCGGCGGCGAAATCCCGATCTGCGGCCTCGCCGGCGATCAGCAATCCGCGACGATCGGCCAGGCCTGCTTCGCCAAGGGCGAGACCAAGGCCACCTACGGCACCGGCGCCTTCGTCCTCACCAACGCGGGCACCACCCCGCCGGCCTCCAAGCATCGCTTGCTCGCAACCGTCCTCTGGCAACTGAACGGCCGCCGCACCTATGCGATCGAAGGATCGGTGTTCGTCGCCGGCAGCCTGATCCAGTGGCTCCGCGACGCGGTCGGCCTGATCGAGACCGCCCCCGAAACGGAGGCAATCGCGAAATCGGTCCCCGACAATGGCGGCGTCTATCTCGTCCCCGCGCTTAGCGGTCTCGGCGCCCCCTGGTGGGAGCCCGACGCCCGCGCCGCCATTTCCGGCCTCAGCTTCGCCAGCACCCGCGCCCACATCATCCGCGCCGCGCTAGAGGCGATGGCGCACCAGAGCCACGACCTCAAGACCGCCTTCGCCGCCGACGGCGCCGACTGGGCCCGCCTGCGAATCGACGGCGGCATGGTCGCCAACGACTGGATGGCGCAGGATTTGGCCGACGTACTGGCTGTACCCGTCGACCGGCCCGACTTCGCCGAGACGACTGCATTGGGGGCGGCGATGCTGGCGGGGGTCGGCTGCGGCCTGTTCAGCGGGCTGGAGGAGGCCGCCAAGATGCGCGGACCCGCGGTTACCTTCGAGCCGAAATTGGATGTAGGCCGGCGCCACGCTCGGTTGGCAGGTTGGACGCAAGCCGTCCACTCGATCGTCACCCCCGCGAAAGCTGGGGCCCATCTCCCGCACGAGCCTCAAGCGAAGCAGTAGTGGGCGGCTGCGTCTACATCGTCACCAACCGCAAGCACGGCACGCTATACACCGGCGTAACCGCCACGATCGCCTAACGCATCACCCAGCACCGCGAAAACACCGGCAGCAAGTTTGCCGCGAAGCACGCGACTGTTCGCCTCGTCTATGTCGAGCATCACGACGAAATCGAGAACGCGATCGTCCGCGAGAAGCGCATCAAGAAATGGAACCGGGCCTGGAAGATCGAACTGATCGAAGCCCTGAACCCGGATTGGCGCGATCTGTGGTTCGACCTGAACAAATAACAAAAAAAACGTCACCCCTGCGACAACGGGGGCCCATCTCCCGGGAGTTGCCGCGAGTCACAACGGCTGTTTTGCGCTTGGCGAGCACCGGAGATGGGCCCCCGCTTTCGCGGGGGTGACGCCGGATTAGGATTGTTCGGCGGAGCCCCCAAACAAGCCCCGCAGCTCGGTCTTCAAAATCTTCCCATTCGCATTACGCGGCAATACGTCCGCAACGAAGCGCACCGCCACCGGCACCTTGAACGCCGCCAGCCGCGCCCGCACCCAATCCTGCAGTTCCGCCTCGGTTGCCGACGTCCCCGGCGCCAGATGCACCACCGCCGCCGGTTCCTCGCCGAGCGAGCGATGCGGCACCCCCACCAGTGCACAGTCGGTCACCGCGGGATGGGCGTACAGGACGTCCTCCACTTCGCTCGAATAGATATTCTCGCCGCCGCGGATGATCATGTCCTTCGCCCGGTCGACGATGAACAGGAACCCCTCCTCGTCTACCCGCGCGAGGTCCCCCGTGCGCACCCAGCCGTCGACGAACGTCTCCGCGGTCGCCTCGGGCCGGTTCCAATAGCCTTTCACGATCATCGGCCCGCGCGCCCACAATTCGCCGACTTCGCCCAGCGGCAGTTCGCGATCGCCTTCCACCGACATGATCTTGAGATCCGCCGTCGCCACCGGCGGTCCGGCGCTATTCGGTCGGTTGAGATAGTCCTCGCCCGAATGCGTCGTGACCGTCGCCGTGGTCTCGGTCATTCCCCAGCCATTGCCGGGCAGCGCGCCGAATTCCTCATAGATGCGCTTGACCAGCTCGGGCGCGGAGGGTGCGCCGCCATAGCCGATGCTGTCCAGGCTCGAGAGGTCGTACTTTGCCCGTGCCGGATGCTCGAGCAATTGCCAGGCGATCGTCGGGACGCCGCCGGTCACGCTGATCCGCTCGCGCTCGATCAGCGCCATCGCGGGCTCGGGCTCCCATTTGCGCATGAAGACCATGGTCGATCCCGATGCAACCACCCCCATCATCACCGCCGAACAGGCCGTGACGTGGAACAAGGGGATCACCAGCAGGATGGTCTTCTGCTCAGGCGCCGCCGGCGGCGTCTCGCCCCGCCGCAGCATCGCCCGCGCCGCGACATAGCCGCTCGACATGATATTGGTCGCGAAATTGCGGTGCGTCCCCAGCGCGCCCTTCGGACTGCCGGTGGTGCCGCTGGTGTAGAAGATCGTCGCATCGTCATCGGGGGCGATATCTGCATCGGGAAAGCCGACATCCTCCAGCGTAGCCCAGCCCGTACTGGTGCCGATCCGGTCCTCCAATGCTGTTGCGATTCCACTCAGATCGCTCTTGGCTCGGCTCACCACCACTCGCTCGAGATCGGGCAGGTCGTCGTAGCAATGCTTGAACCGCTCGTGCCGCTCGCCGTCGACGAACAGGATCTTGGCTCCCGAATCGCGCATTGCGAACTCGACCTCGCCGCCGGTCCACCAGGCATTGAGCGGCACCATGATCGCGCCGATGCTGACGCCGGCAAAGAAGATCGCCGGCCATTCGGGCAGGTTGCGCATCGCCATCGCCACCCGGTCGCCCTTGCCGACTCCCATCTCGACCAGCCAATGCGCGATATGCGACGTCGCGCGATAATTGGCCTCGTAGGTGACGCGCTCTTCCTCCTGGATCGTGAATTCGCGCGCGCCATAGGCCCGCACCATCTGCGCCAGCAGCCGCAGCGAAGGCGGCGCATTCTTCCACACCCGCGTCTCGACGCCCTGGATCAGCGTGCTGTCCATCTCGAAGCGAGCGCCCGGCGCAGTCAGCAGCGCCTTTACCTGCTCGAGCGTCATTCTCGGCCATTCGGGATCCAGCGGCACGATCGGTTCGGGGGCCACGATGCTCTCTCTCCATCAACTTCTGAATGTTGGGTTTGGCATTTCTGCGGCCCCATGAACAACGTTAGTGTTGATTCGAGACGCGCTCAAGGCAATAGGAGAAGCGCACCGCCGCGCGATGCACAAGCGTAGATTCGAACAAGAGGTATGCCGCCCGCATGCAAATGCACCAGCCCGGACGCTACGGATTCGATGCCGCGCGGCTGGCGCGGATCGATGCGTTCGTGAAGGAGCGCTATCTCGATTCGGGTCGCTTCCCCCACGCCCAATTGCTCATCGCCCGCGAAGGCGAGATCGTCCATTTCTCGCACCAGGGCCCGGCGCGCGAAGACGGCGCCCCTGTCGACGACACCACCCTGTTCCGCATCGCCTCGATGACCAAGCCGGTCACCAGCCTCGCCTTCATGATGTTGGTCGAGGAGGGCAAGGTCGGGCTCGACACGCCGGTCCACCACGTCCTCCCGGAGTTCAAGGGCGTCGGCGTCTATGCCGGCGGCGGCGGCGGCGTTTCGTTCGTCACCAAGGCCACCGCCGAGCCGATGCGGATGGTCGATCTGCTCCGCCATACCTCGGGCCTCACCTACAGCTTCCAGAACCGCACCAATGTCGACGCCGCCTATCGCGAGTCGAAGCTCGAGAGCTGGTACAACGGCCTGACCCTCGACGAATTCGTTGCCGCCCTTGCCAAGCTCCCGCTCGAATTCTCGCCCGGCGCCGAATGGAATTATTCGGTGTCCACCGACGTGCTCGGTGCCGTGGTCCAGCGCCTATCGGACACGATGCTCGATCGCTTCTTCGCCGAGCGGATCTTTGCGCCCGTCGGCATGCAAGACACCTTCTTCCAGGTGCCCGCCGAAAAGATCGCTCGCCTCGCCGATTGCTGGGCGCTCGTCGATGGCAAACCTGCCCTCTACGATCGCGGCGCCAATTCTGCATGGGCTAAGGCGCCCCGACTGGTCTCTGGCGGCGGTGGGCTCGTCTCGACTGCGCTCGACTATCACCGCTTCAACACGATGCTGCTCAACAAGGGCACGTTCGGGGGCACGCGTCTGGTCAGCCCGAAGACGATCGAGCTGATGACGATGAACCACCTTCCCGGCGGCCAGGATCTCACCGCAATGTCGCGCGCCTTGTTCAGCGAGGCAACCAATGCAGGCACCGGCTTCGGCCTCGGCTTTGCGGTCACGATGGACGTCGCCAAATCGCTCATGCCAGGCTCGGCAGGCGAGTTCTACTGGGGCGGCATGTTCTCGACCGCCTTCTTGGTCGATCCGGTCGAACGTGTCTCGATGGTCTTCATGACTCAATTCTCGCCATCGATGCTCTACCCCGTCCGCCGCGAGCTCAAGACGCTGATCTATTCGGCCCTGACATGACCCTTCACCAGCAATCGATCTTTGCGCCTTCGCGCCTTTGCGTGAACCACTAATTGGAGACCGAACATGACCTCCCCCATCACCACCAGCCGCCAGGGCGAAGTCCTGATCCTCACCTCGGACAGCCCGCCGGTGAACGCCCTCTCCGCCGCGGTCCGCCAGGGCCTCCAGGCCGGCATCGAGCAGGCGCGCGACGATGAGAGCATCCAGGCGGTCGTCATCGTCTGCGCCGGCAAGACTTTCTTCGCCGGCGCCGACATCACCGAATTCGGCAAACCGATGCAGGAGCCCGCGCTCCCCACCTTGGTCGACATGATCGAGGCGCTCGACAAGCCCGTCATCGCCGCGATCCACGGCACCGCGCTGGGCGGCGGCTGCGAAGTCGCGCTCGGCGCCCATTATCGCATCGCCGTCCCCTCGGCCAAGCTCGGCCTGCCCGAAGTGAAGCTCGGCATCCTCCCCGGCGCGGGCGGCACCCAGCGCCTGCCGCGCGTCGCCGGCGTCGAATTCGCGCTGGAACTCGCCGCCAAGGGCGATCCCGTCTCCGCCGCAAAAGCCCAGCAGGCCGGCCTCGTCGATCGCCTCGCCGGCGAAGACAGCCTGCTCGACGACGCCGTCGCCTTCGCCCGCGAAGTCGCCACCGCCCGCCCGCTCCCGCGCGCGTCGGCCAAGTCTATCACTGCCGATCCGTCGGTGTTCGAAACCTTCCGCAAGACCAACGGCAAGCGCTTCCGTGGCTTTGAGGCCCCCGCCGAGATCATCTCGGTGATCGAAAACAGCATGGGTAAGCCCTTTGCGGAAGGCGTCGCGCTCGAGCGCCAGGGTTTCATGAAGCTGATCATGAGCGTCCAGTCCGCCGCCCAGCGCCACATCTTCTTCGCCGAGCGCAAGGCCGGCAAGATCGACGGTGTCGCCGATGACATCGCGCTCCGCCCGATCAAGCGCGTCGGCGTGATCGGCGCCGGCACGATGGGCGGCGGCATCAGCATGAACTTCCTCTCGGCGGGCATCCCGGTGACCATCGTCGAGATGCAGCAGGAGGCGCTCGATCGCGGCGCCGGCACGATGCGCAAGAATTACGAAGCGAGCGCCGCCAAGGGTCGGATCAAGCCCGAGCAGGTCGATCAGGCGATGGGGCTGCTCAACCCGACGCTCGATTTCGACGCGCTCGGCGACTGCGATCTGATCATCGAGGCGGTCTATGAAGAAATGTCGGTCAAGAAGGACATTTTCGGCCGGCTCGACAAGATCGCCAAGCCCGGCGCGATCCTCGCCTCCAATACTTCCTATCTCGACGTCAACGAAATCGCCGCATCCACCTCGCGCCCGCAAGATGTTCTCGGCCTCCACTTTTTCTCGCCCGCCAATGTTATGAAGCTGCTCGAAGTCGTCCGCGGCGACAAGACGGCGGACGACGTGCTCGCCACCGCGATGGCGGTCGCCAAGAAGATCAAGAAGGTCGCGGTCGTCGCCGGGGTCTGCCACGGCTTCATCGGCAATCGCATGCTGATGCCGCGTCAGGTCGAGGCGATGAAGCTGCTGATGGAAGGCGCCACCCCCGAACAGATCGATCGCGTCCATGTCGACTTCGGCATGCCGATGGGCCCGTTCCAGATGAGCGACCTCGCCGGGGTCGACATCGGCTGGCACCGCGATCCCACCCGAATCGAG
This sequence comes from Sphingomonas sp. M1-B02, assembly GCF_026167525.1. NCBI lineage: Bacteria > Pseudomonadati > Pseudomonadota > Alphaproteobacteria > Sphingomonadales > Sphingomonadaceae > Sphingomonas > Sphingomonas sp. M1-B02. Next base: position 549,029 of record NZ_CP110679.1, on the reverse strand, counting down.
AATATCCGCGACGCACTCGCCGCCGAAGGCCGCTGGGGCCAGAAGAAGAGCGCAGGCTTCTACGACTATGATGAGAAGCGCCAGCCCTCGAACAGCCCCCGCGTCGCCGAGATCATCGAGGATTTCCGCAAGAAATCGGGCGCGGTCCAGCACGAAGTCACCGACGAGGAAATCGTCGAGCGCACGCTCTACCCGATGGTCAACGAAGGCGCGCTGATCCTCGCCGAAGGCAAGGCCCAGCGCGCGTCGGACATCGATGTCGTCTGGATCTACGGCTATGGCTGGCCGGTCTATCGCGGCGGCCCGATGTTCTGGGCCGACACCGAGGGCCTCAAGAAGATCGTCGCCGGGCTCGAGAAGCACGGTTTCAAGGTAGCGCCGTTGCTCCGCGAGAAGGCCGAGAAGGGCGCGCGGTTCAACTGACGGCACGGCCAAGGCGCGCCGCCCCGCACCCGTCATCCCCGCGAAGGCGGGGACCCAGGGTAACGGGCGGCGCCGCTCTTGGCTCTGGGTCCCCGCCTTCGCGGGGATGACGGGAGTGAGTACGATGAACCAAGACCTCGACCAATTCCGCCAAGAAACCCGAGCCTGGCTCGAGGCCAATTGCCCCCCCAGCATGCGCTTGCCCCTGCGCAGCGAGAAGGACGCCACCTGGGGCGGCCGCAACCCCATCTATGCCCACCCCGACCAGAAGCTCTGGATGGAGCGCATGGGCGCGCGCGGCTGGACCGTCCCCGATTGGCCAAAGGAATATGGCGGCGGTGGGCTCTCCGCAGCCGAGACCAAGATCCTCCGCGAGGAAATGGCTGCGATCCGCGCCCGCAATCCGCTCAACAGCTTCGGCATCTCGATGCTCGGGCCGGCCTTGCTCAAATACGGCACCGAAGAACAGAAACTCGAGCATCTCCCAAAGATTGCCCGCGGCGAAATCCGCTGGTGCCAGGGCTATAGCGAGCCCAATGCCGGCTCCGACCTCGCCGGCCTGCAGACCAGCGCCGAGGATGCCGGCGACCATTTCATCGTCAACGGCCAGAAGGTCTGGACCAGCTATGCCGATCAGGCCGACTGGATCTTCTGCCTCGTCCGCACCGACAAGACGAGCAAACAGGGCGGCATCAGCTTCCTGCTGTTCGACATGGCCAGCGAGGGCGTTAGCACCAAGCCGATCCTGCTGATCAGTGGCAATTCGCCCTTTTGCGAGACCTTTTTCGACGATGTGAAGGTCCCCAAGTCCAATTTGCTCGGCGAGCTGAACAAGGGCTGGGACGTCGCCAAATACCTCCTCGGCCATGAGCGCGAGATGATCTCGAACATGGGCGCCGGCGGGATCGATCCGCTGGTCGAAGCGGCGCGCAAGGGAGTCGATCCGATCCTGCGCGGCCAGATCGCTCTGTTCCAGGTCCGCGCCCGGGCGTTCGCGGCGATGTCCGAACGCTTCATCGACGAGCTCAAGGCAGGCCGCGCCCATCCCGCCCAACCCTCGATGATGAAATATTACGGCACCGAGCTCAACAAGATCCGCCACGAACTGCTGATGGCCGCCGGCGGCAGCGATGCGCTCGAATGGGAGAGCGAAGCCTCGATCCACGGCGCGGCGGCGCGCGCGTGGCTGCGCACCAAGGCAAATTCGATCGAAGGCGGGACCAGCGAGATCCAGCTCAACATCATCGCGAAGCGGATTTTGGATTTACCAAGCTGACCGTCACCCCCTCGAAAGCGGGGGCCCATCTCCCGACCGTGGAGCTGGGCGAGACCGCAGGAGATGGGTCCCCGCTTCCGCGGGGATGAGGAAGGAAGAAGAAATGCCCCTCTACCTCAACGACGAACAGCAGATGCTCCGCGACACCGCGCGCGACTTCGTCGCCGAACACGCGCCTCCCGCGCACCTCCGCCAGCTGCGCGACGCGAACGACACCAACGGCTTCTCCCGCGACCTGTGGAAGCAATTCGCCGAAATGGGCCTCACCGGTATCCTCATTCCTGAAGCCGATAACGGCTTAGGCCTCGGCCATGTCGAAGCCGGCATCGTACTGGAAGAAATCGGTCGAAACCTCTCTCCCTCGCCCTTCCTCACCACCGCCGTCGCCGCCGTCGAGGCGCTAAAGAGCACTCCCCACGCCCCGCGCTGGTTCCCCGGCATCCTCGCTGGCGAGACCGTCGCCGCGCTCGCGATCGACGAATCCCCCAAGCACAACGGCCGGATCGCGATGCAGGCCGAACGCGCCGGCAACGGCTTCCGCCTGACCGGCGCCAAGCGCTTCGTCGCCCACGGCCATGTCGCCGACCTGATCCTCGTCGCCGCGAAGACCGACCGCGGCACCACCCTCTTCGCCGTCCCGAACGACGCCAAGGGCCTAACCGCCACCCCCGAGCGCCTCGCCGATTCCAGCCTGGCGTCGCATCTCGCCTTCGAAGCCGTTGAAGTCGATGCCGACGCGGTGATCGGCGAAGTCGATCAGGGCGGCACCCTCCTCGCCCGCCTCCTCGCCGCGGGCCGCACCGGCGCCTCGGCCGAACTGCTCGGCGTCGGCGGTGGCGCGATGGACCTGACCAATGCCTATCTCAAGGAGCGCAAGCAGTTCGGCGTGCCGATCGGCAGCTTCCAGGCGCTCCAGCACCGCGCCGCGCATCTCTACAGCGAAATGGAAGTCGCCCGCGCCGCGGTCCTCAAGGCCCAGCAGCGCCTCGATTCGGGCCAGGACGCCAGCGAAGCCGTCGCCGTCGCCAAGGCGATGAGCGGCCTCGCGACTACGCTGGCGGTCCAGGAGGGTATCCAGATGCACGGCGGCATCGGCATGACCGACGAATATGATATCGGCTTCTACATGAAGCGCGCACGCGCCCTGGCCGAACTGTTCGGCGATGCCAATTTCCATGCCGACTCGCTGGCGCAAGCGGCGGGCTATTGATGCCGTCCCACCGTCACCCCCGCGAAAGCGGGGGCCCATCTCGGGGAGAAGTCACCCACTGTTCTGCGCGCGGCGCGCGCCGGAGATGGGTCCCCGCTTTCGCGGGGATGACGGAGTAGAATATGCCCGAACCCACCCCCACCGAGCTGGTAACCCAGCTCACCACCCTCCTCGACGTCGAGCAGATCGACACCGATCTCTACCGCGGCCCGCGCCAGCCCGGCGGGGTCGGTCGCGTGTTCGGCGGGCAGGTGATCGCCCAGGCGCTCCAGGCCGCGCAACGCTCGATCGAGGACGCGAAGGTCGCCCACTCGCTCCACGCTTATTTCATGCGTCCCGGCGACGAGAATCACCCGATCATCTACCGCGTCGTCCGCGACTTCGAGGGCCGCAGCTTCGCCAATCGCCGCGTCATCGCGATGCAGAAGGGCAAGCCGATCCTCAACATGGCAGCCAGCTTCCAGCTGCCGGCGGAGGGGCTCCACCACCAGCAGCCGATGCCCGACGTCCCCGCCCCCGAGGACCTCCGGTCCGAACGCGAACTGCGCGACGAGATCCAGGACCAGGTTCCCGAGAAATTCCGTCGCTTCTTCCTGCGCGCGCGCCCGATCGAGATCCGCCCGGTCTCCCCACGCAACTGGTTCAACCCTGAGCCGACCGAGCCCGTCCAGCACAGCTGGTTCCGCGTCTGCGCCCCCCTGCCCGACGAACCCGCGCTTCACCGCGCGATGCTCGCTTACGCCAGCGACATGACCCTGCTCGGCACCTGCATGCTGCCGCACGGCGTCTCCTGGATGAGCGGCAAGGTCCAGACCGCCAGCCTCGATCACGCGCTCTGGTTTCACGAGCCCTTCCGCTTCGACGAATGGCTGCTCTACACCACCGATAGTCCCTGGGCCGGCCACAGCCGTGGTTTCAACCGCGGCCGGATCTACAGCCGCGACGGGCGCCTGGTCGCCAGCGCCGCCCAGGAGGGGCTGGTACGCCTGGGGGACTGATCTCAGTGCATGATAATCGGCGGGGGCGGCGTGTCATCTTCAGCCGCTCCCTTCGCCGGCAGTAGGAACCGCACTTTTTCTGCGCATCCGCTGCGTCCTGTCGGCGAGTTCGGCAACCGCGCCCGCTCGACGATCGTCTTCGCCGCTATCCCGAAATCGGCGCTGGGCTCGCTCGCCAGCACGCGTACGTTACCCGTCGCGCCCCAAGGGGCCACGTCGAAGCCGATGATCGCCCAGCCCTCGATCGCGCGACGTCTATAGGGATCCGGAAAGACCAGGTTCGGCTTTTGGCTCCAATCGGGCAGATCCTTGCACAGCGGCCCGGCGACGAACGGCGCGGGCTCGGGAATTGCCGGGGCCGGGATCGGCACGTTCTGCCGGCGGTAGAAGCGCGTCACGCACCCGGTTCGCGCACCCGGCGCAAACCGCGAGCGTTCGATTGCAGCGACCGACGCCCGATCGAGTGCCACATTTCCCGCAGAAGCGATTGTCCGCACTCGGACCGGCTTGCCGCGCGCATCAAGATCATAGCCGAGCACTATGAAGGACGAGGTTCCGGGCGCCTGCTCGATATCGCTGTAAGGGGGATAGTGAAGCGCGCGGGGCTCGGGCGATGGCCACGTGCAATCTGCTCCCGTCGGGACCAGCGCCTTGTAGATCCGTCGATCGTGCGGCCCGGCCCGATGCGGCATCCCGTAATAGCGCGCGAGCAGGGCCGTGGGCGCAGATGGGATCGGAATGTGCCGTGGCGCAAAACGCACCACGCAATTGTCGCGTGCCTCGCCCAATGCAAATCGCAATGCCGCCAGCGCCGGCGCCAAATCCTCCGCACCACTAAGATAGCTCCCGCCGGCGCCCAGCCGCTCGATACCCAGCGGCCTGCCCGTCGCATCGATGCGAAAGCGCAACGATACGGCTTGCGAGGATGCCGTCGGCCCGCCCCACCCGGTCGCCACGAAGGGTTCGACGTCGAGCAGCGGGACCACTGTGTCGTCCCCGCAGCGAAGCGACGTCCGCGCGTACTGGATCAGCGTCGGTAGCACCGGGAACGCCGCCCCATGTGGCGTGATCGGACTAGCCTCGACTGCCGGCGGAAGGACCATCACCGGCGGCGCATCCTGCGTGGCGCCGAGGGTCGGGAGGATGGCAGCCAACAGGCCCAGAGTGACTAGCTTCATGCGCGGCAGCATCGCCCGACGGCGTGACGGTTTCAAGTCGGCCAGCAGCCCGCCGATTTCGCCCTTTACGGGGTGGCGCGCCGCGCGGCTTTGGGCAACCAAGGCGATACGGCTTCGTTGCCCCCAATTGCCCGAGAAACAAAGGACTCCCATTGGCCAATTTCATGTTCTGCACGGGCATCGAGAATAGCATACCGACGATCAACAACGGCCGTACCCGAGTCGACCAGATGGAATCCTGCGGCCATTATCGGCGCTGGAAGGACGATTTCGATCTCGTCGAGGATATGGGGATCCACTATCTCCGCTTCGGCCCGCCGCTGCACAAAGCCTATCTCGGTCCCGATCGCTACGATTGGGAATTCGCCGATCTCACCCTCAACGATCTGCGCAAGCGCGACATCACCCCGATCGTCGATCTCTGCCATTTTGGCGTGCCGGACTGGATCGGCAATTTCCAGAACCCCGATTTCCCCGAGCTGTTCGCACGCTATGCCGCGGCCTTTGCCGAGCGCTATCACTGGATCCAGCTCTACACCCCGGTCAACGAGATGTTCATCTGCGCGGTCTTCTCGGCGCAATATGGCTGGTGGAACGAGCAAATGACCGGCGACAAGGCCTTCGTCACCGCGCTCAAGCATATCGTGAAGGCGAACGTCCTGGCGATGGAAGAAATCCTCAAGCGCCGCCCCGACGCGATATTCATCCAGAGCGAATCCTCCGAATATTTCCATGCCGACAGCCCCGCCGCGATCGGCCCGGCGGAAATCATGAACTCGAAGCGCTTCCTCAGTCTCGATCTCAACTATGGCCGCCGCGTCGATAGCGAGATGTACGAATATCTGCTCGATTGCGGGATGACGAAGGAGGAATATCACTTCTTCCTGGGCAAGCGGCTCAAGCAGCACTGCATCCTCGGCAATGATTATTACTGGACCAACGAGCATCGCGTCCATGCCGACGGGCGCACCTGGGCGTCTGGCGAGGTGTTCGGCTATTCGGAGATCACCCGCCAATATTATGGCCGCTACGGCCTGCCGGTGATGCACACCGAAACCAATATGCGCGAAGGGCCGAACGGCGACGAGGCGGTCAACTGGCTGTGGAAGGAATGGGCCAACGTCCTGCGGCTGCGCAACGTCGGCATCCCCACCGTCGGCTTCACCTGGTATTCGCTCACCGATCAGGTCGATTGGGATACGGCGCTGCGCGAGCAGAACGGCAACGTCATTCCGCTCGGCCTCTACGATCTCGATCGCAACATCCGCGCGGTGGGCAAGGCCTACAAGCAGCTTATCGCCGACTGGCGCGACGTCCTTCCGGCACAGAGCGTGTGCCTGATCGTGCCCGTCGTTCCCCCGGAGCGCTCGCGTCTGGAGCGCGCGCCGTCAGCAAGCGCGTCCGGATGAGAGATCGAGCTGTAGTCAAACCCTCAAAAAGCCGTCTTCCCGAACAACTGCCGCGTCACCGGATGGCTCGATGAAAGCCCGCCATCCACCACCCAGGCCTGTCCGTTCACATAGCTCGCATCGTCGGACGCGAGGAACAGCGCCACTCGCGCAATCTCCTCGGGCGCCCCCGCCCGCCGCAACGGGTTGAGCTGGCCAAGTTTGTCCTCCTTGCCGGCCTCGCGCGCATAGTCGAACGCGCGCTGGGTCATCCCCGTCTCGATCAGCCCCGGGCAGATCGCGTTGACCCGCACGTTCGACGTCGCGAGCTGCTGCGCCGCGGTCTGGACCAGGTTGATCACCCCCGCCTTCGACGCCGAATAAGCCGGCCCGCCCGCGCCCGAACGCAGCCCGGCGACGCTGGCGGTACACAGGATCGCCCCGCCGCCACGCTCCACGATCCGCGGCGCGGCATGCTTGATCGCCATCGCCGGCCCGATCAGATTGACTCGCAGCACCTCGACCCAAAGCTCTGCGCTGGAGTCGAAAATCCCCTCGGCCCCGCCAGAAACCCCGGCATTGGCGTAAAACACGTCCAGCCCGCCGAACCGCTCGCACGCCAGCGACACCAGCCGCTCGACATCGCCTTCGTCGCCCGCATCCATCCGCACAGCGACGGCGCTGTGCAGCCCCGCGACGGTCGCCTCCACCGTCTCGCCAAGATCGGCAGCGACGACGCTGGCGCCCTCCTCTGCAAACAAGCGCGCGGTCGCCCGCCCGATCCCGGAGCCCGCCCCGGTGACGACGACTACTTTATCCTGAAACCGCATCACGCGCCCTTCGTCCTACCATCGTCATCCCCGCGAAGGCGGGGATCCAGAGTCACAAAGGGAGCGGCTCGCAACGCTGGATCCCCGCCTTCGCGGGGATGACGAGCGTGGGTAATCAAGCCCCAGCCTCCCGCGCAAACCCCCAGGCCGAAGCCGCCAAGCCTGGCAACCGCGCCACCGTCGCCGCGGCCTGCGCGCTCGAGGCATTCCCTTCGATCATCCTTTTCTTGATCCCCTGGACAATGCCCGTCAGCCGAAACAGATTATAGGCAAAATACCAGTTCAGGTCCGGCACCCCGTCGCGCCCGGTCGCCGCGCAATAGCGTTCCACCACCGCCGCCATCGTCGGAATCCCCGTCTCCGCCCCGGTCAGTCCCTGAACCCCTGAACGCCCCTCGGGCGCGGTCACCCAGCTCATCAGGAAATAGGAAAAGTCCGCCAGCGGATCGCCCAGCGTCGAAAGCTCCCAGTCGAGCACCGCCAGGATGCGTGGCCCGTCGGGCGCGAAGATCATATTGTCGATGCGAAAATCGCCATGGACGATCGCGGTGCGCGTCTGCGCGGGCACGGTGCGCGGCAGCCATTCGATCAGCGCCTCGACCTCGGGCATGTCGTCGGTCTGGCTGGCCCGATATTGCTTGGTCCAGCGCGCCACCTGCCGCTCGAAATAATTGCCCGGCCGGCCATAATCGCCCAGCCCCACCGCATCCGGATCGATCGTATGCAGCGCCGCGAGCGTATCGACGATCGCCCCATAATGCGCGGTTCGCTGGTCCGGCGTCATCCCCGGCAGCGCCCCGTCCCACAGCGTCCGCCCCTCCACCATCTCCATGATGTAGAAGGGCGCGCCGATCACCTCCGGATCCTCGCAAAGCCCGTAAGGCCGCGCCACTGGAAACCCAGTCGGATGCAGCGCCGCGATCAGCCGATGCTCGCGCTCCACCGCATGCGCCGAGGGCAGAATCGCCCCGAACGGCTTGCGCCGCAAAACGAACGACTCTCCTGCCGCATCAAGCCAATAGGTAGGATTGCTCTGCCCCCCGGCGAACTTCTCCAGCGTGAAGGGTGCGCTGAACCCGGCGACGTTCGCCGCCAGCCATTCGCCCAGCCGGGTTTCGTCGAGATCGCTCATGCGAAGCTGATCACCGAACGCACGCTATGCCCGTCGCGCAGCTTCTGCAGTGCATCGTTCACGTCCTCCAGCCCGATCCGCTCCGCCACCATCGTATCCAGATCGAGCACCCCATCCAGATACATCCGCACCAGCCGCGGCATATCGATCGGAAAGCGAGTCGATCCCAGCAGCGATCCCTGGATCTTCTTGCCGGTTAGGAAGGTGTGGCCGGCCAGGCTGACATTCTGCCCCGGCGCGATCATCCCCAATATCGTCGCAGTCCCGCCGCGGCGCAGGATGTTCCAGGCCAGTTCCGCCGTGCTCGGCCGCCCGACCGCCTCGATCGCATAATGGACCCCGCCGCCGGTCAGCTTCAGCACGTCCTTGACGATGGTCTCGCTCGCGGCATCCAGCGCATGCGTCGCGCCGAGCTTGAGCGCCAGTTCGCGCTTCTCGGGCATCGGATCGATCGCCAGGATCGTCCCCGCGCCTGCGATCTTCGCGGCATTGATCGCCGCAAGCCCGATCCCGCCCGCGCCGATCACCGCGACGCTCTCGCCCGGCCGCACCCGGCTGTCGTTGAACACCGCCCCCGCGCCGGTGATCACCGCGCAGCCGAGCAACGCCGCACGATCGAGCGGCATCGCCTTGTCGATCGCCACGCAGGCATTCTCATGCACCAGCATCATCTCGGCAAAGGCCGACAGATTGAGGAACGGGGCGAGTGGCGTCCCGTCCGACATCCGCAACCGCGGCTCCGCCCCCGGCGCCCGCCGGGTCGAGGGATCGATGCACAGCGACGGTCGCCCGCTCACGCACATCTCGCACGATCCGCAGAATACCGTGAAGAAGGTGATGACGTGATCGCCCACCTTCAGATGCGCGACATCGCTCCCCACTGCCTCGATCACCCCCGCCGCCTCATGCCCCGGCACGGTCGGCACCGGATGCGGGAAGGCACCGTCGACGAAATGCAGGTCGGAGCGGCATACCCCGCAGGCGACCGTGCGGATCAGCACCTCGCGCGGCCCAGGGTCGGAGACCCGGACCTCGCCGATCTCGAGCGGCTTTCCCGCTTCGAATAGGATTGCTGCTTTCACCTTATCCTCCCCGGCACGGGGAGGGGGACCAGCCGCAGGCTGGTGGTGGGGGCTCTCCACCAGCGGTCCTGTTTGGGGCGCGCCCCCTCCACCACCGCTTCACGGCGGTCCCCAGCATCGGGTCGATCATGCCCCGCATGATCGAGGATCGTCCGGGGGACGATCCGGCCCGACGCTCCGTGCCGGAGAGGACAATCACCGGCTCACCCCATCCCCAGACGAAACCCGATCCGCCCGGAACTCCCCGAACTTCCCGAACTCCGCCCGCGCGATCGCCCGGTTGTGCACCTCGTCCGGCCCGTCGGCGAGCCGCAGCGTCCGGATTCCCGCCCAGTCATGCGCCAGGTGAAAATCGCCCGAGACCCCCGCCCCGCCATGCGCCTGCACCGCATCGTCGATGATCTTCAGCGCCATCAGCGGCGCCTGCACCTTCACCATCGCGATTTCGAGCTGGGCCGCCTTGTTGCCCGCTCTGTCCATCATGTCCGCCGCCTTCAGGCACAGCAAACGCGTCATCTCGATGTCGATCCGCGCCCGCGCGATCCGTTCTTCCCACACGCTATGGTCCGATAGCCGCTTGCCGAAGGCGATGCGGCTGACGAGCCGCTTCGCCATCGCTGCAATCGCTTCCTCGGCCACCCCGATCGTGCGCATGCAATGGTGGATCCGCCCCGGCCCCAGCCGCCCCTGCGCGATCTCGAAGCCGCGCCCTTCGCCGAGCAGGATATTCTCCGCCGGCACGCGCACATTCTCCAGCACCACTTCGCCATGCCCGTGCGGCGCATGATCATACCCGAACACCGAAAGCATCCGCTCGATCCTCACGCCGGACGCGCCGAGCGGCACCAGGATCATGCTCTGCTGGGCGTGCTTGGCGGCGCCCGGATCGGTCTTGCCCATCACGATTGCCACCTTGCAGCGCGGATCGCCCACCCCCGACGACCACCACTTCCGCCCGTTGATCACATACTGATCGCCGTCCCGCTCCATCCGCGTCTGGATGTTGGTCGCGTCGGACGATGCCACTGCCGGCTCGGTCATCAGGAAGGCCGAACGGATCTCGCCACGCATCAGCGGCCCCAGCCACTGCTCCTTCTGCGCGAGCGTCCCATAGCGGTGGAACACTTCCATATTTCCGGTGTCCGGCGCCGAGCAATTGAAGCATTCCGAAGCCCAGCCGATCCGCCCCATTTCCTCGGCGCACAGCGCATATTCGAGGTTGCTGAGCTGCGTCCCCTCGAACGCGAAACTATCGTCGACATGCACCTGCCCCGAATGCGGCGGCATGAAGAAATTCCAAAGCCCCTGCGCCTTGGCCTTCGCCTTGGCCTCCTCGATCACCGGCAGGACCTTCCAGCGTTCGCCCTCGGCCTGCTGCGCATGATAGAGCGGATCGCGCGGCCGGATCTCGGCGTCGATGAAGTCCTTCACCCGATCGCGAAACTCGGTCTCGCGCGCGCTCAAAGTGAAGTCCATGGCCGTCTCTCCCGATCTGTCGGCCCGGCTTAGAGCGTACCGGATATTCGGTAAAGTCTGGACGCCAACCAAAATCGGTACGCATCACCTTCAAAAAACCCCTTTGGCTCCGCCGCGAAATGACTAAGCTGCGCGCAATGACCGCGATCGAAAAAGCAGAGGCAGCAGCCGGCACCAAACGCTTCCAGGCCAAGCGCGACGCGATCCTGGCCGCGGCCGCCGATGCGATCAACGAACAGAGCGCCAAGGGCATGACCTTCGCCGACGTCGCGCGCCGCGTCGGGCTCAACACCACGTCGGTCACTTATTATTTCAAGCGCAAGGAGGACCTTGCGACCGCCGCCTTCGAACAGACGCTCGAACGGCTGGCGGCGATGCTCGACGAAGCGCTCGCAGAGCCCAGCCCCGAAGCCCGCGTCGCCCGCTATCTCAACCTCAACATGGAGCGCCTCGCCCGCATCCGCCGCGGCGAGGAGCGCGATTTCGCGATCCTCTCGGACCTTCGCGCGATGGAGGATCCGATGAAGGGCCAGCTCCTCACCGGCTGGCGCAACATCTTCCGCAAGACGCGCAGCCTCTGGGGCAGCGACGGCACCCGCGCGGAGACCGATCTGCGCGGCGCCCGCGCGCATGTCCTCCTCGAGAACAGCTTCTGGCTCACCGCCTGGCTGCCGCGCTACGAAGTCGACGAATATCCGCGCGTCGAGGCGCGGCTGATGGACGTCTTCCGCTCAGGCATAGCCGCCCCGGGCCAGGACTGGCGCCCCGAATTGCTCGATCTCGTCCACGAGGAGCCCGAGCCCGGCCGCGAAGCCTTCCTCCTCGCCGCCACGCGGCTGATCAACGAGCTCGGCTATCGCGGCGCCTCGGTCCAGCGCATCGCCTCCGAACTCAACGTCACCAAGGGCAGCTTCTACCACCATCTCGATGCCAAGGACGATCTGGTCATCGCCTGCTACAAGCGCAGCTTCGACATCATCGCCGAGGCCCAGCGTCTCGCCGAAACCCACAAGGGCAGCCATTGGGACCGGCTTGAAAGCACGATCGCCACGCTGCTCGACGTCCAATTCTCCGAGCGCGGCCCGCTGCTCCGCACCACCGCGCTCTCAGGCCTGCCTCCGGGCGTCCGCACCACGATGATCGATCGCTCGAACCGCATCGCCCGCCGCTTCGCCGGAATGCTTTCCGACGGCATCGCCGAAGGCTCGATCCGCCCGATCGACCCGTTGGTCGCCAGCCAGGCGCTCATGGCCCTCCAGAATGCCGCCTTCGACATGCGCAAATGGGCGAGCACCATGCCGCGCGAACGGGCGGTGGCCTTCTATGCCTCGACGCTGGCCTTCGGACTGTTCGACGATCGCGTGCTGAGGGGCTGAATCGATCCGATCCCGGCTTTCAATCGCGCCCGGGACGTGCTGCATTCCCCTTCATGATCTTCATGAACTTCCTCAAGTCGCTGGACGATCTGCTCTTCGAGATCGCAACCTGGCTCGTCTTCTATCCGATCACGCTCTGGCGGACGATCTCGCGGCCATCGGCGATGATGGAATATGCCGACGACGAGTTGGGCGATCGGCCCGACGAGCAATATACCGACACGCTCAGTCCACCCATCTTCCTGCTCCTCACGCTGTTGCTAAGCCACGCGCTCGAACTGGCGCTGGTCGGCCAGAACCCGCTCGTCACCAGCAATCGAGGGCTGGCTAGCCTGATCACGGACGACACCAGCCTGCTTCTGCTGCGCGTGGTGTTCTTCAGCGTGATTCCGCTCGTCATGTCGGTGCGGATGATCCGAATTCGACGGCAGCGGCTGACCAGGAACAGCCTGCGGCTGCCTTTCTACGCGCAATGCTATCCGACTGCTGTATTCGCGCTGACGCTGGGCATCGGCGTACTGCTCCCGCACCTCCACCGCGGCGAGGTCGTCACCATCGCCGGATGGCTGATCGCCCTCGCCGCCTTCCTCTGGTTCGGCACCGTGCAGGCCGGCTGGTTCCGACGCGTGCTCAAACTAAGCCGGGTACGCGCTTTCTGGGCGGCAAGCGTCGGGATGGTCGAGTGCCTGCTCGCGTTCGCGCTCCTTGCGCCGCTGATCGCCTGATCGCTCCGTCAGGCTAGAAGCCGCCGCCCCCGCGCCAATTGCCGACATCGCAGCGCCCCGAAAAGTTCGTGGCCGCGCGGATCGTGATGCGCTGGCTTCGGCGATCGATCTCGATGCGCGGCTTGTTGAGTCCGTTCATCCGATACTGCCCCGTGATCCGATCGGGCGTGACGACCAGATTGTCGATGTCCCACCAGCCGTTATTGCCGCCAGAATGCAACGGCGAGATCAGCCTCCCGTCGAGGTGAATCCGTCCGCGCCCATGCCAGATCTCGATCTGAACGTCTGAGGTGAAGCCGTCGCGGCTCAACGTCGTCCCGAACTGCGGTTCGAAGCGGTGCGAGCGCGAATTATAGACATAGCCCGATTGATATTGCGTCGTCGGCGCACTGCCGCCGCCGAAGCAGACGAGCGTGATCGAAGGGCCGAACCGATCCCCGGCGCCGGGCCGGTCATCGTCGGGCTGCGGCGGCCGCGGTGGCCCATAATCGGGTCGACCCGGAACCGGCAACGGACGGACCGGACCCGAGGGCAGCGTGGTTGCGGACGGGCGGCAATTCGCCTCGGGCACGCGCTGGATCGCGCTATAGCGGCCGTTCGACGTGGCAACCTGCACACATTGCCGCGTCCGCTCGTTCCACCAGAACGACCATTTCGTATCGCGCACTGTGTTGGTGGTGACGAATTCATAGCCACGCGCTTCGAGTTGGGTTTCCCCGCCCGCTGCGCGCGCATTGACGAGATCGGACAGGTCGCTTGCGGATTGTGCGGCGGCAGGACCGGCCCAGCCAAGCGTGGCGGTCAGGGCAATGAAAGCGTGTGCTCGCATGATGGTCTCCCCATGTAATTGCCATGGTCGGCCAAGAAACAACGCGCTTGCGGGCCTTTGGTTCTGAACATTGCGAAGTATCTGGCTTACTGGCGCTTTAAGCAACTGCACCACGGGATGAAAGAGGGCGCCGGCTGTTGCTGCGACGCCGGCCTAAGCGCGCGTAGCCAGATCCATGCCGCCAGCCGCAAGAATATCCCGCGCCTTCGTCCAGCCAAGACCGGAATAGCGCTCGTTATCCAGTGGTTCGAGCTTGCCCCGCCCTTCCATCATGTCGCGCAGATATTGCATGCCTTGCCAGGCCGGAAAGACCGCCCCGGGCTCCGGCGCGATCCGCCGGGCGATGCCGATCATCGCGCTCAGCACCGCAACGCCCCCGGGCCGCACCAGCCGATAGCGCTGCCCGGTCAGCCCCCGCATCGTCGCGGCAAGATCGCGCGGGCTAACCACATCGCCGGCGATGCGCAGGAATCGCGGCGTATTGGGGTCCATCGCCGCCGCCGCGGTATAGGCCGCCACGTCGTCCTTCATCGTGAAATCGAGCAACTGGTCGGCGCTGCCCCAATGGAGGACGATCTTTGGTCCGCGCAGCACGATCGGCGCCTGCCCGGCGAGCAACTCGGCAAAGGCGCCGTTCAGGATCGACGTCGCCCGGATCGGCGCGGCGTCGATCCGCGCCAGGAAGCGGCGGCGCAAATCGAGGTTGCGGTTCCGCCCCGGCCGGGTGCGAGTGAAATCCAGCGAATAGTCTGAGGGGATGAAACGCGGCACCCCGGCCGCGACCGCGAAATCCAGCACCCGCCCCTGCAGGTCGAAGATGCTGTCCTCGAGCCCGTTCAGCGCGGAGACCAGGCAGGCCGCACCGCGCAAGGCTTCGCGCAGGGCGTGCGCGTCATTGAAATCGATCGGCACAATCTCGGCCCCGCTGCCGGCGAGGGCGGCCGAATTCGAGCTGGATCGCACCAGGGCCCGGACCCGCGCGCCACGCGCAACGAGCACCCGCGCGATCCGCAGCCCCAGATCGCCCGTCCCTCCAACCAAAGCGATGGCAGCGGGGGTTGCAGTATCGGCATGTGGCATGGTCGGGTTCGGCGCCTTTGCTGAAGGTCGGAGATGTGCGTCGCGCCAACGCTCCCTCGAGCGCTTGGTGCCGTCGCTCGCTCGACTTAAACCGCCGGCTCAATCCCCGACACGACCCAGGCCCGCCCGTCCGCAACCGTGCCCGCGATCCGCGCATATGGCTGGGTGAACAACCGTCGAATCTGCATCCGCGCCAGGGAGCTTTCGGTCACGATTGCCAGCGCCCGCGCCTTGGGCATCGTCGCCATCAGCCCGCCCATCGATCGGATCATTTCCTGCGACTGGATCGGGCAGTCCGATACGTCGATCACCATCGCATAGTCGCTCAGCCGATGCGCCGCGAGCGTGCGCTTCAGCGCGGCGATATATTCCGCCGCTTCCTCCACCGGCATCATGCCGCCCAGCGTCACCTCGAGCACGCCCTGCTCGGCGTCCACCTCAATGCGGTACATCGCCAATCCCCGACGGTGGGCGCGCGACCTTCGCACGCTTCAGCAGCACGCCCGCGCGCCAATAATGATAGATCGCCCAGGGCGTCACCGCGACGAACAGCAACATCGCCCAGCGCAGCGATTCCTCGCCCAGCGACGGCCGCAGCAAGTGGCTCAGCACGCCCACCAGAGTCGGCCCGAGCCCCAGACCGATCAGGTTGATCACCAGCAGCGTGATCGCCGCCCACAAGGCCCGTTGCCGCATCGGCGCCAGCCCCTGGATGAGCGCGAACGTCGGTCCGAGATAGGAGTTCGCGAGCAAGACATAGGCGAAAAAGGATCCGATCGCGATCGCGGGGACGTCGATCAGCAGGAAAGCGAAGGTGAAGGGCAGCGCCAGCGTCTTGAGCACCGCGACCATCGTGCTTTGCATATGCAGCCCATGCGTGCGCGCAAAGCGATCCGCGAGCTTGCCGCCGAACACTGCAGACAACATTCCGCAAAAGCCCGACGGCAGCGCCACGTAGAGCGAGATGTCGCGCATCGTGAAGCTGAGCGAGCGCTGCATGTAGCTCGGCCCGAACGCAGTGAGCCCATAGCCCACCATCGAAGTAATCGTCACCGCCACCACCAGATGCAGCGCCGGCGGACTGCGCAGGATGGCGCGGAAGCCGTCGAGCAGCGGCGGCATCGCCCCGCTCGCCGCAGCGGCATGCTGCGGGTCCGAAAGCCCGCGCCGCGGCTCGACCACGAACAGCCAGACGATCACCGCCAGCGCCACTCCGGGCAGCCCGATCACGAACATCGCCGCGCGCCAGCCATAGGCGCTTGCCACCAGCCCGCCGATGAAGGTCCCCAGCGCCGCGCCCAGCACCACGCCCAGCGAGTAGATCCCCATCGCACCCGCGCGCTTCTCGGGCGGATAGAGGTCGGCGATGATCGAATGGCTCGGCGGCGAGGATCCCGCCTCGCCGATCCCCACGCCGATCCGCGCGAGCAGCAATTGGGTGAAGTTGGTCGCAAGCCCGCCCGCCGCGGTCATCGCGCTCCACAGCGCCAGGCTGATCGCGATGATGTTTCGGCGATTGGCGCGATCGGCGATCCACGCCACAGGTATCCCCAGCGTCGCATAGAAGATCGCAAAGGCCAGCCCGGCCAGCAGCCCGAGCTGCCAGTCCTCGAGCAGCAGGTCGCGCTTGATCGCTTCCTGCAGGATCGCGAGGATCTGCCGGTCCATATAGCTGAAGAAATAGGTCAGCGTCAGCAAAGCGAGCGTCAGCGACCGCCGCTTCATCGCGAGTGCGTCGCTCGCGGGCTCGGTCATCGCGTAAATAACCCCTTGCTAGAGAGTGGAGGAGCGCGGTCGCGCTCCTCCCACACCGTCAGAAGCTCCCGCGCAGCGTCACGCCGTAGGTCCGCGGCTCCGCCGGGAATTGCGAGAATATCTGCCGCCCACCCGGATATTGCGGATCGGCAAAGCCAGCAGTGGTGGACGTGGCGCCCTCCTGGAACGGCGAGTTGAACGCGACCTGCGCATAGTCCTTGTCCAGGATATTCTGCCCCCAGAATTCGATCGCCCAGCGCTCGTTCGGACCGCGAATGCCGATCCGCGCATTGAACAGCACGAAGCTGTCCTGCTCCTTCTGGGGGAATAGATCGGAGCCCGTATTATAATCGTCCGACAGGCGCGTATCGACGTAGAACAGCCCCGAGAGGCCGGAGCTGCCGAGTTCCGGCGTCCATGCCGCCGAACCGGTCACGACAAATTCCGGAGCGTTGGAAAGATTGTCGCCGGGCAACTTGCGCAACGCCTGATTGAGCGGCGCTCCCGTTTCCGTGCCGACCAGATTGTCCCGATATTTGGTCTTCGCGTAGGTCAAGCCGGCCGTCACGCGGAAGTCGCGCGCCGGCGCGATCATCGCCTCCAGCTCGACGCCCGTCGATGCCACGCCCCAGCCGATGTCGTCCGCGGCGCAGGTTCCGCTTGCGGACGCCGCGGCGCTGTAATTGGGCGCACCGGTGAACTTGCTCTGATCCCGATCGGCACCGTTCAGCGACGTAGTGCAGCCGTTGACGTTCTGAACGATGAACACCGTGCCGTCGAAGGTGTTGAGCTGGAAGTTGCGAAACTCCTGGCGGAAACCCGCGATCGACAGGCTGAACGGGCCGGTTGCGTATTTCGCGCCCACTTCGAAAGCGTTGACCTTCTCCGGCTCGAACTGAAGGTTGCCGACCAGCGCCTGTGCGCCGCCCACCGATGCGAAGGTGGCTATCGGACCCTTCAGCGCGGAGCGGTCGAAATTGAACCCGCCGGCCTTGTAGCCGCGCGAATAGCTTCCATAGAGCAAGAGGTCGTCGATCGGCTTCCACGAGAGGATCGCCGTGCCGGTGAACTGGCTTTCGCTGCGTTCGTCCTGTATGCTGACGCCGTTCAGCTCGGAGGTCGCATTGCCCTGGCAGGTCAGGCTGATGAGTCCGCCTGCGGTCGCCGCCAGCGCCGATGTCAGGAATGGCGCCAACGCGGCCTGCTGTGCCGGGCACGCGACGTTGTCGTTGCCGAACGTGGCGCTGAACTTCTTGCTTTCGTCGGTGTAGCGCAGGCCCAATGTCAGATCGACGGTGTTCGTCACGTGCACGATATTGTGGGTGAAGACGGCGAAGCTCTGATTGTCCTGGTCATAAAAGTCGATCGTGCTGCCGCGATCGTTGACCGAATCGAGGCGATCGAAGGCGCCGAGAAGGATCGCACCGGTCACCGGTGAGCCGGTGACCGCGCCGCTTGCGACCGCGCCACGCCCGGTCGCCGAAAGGCAGCCGGCGCCGGTCGGGGAATAGAAGGCGCCCAATGCGCCGCCCGAGACCGCGCGGCACGCTGCGAACCGGCCATATTGGTTGCCGAAGCGCAAATTGCTCTTTCCGTGGAACTGCTCGTTCAAGTAGAAAGCGCCGATCAGCCAGTCGAGCTTGTCGCCGAACGCGCTGCCCTGCAGCCGGACTTCCTGCGTAAACGTCTTGAACGCACGGCGATTGTTACCGTCATCGGCGTTATACAAGATATCGACCGTGCTGTAATCGAGGTCGCCGCCATTCTCGTTATAGTAGTCGCGATAGGCCGTGATCGAAGTGAGCTTGGCGCCGCCCAGGTCCCAGTCGAGCTGGCCCGAAATGCCCCAATCCTCCGTCTTGTTGTCATAGCTTCTTCCGCGCGTGACGGACAGATTGCGGGAGTATCGCTGATTAAACGCGGCCGGATCCTGACCAAGAGCGGTCAGCACGTTGATGATGTTGTTGCCGGTCGCAAGCCCGGTGGTGAGCGGCGTCGCCGGATTGTTGAGATTGCCGACATAGGGGTTCATCGCAGCACTGACATAGGTCGCGCCGCAGCATGCCTCTTCGCGCTTGCTGTAGTCGCCGATCAGTCGGAAACTGATGTCCGACGAGGGCTCGAACATCAGTTGGCCGCGCACGAAATAGCGGTCGCGATCGTTGACGCGCTTGTTGTTCGCCGGGTCGCCATAGAAGCCGTCGCGCTTCACATAGACGCCGTCCAGCCGCGCCGCGATCTTCTCGGTGAGCGGGCCCGTAACGCCGCCGGCAAATCGCATGAAATCGTAATTGCCATAGGTAGCCTCGGCGTTCGCGCCGAAGGTGAACGAAGGCTGCTTGCTGATGATGCTGATCAGGCCTGCGGAGGAGTTGCGGCCGCCCAGCGTACCCTGCGGACCGCGAAGCACTTCGATCCGGTCGATTTCGCCGAGCTCGTTCAGGCCGATGCCCGAGCGCGAACGGTATACGCCGTCGATGAACACCACGACCGAGCTTTCCAGGCCGGCATTGTCGCCGACGGTGCCGATGCCGCGGATGCGCGGCGAGCCGTTTGCTTCCGACCCGGTCGAAGAAACGAGGAGCGACGGCGCAAGCTGGTTGAGCTGGCGAATGTCGTTGGCGCCGGAATTCTTGAGCGAATCCGATGTCACCGCCGAAATCGCCACCGGCACGTCGGCCAGCGCCTGCGCACGGCCCTGCGCGGTAACGACGATATCGTTGCCGTCATAGGTGGGTTCCGCCTGCTGCTCGCTTTGGCTGACGGCGGGGGCATCCTGCGCATGCGCTGGCGCTGCCAGGGCCACGATTAGCGCCGGAACTGCGCAGGCCGACAAAAGGCGTAACCGCATATTCTCTCTCCCACAGCGGCTGGCGCGCTTGTCGGCGCCATACCCTATCCTCGAATTACACGCATTTCCCTAAGGGCCGTCAAGCATAACAAACGTTGCAATCAGCGACTGAACTGCGACTGTTGCGCATTTGTCATAGTTGGCAGCACGAACCCGCTTGCCTCAAAAGCCGCCCAGTCGCGCAAAGCGCTCGCGATGCCACGATGCATTCCCCCACATCGCCTCCAGTATCCGCGCCCGCTTGAGATAGAAGCCCGCATCATGCTCATCGGTCATGCCGATGCCGCCGTGCAGTTGCACCATCTCGCGACTCACCAGATGCAGCGTTTCGTTCGCGAGCGCCTTGGCCAGGCTCACTTCCTGGCTGACATTTGCGCGTCCCGAATCGATCGCTTCCAGCGCGGCCTCGACGACCGATCGCATCAATTCGAGCTCGGTGAACATCTTGGCCATCCGGTGCTGCAGCGCCTGAAAAGAGGACAAGGCCTGCCCGAACTGGACGCGCGTCTTCAGATAATCGTTGGTCTGCGCGAAGGCCGCCTCGGCCATCCCCAGCATCTCGGCGCAGGCCGCCGCCGTCGCCCGATCCGCGACCTGGGTGAGCAAGTCGTCCCCGCCCTCCAGTTTCTGCGCCGGTGCGCCGTCGAACCGCAGTTCGGCATGGCTGCGCGAATCGGTCAGCTTCCGCGGGCTACGCGTCACCCCTTCGTCACCCGAGACCAGATAGAGCCCGTCGCTCGCCGCGACGACGAACAGCTGCGCGCTGTCGCCCTCGGCCACGAACAATTTAGTGCCCGTCAGCCGCCCGCCCTCGACCTTGGTCGCGATCGTTGCGGGATCGAAGCGGGGTCCCTCGTCGATCGCCAGCGTCGCGATCACTTCCCCCGCCGCGATCCGCGGCAGCCATTCGGCCTGTTGCTTCTCCGATCCGCCCAGCAACAGCGCGCTGGTCGCCGAAGCCGTCGCCGCCAGCGGGGTCGCGGTCAGGGTGCGGCCCAGTTGTTCGAGCACCATCCCCAGCGAGAGATACCCCATCCCAACGCCGCCCTGTGCCTCGGGCACCAATATGCCCGCCCAGCCCATCGCCGCCTGCGCCTCCCAGGCGGCAGGATCATAGTAGGTCGCCGGCGCCGCATCGCGCATCCTGCGAAACGCGGTGACGGGCGATTCATTGTCCGCCCACTCGCGCGCCATGTCGCGCAGCATCGTCTGTTCTTCGGTCAGTACGGCCATTGCTTATTCCTGCTTTCCCGTTCCGGTGGGGAGAGGGGTTGAGGTCATTGATGATCCAGCATCCCAAGGATCCGCTTGGCGATCACATTGTTCTGGATCTCGCTCGATCCGCCATAGATCGACACTGCCTTGCCGAAGAGCCAGGTGCGCACGTCGCGCAGCTCCTCGTCGCCAAAGCCCTCCCCCTCCCAGCCTAGCCCGGCCAAGCCGCGAATCTCGATCAGCAGCTCGGAGCGCTCCTGCATGATCCGCGCGCCGACATTCTTCATGATCGATGTCGCCGCCGACGGGCCCTGGTTCGACTTCGCCTCCTGGCTCGCACGCCGCAGCGTGAGCATGAAGGCGCGCATGTCCATCTCGTGCCGTACGATCCGGCCGCGCAGATCGGCGTCGGCGATCCGCCCCTCGCCGTCCACGCCGACATATTGTTTGGCGATTTGCGACAGCGGCGTGCCGGCAAACATCCGCCCCGCCCCCGATCCGCCCGACAGGCTCGATCGCTCGTGCTGGAGCAGCCGCTTGCCGATCGTCCAGCCCTCGCCTTCCTGGCCCACACGGTTGGTCTTGGGCACCTTCACGTCGGTAAAGAAGGTCTCGCAAAAGGGCGACGATCCCGAGATCAGCCGGATCGGCTTTACCTCCACCCCCGGCGAATCCATATCGCACAGCAGGAAGGTGATCCCCTCATGCTTCTTGGTCCGATCGGTGCGGACCAGCATGAAGCATTTGTCCGCCCACTGCCCGCCGCTGGTCCAGGTCTTCTGGCCGTTGACCAGATAATGATCGCCGCGATCCTCGGCAAAGCATTGCAGGCTGGCGAGATCGGATCCCGCGCCCGGCTCCGAATAGCCCTGGCACCAGCGTATCTCGGCGCGCGCAATCGGCGGAATATGCTCGCGCTTCTGCTCCTCGGAGCCATATTCGAGCAGGGTCGGGCCAAACATCATCACCCCCATCCCGCCGATCGGGTTGGAAGCGCCGGCGCGGGTCATCTCCTCCTGCAGGATCCGCGACTCGGCCCGGCTCAGCCCGCCGCCGCCATATTCCTTGGGCCACGTCGGCACCCCCCAGCCCGTCTCGCCCATCGCCTTGCGCCACGCGTCCTCGTCGGGCGTCGGCTCGCTCGGCCCCTCGACCGCCGACATGCCATTATCCTTGCCCTTCAGGCTCGGCGGAAAATTCGCGGCGAGCCAATCGCGGACCTTCGCCCGAAACGCCTCGCCCGCGTCCACCGGCGCGTCGCCCTCGATTGCTGTCGCCATCATCCTCTCCACTGCCCGTTCAGAGCCTGTTTCGAGGTTGCGGTATGGAGCTCGCCCCGTCAAGCACTCCTCTTGCACTTTGGCAGGCCAGCGCGTCCGCCGCCTCTCCCCGCCGCAATCGGTTGCGTAACCGCCCGGCCTCCCCATCTCCCGCCCAACCGCATCGGAGACTTCCATGATCGAGCTTTACTACTGGCCCACGCCCAACGGCCACAAAATCACGCTTTTCCTCGAGGAAGCCGGGCTCGACTACGAAATCCACCCCGTCAACATCGGCAAGGGCGAGCAGTTCGATCCCGCCTTCCTCAAGTTCAGCCCGAACAACCGCATGCCGGCGATCATCGATCGCGCCCCCGCCGATGGCGGCGAGCCGATCAGCGTGTTCGAAAGCGGCGCGATCCTGGTCTATCTTGCCAACAAGAGCGGCAAGTTCTTCGGCCCTGAACTGCGCGCCAAGACCGAGCAGCTCGAATGGCTGATGTGGCAGGTCGGCGGGCTCGGGCCGATGGCCGGCCAGAACGGCCATTTCAACATCTACGCGCCCGAGAAGATCGACTATGCCATCGATCGCTACGTCAACGAGACCAATCGGCTCTACGGCGTGCTCGATCGGCGGCTCGAGGGGCGCGATTTCATCGCCGGCGCCTATTCGATCGCCGATATGGCCGCCTATCCCTGGATCGTCCCGCACGAGAATCATAAGCAGGATCTGGGCGACTTCCCCAATCTCAAGCGCTGGTTCGAGAGCATCACCGCCCGCCCCGCCACGGTCCGCGCCTATGAGAAAGGCCGCGAGATCCAGGCGACCACTTCGCCGATGACCGGCGAGCAGCGCAAGATCCTGTTCGGCCAGACCGCGAAGGGCTCGGCGAACTGACGGTTCACCGCTTTCGAATTTCGCGTATGGAGCCTGCATGACTCCGATCGCCGAAATCCTCGCCGCCCGCACCCCCCTCGAGATGGGCTTCGAGACCAGCATCCCGGCCGACTGGCTGCAGGGCCGGACGGCCTATGGCGGCCTGTCCGCCGCGATCGCGCTCCAGGCCGCCCTCGAACTGGAGCCCGACCTCCCGCCGCTGCGCTCCGCGCAGGTGGCCTTCATCGGTCCGCTCGCCGGGCGCGTGCGGATCACCGCCACGCGCCTGCGCCGCGGCCGCAACGCCGCCTTCCTTCAGGCGGACGTCACCTCCGACGCGGGCCTCGGCCTGCGCGCCACCTTCGTCTTCATGGCCGCCTTGCCCTCGGCAATCGTCCATGACGAGGCCCCCCGCGGCGCCGTCACGCCGCCCGCCGCGGATGCCGAACTCTACACCGGCCCCGGCAATTTCTTCACCGGCAACTTCAACTTCCTCGATCCCAAGCTCGCGCTTGCGCCTGCCGAATGGCTCCGTTGGGTCCGGCTGCGCGACCGCAATGAACTTCACCCGATGGTCGAGCTGATGGCGATCGGCGACGCGCTGCCGCCGGGCGCGTTCAAGCTGGCCAAGCCCAACACTCCGCTCAGCTCGCTCAACTGGCAGATCAATTTCCTCGACGCGGAGCCCGCGACTCAGGACGGCTGGTGGCTGCTCCACGCTCGAGCCGATTCGGCGCGCGCCGGCTACAGCAGCCAGCGCATGACGATCTGGAACGCCGCCGGCGCGCCGGTGGCCGAGGCGATGCAAGGAGTCGCGATCTTCGGCTGAACCGCGACAATTTGCGACAATTTGGCGTCTTCATGACAAATGCCTGCGACAGCCCTGGACCAGAAGGGACATCAGCCGCGAATGATCGCGGACCCGCACAGGAGTATCGCGTAATGAAGAAGACCCTGATCGCCGGCCTGCTCGGCGCCTCGCTGCTCGGCGGCGCCGCCGTTGCCGGACCGCAGACCACTCCGCCGCCTGCCCCGATGACAAAGGCCGATGCCAACAAGGACGGCGTCGTCACCCGCGCCGAGGCGATGGCGCATGCCGAAGCCCGTTTCGCAATGGCCGATACCGACAGGAACGGCCAGCTCAGCGCCGAGGAGCGCAAGGCGATGCGCGGCAAGCACGGGGCCCGCGGCGCCGGCAAGGGCGGCCACGGCAAGATGCACGCCGGCATGATGGAACGGTTCGACGCCGACAAGGATGGCACGCTCAGCCCCGCCGAGCGCCAGGCCGCGCAGGCAGCCCGGCAGGGCAATCGCGGCGAGATGCGCGCGAAGATGCTCGAGCGCTTCGACACCGACAAGGACGGCAAGCTGAGCCCGACCGAGCGCGAGGCAGCCCGCGAAGCCCGCAAGGCAATGCGCGGCACCATGCCGACCCCGCCGACCAACTGAGTCGGCGGCGACTGCCCGGGCCGGTCTCCCCTCCCGGCCCGGGCACTTCCATCCCCCAGCGGAGTTGCTACGCTTCCCCATGACCGAAACCCCGCACCTCCTCCTCGTCGACGACGAACGCTCGATCCGCGAGCCGCTCGCGCAATATCTCACCAAGCAGGGGTTCCGCGTCACCCAGGCCGGCGACGCCGAGGGCGCCCGCGCGCGCATGTCGGCCTATGCGATCGATCTGGTGATCCTCGACATCATGATGCCGGGCGAGGACGGCCTCAGCCTGTGCCGCCACATCCGCGAGACCAGCGAGATCCCGGTGATCCTGCTCACCGCGCGCAGCGAGGAGACCGATCGAATCGTCGGGCTGGAAATGGGCGCCGACGATTATGTCGTGAAGCCCTTCTCGCCGCGCGAGCTAGCCGCGCGGATCAAGGTGATCCTGCGCCGCATGGTCGCCGGCGGATCGCGCCAGTCCGCCCCGGAAACCGGCAGCTTCGCCTTTGCCGGCTGGGTGCTCAAGACCGGCGAGCGCGCGCTGGTCGATCGCGAAGGCGTCTCGGTGCCCTTGTCGACCGGCGAGTATAACCTCCTCCACGCGCTGGTAACGCGCCCCCGCGCGGTCCTCACCCGCGATCAGTTGCTGGATCTGACACAGGGCCGCGAGGCCGCCGCCTTCGATCGCGCGATCGACAATCAGATCAGCCGCCTGCGCAAGAAAATCGAGCCCGATCCCAAGACACCCAATCTGATCAAGACCGTGTGGGGAGGCGGTTACACGCTCGCCGCCGAAGTCACCCGGCTGTGACGACGTCGTGACACGCTCCCTCCCCAAGAGCCTCGCCGGCCAGATGGCGCTGCTGATCGCGATCGCGCTATTCGCGGCGCAGGCGCTCAACTTCGGCCTCGCGCTGCGGGCCAGCGCCGAATATCGCCTCGCGCAGGCGACCCGCCCGGCGGTCACCCGCCTCGTCGATGCGCTCGAGCGCGAAACCCGCACCCGCTCGCTCCAGCCCGATCGCGGCCGCGTCCGCCGGGTCGCCGTCAATCCCATTCCCGCCGGGCTCGAACGCCGCCCCGAAGTTGCTGCCGAACTCCGTCGCCAGCTTGCTGAGGTCGGCATCGCCGCCGCGCGGATCGACACCGGCATTCGCGCCAATCCCGAGGCCGAACCCGATGCACGCGGGTTCCGACGCGGCCCCGCGACGTCGCTGATGATCGCGATCGAACAGCCCGGACGGGGCTGGCTGACGGTGAATTCTGGCTGGCCGCGCCCGGACCGGCGACTCTTCGTCAACCTGACGATACAGACGCTGATCCTCTATGCGATCATCCTGCTGCCGGTGATGTGGATCGTCCGCCGCATCTCGCGTCCGCTACGCTCGCTGGCCGATGCGGCGCGCGATTTCCGCCCCGGCGAGGGCACCGAACCGCTAGAGGAGCGGGGCCCCAGCGACGTTCGCGCCGTGGTGGGCGCCTATAATACGCTCAGCCTGCGGGTGAATGCGATGCTCGACGAGAAGGATCGCATGCTCGGCGCGATCGGCCACGATCTGCGCACCCCGCTCGCCGCGCTGCGAGTCCGCATCGAATCGGTCGAGGACGACGATGATCGCGCACGGATGGCCGATACGATCGACGAAATGAACCGCACGCTCGACGATATCCTGTCGCTGGCCCGGTTGGGCCGGCCCAGCGAGCCGCCGACCGACGTCGACCTGTCGGCGCTGATCGACGCGGTGGTAGAGGATTTCCGCGATCTCGACGCCGATGTCAGCTTCGAGGAAGCGCCGCGCCTCAAGATGCGGATGCGCCCCTCGCTGATGCGCCGCGCGCTGCGCAACCTGATCGAGAATGCCGTCAAATATGGCGGCGGCGCCACCGAGGTCCGGCTGATCCCCGGCGAGCGCAGCGTGGCGATCGAAGTGGCAGATCGCGGCCCCGGAATCCCGCCCGACAAGCTCGCTGCGGTCTTCGCGCCTTTCACCAGGCTCGAAACCTCGCGCAACCGCGAAACCGGCGGCATCGGCCTGGGCCTGGCACTAGCCAAGGCGATCGTCGGCGATGCGGGGGGCGATATTGTACTGGCCAACCGCGCAGGCGGCGGGTTGACCGCAACGATCACTTTGCCACGCGGCTAGGTGCTAAGTCCGCAATTGCGCATCGCTGCCGTTATCGTCATGTGCGCGGCCAGGTTGACGCGCTGATCCTCGATCGTAGCAATGCTGTCTTGCAGCGTCGCGATCATCTCCATCAAGGTCGCCGAAGACGCCTGCGGCAATTCGCCCTCGTCTTGCGAACGCTGACTATAGATGTCGAGTGCGACGCCGACCTCGTCGACCAGCCGCTTGATCTTCGCGAGATCGAGACGTTCGGGCCAGGGTCCCTCATGGTCCGCTTTGACCGGGATGAGTTCGTCGAGATGGGTGCGCACCGCATTGCGCAGATCGCTGGCGATCTCGATCAGCGCGCGCTGGCACGCGGCCATGCTGGGATTGTGCGTTGCCGGCACCGCCCTCGATTTGCCTTGTGCTATCGTCAGACGCGCCAGCAATAGCGCCAGGAACGCTTGCCAGCTTCGCTCGAGCCCCTGAACCTGGCGTGTGAAGAACGCCGCGGCGTCATCGAATGCCGGCAGCTCGCGCTGCGCCATCGCGGCGCGCTCGTCCAGCAGACCGCCCAGTTCGCGTGCCTTGCCCAGGGCAATCAGCACATCGTCGGGTACCCCATGCCACACCGCGGCGAAATGTTGGCGCAACAGGGCGGTATCGCTGATCCGGCGCTCAACCTCCGTCAACGCATCCAGCGTTTCGCGCAGCGCCGCTTTCTGGGCCTGCAGCCTTTTGTCGCCCCGAAAACTACCGAAGACCATGCGCTCTCTCCGTAGACAGGCGCATCGTGGCAGGCGACGCTTAAAATCCGGTAGCCTGGGCCCCGATACGAAAAGAGCCGGGGCATGCGCCCCGGCTCCTTCGGCATCGCCAGGCGACGATATCAGCCGACAATCTCTTCCGGCTTGAAGAAATAAGCGATCTCGATCGCCGCATTCTCGTCGCTGTCCGAACCATGGACCGAATTCGCCTCGATCGATTCCGCCAGTTCCTTGCGGATCGTGCCGGGCTCGGCGTTGGCGGGGTTGGTCGCGCCCATGATGTCGCGGTTGCGCTGCATCGCATTCTCGCCTTCGAGAACCTGCACGACCACCGGGCCGGAGATCATGAAGTCGACGAGCTCGCCGAAAAAGGGCCGCTCCTTGTGGACGGCATAGAAGCCTTCGGCCTGCTCGCGGGTCATCTGGATGCGCTTGGAAGCGACGACGCGCAGGCCGCCATCCTCCAGCATCTTGGTAACGGCGCCGGTGAGGTTGCGGCGCGTGGCATCGGGCTTGATGATCGAGAAAGTACGGGTCGCGGCCATGGCCTGCGGCTCCTATATTGGGGTTGGGAAAAGTCGCGGCTCTCTAGTCCTCGCGGTCGCCCGATGCAAGCCGGACACAATCTCCGCACCCCTATCCCCATTCCGAACGGGCATGACCGCGCGCGGTCTCGATCATTGCGAGAGCCGAGTGCCCGCCTTACGGTCGTGCCCAAGCAAATTCGGAGTGACCATGCGCCGCCTCATCCTGCTCGCCGCCTTCCTCCTCGCCGCCCCCGCCGCCGCCCAGCCGCTCACCGCCGACCAGACCGCCCAGGTCGACAAGCTCGTCGCAGACGCGCTCACCGCCACTCAGGTCCCTTCAGCCTCGATCGCGATCGTCCGCGACGGCAAGATCGTCTACGCCAAGGCCTATGGAGACCAGGGCCCGAACATCGCCGCCCCCACCTCCGACGCGCGCTACCAGGTCGCCTCGATCTCCAAGCAATTCACCGCCGCCGCGCTCCTCCTGCTCGAGGATGAAGGCAAGCTCAGCCTCGACGATACGATCGGCAAATATCTCCCCGGCGTCTCGGGCGGCGCCACCATCACTATCCGCCAGTTGCTCAGCCACACCGCCGGCCTCCAGGATTATTGGCCGCAGGATTACAGCTTCGCCGCGATGGAGCAGCCCGCGACCCCGCAGGCGATTGTCGATCGCTGGGCCAAGAAGCCGCTCGATTTCGTCCCCGGCACCGCCTGGCAATATTCGAACACCGGCTACACGATCGCCGGCATGATCCTCGAAAAGGTCGCCGGCGAGCCGATCCTGGCCTATCTCGACCGCAAGCTGTTCAAGCCGCTCGGCATCCGCCCGATCGATCAGGATCTCGCGGTCGGCAAGGGTTCGGTCACCGGCTATCGCCGCAACGCGCTCGGCCCGGTGCGCCCTGTCATTGTCCCCGGCGCGGACTGGATGTTCGCCACCGGCGAATTGGCGATGTCGGCCACCGATCTCGCCAAGTGGAACATCGCCCGGATCGAGCGCAAACTGCTCCCCGCCGAGGATTGGGTCGAGCAGGAACGGATGATCAAGCTCGCCGACGGCAGCCCGGCAAATTACGGCCTCGGCGTCACGCTCGGCCAGCGCGGCGACTATAAGCAGGTCAGCCATGGTGGCGCCGCGGTCGGCTTCCTCAGCCAGAATATCGTTATCCCCGACGCCCGCCTCGCGGTCGTCTCGCTGGTCAACGGCGATTTCGGAAACGCCCATTCGAGCATCGCCAGCGGCATCGTCAACCTGCTGCTGCCGGCCGCGGCGCTATCCGGCGACGAGGCCCATCGCGCCACCCTCGCGCGCAATTTCTACGCCGCGCTCCAGAAGGGCGAGCCCGATCGCCGCCTGCTCACCGACAATGCGGCATATTATTTCAATGCCGAAACCGTCCGTGATTATCGCGACAGCCTCGCCCCGCTCGGCGCCCCGACCAGCTTCGAGCCGCTGGGCACGCCCAAGCTGCGCGGCGGCTTCGTCAACCGCAACTATCGGATCAGCTATCCGGGGCGCTCGCTGATCCTGGTCACGTATGCCGATCCGGGGCGCGACGGGAAGTTCGAGCAATATTTCATCACCCCGGCGGGTTGAGCATGCTCCGTCCGATGTTCGTCGCCGGCCTCGCCTGGCTGGCCCTGACCAGCGCCGCCCCCGCCTCCGACGCCCGCGTCGAGCGGGTGGATCCGCTTACGGTCGACGACGACGATTTCGCCCGTCATCGCGATCCCGCCGACTGGCGGGGGCTCGCGGTCACCCGCATCGAGTTTCGCGAGGAGCGCGCCGCCTGGCGGCTGTGGCGGATCGCCAACCTCCGCCAGCGCAAGGGGCCCCTGTGGTTCGTGCCGCATGACAATGAGAATGCCGGCTTCGAAGCGGCATTGGTGGCGGTGCGCAAATATGGCGGCACGATCATCGCCGTCGACGCGGGGGTCGCCGACGGCACCGACGGCGTCCGCATGAACCGGGCGATCGACTATGGCCGCCCCGTCGATCCCAACCGCAATTTCGATTCGGCACTGCCCGGCTACGCCCGTCGCATCCTCGCCGATCTTTCCCCCGGCATGCCGATCATTGCGCTCCACACCAACGGCCGCGGCTTCGACACTGCGGATTCGCGCTGCAACCAGTCCGATCCGCCCGGCAATGGCGTGATCTCGATCCGCTATTGCGACGATACGCTCACCCCCAGCCCCTCGCAGGCCCGCGCCTGGCCGTGGGACGACGACGATACCGTCGCCTTCGCCCCCTATCGCACCGGCACCAACCGCGCCGACGCCTATTGCGCCAGGCAGATGGTCGCCGCCGACTTCAACGTCGTGTTCGAACGCATCGTCACCAGCGATCGCTCTCTCTCCAATTATGCGGTGCTGCACGGGCTGGACTATCTCAACTTCGAGACGCTCGAGCGCGGCGTGGAGCCGGCGGGCCTCGCCGAAGCACGCAAGCGCCTCGTCCATATCATCGATCGCGCGCTGGCGATGTGTGCGCCCCGAGTTGTGCGGCTTCCTCCGCGCTAGGGCTGTCGCCCGCCGGCGGCGATAGCTCCGCTACATCCACGCAAAGCAAGCTTCGGTTGCCCGCCGCGGGGTGCGGGCCCATTTCGCTGGCATGGTTTCGCTGCTCGATCCTTCCGCCCGCGGGCGCCTCATCCTCGTCGGCGCCGGCCCCGGCGATCCCGGTCTGCTCACCGTGCGCGCGGCCGAAGCGCTCAAACAGGCCGACGTCCTGGTCCATGACGGGCTGGTCGATCCGCGCGTGCTCGATCTCGCTCCGCAGGCGCATCGCATCTCGGTGGCAAAGCAGCGTGCGCGCCACACCTTGCCGCAGGAATCGATCAACGCGCTCATCGTCGCGCATGTGAAGACCGGCGCGATCGTAGTGCGGCTGAAGGGCGGCGATCCCTTTATCTTCGGCCGCGGCGGCGAGGAAGTCGAAGCCGCGCGCGAGGCCGGCATCCGTGTCGAGGTCATCCCTGGCATCTCCGCCGCACTGGGCGCCGCTGCAGAGGCGATGCTCCCCCTCACCCACCGCGACTGGTCGAGCGCGGTCAGCTTCGTGGCTGGGCAGTGCAAGGGGCTGTCGGAGCAGGATTGGTCCGGCCTCGCCGGCAAGGGGCGCACCCTTGTCATCTATATGGGCGTCGCAACCTGCCCGGAGATCAGCGAGAAATTGATGAACGACGGCGTGGCGCCCGACATGCCCGTCGCGGTGCTGGAGCGTGGGACGCTCAAAGGCAGCCGTGCGCTGCGCACCTTGCTCGCCGATCTCGGCCCGATGGTCGAGCGCGAGAAGGTGCTGAGCCCCGCGATCATCGTCGTCGGCGAAGTCGTGATGCTCGCCGACGCGCAGGACAAGCTCGCCCACTGGGCCAAGGCGGCGGAGGCGCTCGCATGAAATTGCTTACCGGAAACGATCTGGGCACCGGAGACGTGACCTGGTGGACCGGCACCGGCTGGTCGCGCCACGTCGCGGACGCGGTCGATGTCGCCGACCAGGGCGAGGCGATCGCCCATGCCGAGGAAGGCGCGCGCCGCGTCAACGCCCCCTATGTCATTGACGCGACCCTGACGCCCGAAGGCCCGCGCCCCGCCCACATCAAGGATCGCATCCGCGCCTTGGGTCCGACGGTGCGCATGGACCTGACGCTCAAGCCGGCGGACCCTGCTGCGGGAAGCTGGGTGATATGAACTCCGCGCAACGACGCCGCGACGCGAGTGAAGGGCTGCTGACGCAGCCGGGCGAAACCTCTCTGAGCTCTCTGCGCCCCTGCGCGAACCATTCTTCTTCCGTCGCGTCGTCGCGTCGTCGCGCGAACAAATTTCCTGGGCCCAACGCCAATGTATAAATATGACCACTACGACCAGTCGATCGTCGACGCCCGCGTCGAGGAGTTCCGCGATCAGGTGAACCGCCGCCTCGCCGGCCAGATCACCGAAGACCAGTTCAAGCCGCTGCGGCTCATGAACGGGCTCTATTTGCAGCTGCACGCGTACATGCTGCGCGTCGCCATCCCCTATGGCACGCTCGACAGCCGGCAGATGCGCATGCTCGCCACGATCGCGCGCAAATATGACCGCGACTACGCCCATTTCACCACGCGCCAGAACGTCCAGTATAATTGGATCAAGCTCGCCGACGCGCCCGATATCCTGGCCGATCTCGCCACCGTCGAGATGCACGCCATCCAGACCAGCGGGAACTGCATCCGCAACATCAGTTCCGACCAGTTCGCCGGCGCCGCCGCCGACGAGATCGCCGATCCGCGCCCCTGGGCCGAATTGCTCCGCCAATGGAGCAGCTTCCACCCCGAATTCAGCTATCTGCCGCGCAAGTTCAAGATCGCAGTGATCGCCGCCGACGAGGATCGCGCGGCGATGCGCCTCCACGATATCGGCATTCAGATCGTGGAGCAGGATGGCGCGCTCGGTGCCAAGGTCTTCGTCGGCGGCGGCATGGGCCGCACGCCGATGGTCGCCCCCGAGATCAAGGACTTCGTGCCGATCGAAGACCTGCTCAGCTATGTCGAGGCGTGCCTGCGCGTCTACAATCGCTACGGCCGCCGCGACAATATCTACAAGGCCCGCATCAAGATTTTGGTCCACGAGATCGGTGCGGACGACTATCGTCGTCAGGTCGAGGATGAGTTCGTGGCGGTCAAGAAGCTCGGCATCGATCCGCCCAAGGCCGAGTTCGACCGTATCTCGGCCTTCTTCGCCCCGCCCGCCTTCGAGACGGCCCTTCCGGATGAGGTCGATCGCAGCGACCCGGATTTCGCGGTCTGGCTCGACCAGAATGTCAGCGCCCACAAGGCGCCGGGCTATGCCGTCGTCACGATCAGCCTCAAGCCGCAAGGCGGCATCCCCGGCGACGCGTCCTCCGCGCAGATCGATCTGATGGCCGACCTCGCCCAAAAGCACAGCTTCGACGAACTGCGCGTCACCCACGCCCAGAACATCGTCCTGCCGCATGTGCGCAAGATCGATCTCTACACCCTCTGGCAGCAACTCGCCGAGAACGGCCTCGCCGAGGCCAATCTCGACCTGATCAGCGACATCATCGCCTGCCCCGGGCTCGATTATTGCAGCCTCGCCAACGCCCGCTCGATCCCCGTCGCGCAGAAGATCCACGCCCGCTTCGCCGATCTCGGCCGCCAGCGCGAGCTGGGTGAACTCAAGCTCAAGATCAGCGGCTGCATCAATGCCTGCGGCCACCATCATGCCGGCCACATCGGCATCCTCGGCGTGGACCGCAAAGGCACCGAGAATTATCAGCTGCTGCTCGGCGGCTCGGGCGCGGAGGATGTCAGCCTCGCCAAGATCACCGGCCCCGGCTTCAGCGAGGACGGCATCGTCGACGCCGTCGAAACCGCGACCAACGTCTATCTGGCACAGCGCACCGAGGGCGAGCGCTTCCTCGATACCTATCGCCGCATCGGCATGGAGCCGTTCAAGGAGGCGCTTTATGGTTGATCTTCGCTTCCGCGACGACGTTCCGCACGAAGAGCCCGCCGTGACGCTCGACTCCTTCCTGGGCCAGTCGAACGCCACTGCCGTCCGCCTCGAATCGAGCGAGGATGCACGCGAGCTGCTTCCCTATCTCGATCGGCTGGCGCTGGTCGAAGTCAGCTTCCCCAAGTTTCGCGACGGGCGCGGCTATTCGTCGGGCCGCATCCTGCGCGAGGCGGGCTATACCGGCGAGCTCCGCGCACAGGGCGACGTGCTGGTCGATCAGATCCCGCTGATGCGCCGCTGCGGCTTCGACAGTTTCGCGCCCGAGTCCGAGATCGACGAGGCTACCCTGTCGGCCGCACTCGCGCGCTACGAACATGTCTATCAACCCGCAGCCGACGGCGCGGTGCCGGTCTGGAAGCTCCGACATGGCTGAGCTTGCCCGGAAAATCGATCGGCTCGATCTGACGACGCGCTTCACCGAACATGAGGCGATTCGCCTCAACAACATGTTCCGCGGCACCAGCGCCGAGGAGATGCTGCGCACCGTCCTGACCGAACAGATGGTCGGCGATGTCGCGATCGTATCGTCGTTCGGCGCCGAATCGGCCGCGCTGCTCCATCTGGTCAGCTCGATCGACAGGAATATCCCGGTGCTCTTCCTCGATACCGGGCGTCACTTTCCCGAGACCTTGCTCTATCGCGATGCGCTGGCGGAGCGGCTGGGTCTCACGAACCTGCAGATCCTGCATCCGGACGCCGAAGTCCTTGCCGCGCGCGACGCCAACCGGTTGCGTTGGTCGTTCGATCCCGACGGCTGCTGCGAGATCCGGAAAGTCGAGCCGCTCGCCCGCGGCCTTGCCGGCCTCGACGCGACGATCACCGGACGCAAGGCCTTCCAGGCCTCGACCCGCAACGCCCTTCCCCGCTTCGAACTCGATACGTCCGATGCGATCGGCCGGCTCAAGATCAATCCTCTGGCGGACTGGACCCGCGCCGATCTCGACGCCTATTTCCTGAAGCATGAGCTGCCGGTCCACCCGCTGGTGGCGCAGGGCTATCCGTCGATCGGCTGCGCGCCCTGCACGAGCAGCGTGAAACCGGGCGAAGACCCCCGCGCCGGACGCTGGCGCGGCTGGGACAAGACCGAGTGCGGCATCCACACTCCGATCGAGGACAACGACCCCAACCTCCCGGTTTTCTGAGCTTCGCCGCGGTCAGTAGCCCGGTGCGAGATCACTGAACTTGGTGAACTGGCGGTCGAAGCGCAGATCGACATGGCCCGTGGCACCGTGGCGCTGCTTGGCGATGATCACCGTCGCCTTGTTTGCGACGCGCAACTGCTCTTCCTGCCAGGTCTGGTATTTCGCGATATCGTCGGCCGAGGAATTGCCGTCGGGCGCCTTGGGCGCCTTGAAATCATGATAATATTCGTCGCGATAGACGAACATCACGATGTCCGCATCCTGCTCGATCGATCCCGACTCGCGCAGATCGGATAGCTGCGGACGCTTGTCCTCGCGACTTTCGACCTGCCGGCTGAGCTGGGAGAGCGCCAGCACCGGCACGTTGAGTTCCTTGGCCAGCGTCTTGAGCCCGCGGCTGATCTCCGAAATCTCCTGTACGCGCCCGTCGCCCGAGGCCTTCGCCGAGCCGGTCAGCAGCTGGAGATAGTCGACCACGACCATCCCGATCTTGTGCTGCCGCTTGAGCCGCCGGGCTCGCGTGCGCAGCGCCGCGATCGTCAGACCCGGCGTGTCGTCGATGAACAAGGGCAGCGATTCCAGATCGCCCGCCGCCCGCGCGAACTTCATGAATTCGCTCGATGAAATATTGCCGGTGCGCAGCTTCTCGGAGACGATCTCCGATTGCTCGGAGAGAATACGGGTCGCCAGCTGGTCGGACGACATTTCGAGGCTGAAGAACACCACCGGCGCGCCGATCGACTTGTCCTCGCTGATCCCCGCTTCCTTGTCGTCCACCCAGCGCTTGGCGGCGTTGAAGGCGATGTTGGTAGCGAGCGAGGTCTTGCCCATGCCCGGGCGCCCGGCGAGGATGATCAGGTCCGAACGGTTCATGCCGCCGGTCATCGCGTTGAGATCGGCAAGCCCCGACGTGATCCCCGAGACGCTTCCCCCGGAGTTCATCGCCCGTTCGGCCTGCTTCACCGCGAGCGCGGCGGCTCGCGTGAAGCTGCGCGCGCCGGTCTCCTCGCCGCCCTTCTCGGCCACCTCGTAAAGCTTGAGTTCGGCCTGCTCGATCTGCTTGGAAGGATTGATGTCCTTGCTGGTGTCGAGCGCCTCCTCGACCAGCTCGCGCCCCACCATCACCAGCGCACGCAACATCGCCAGATCATAGACCTGGTCCGCAAATGCCTTGGCGCCGATCAGGCTTGCCGGATTGCCGGTGAGCTGGGCCAGATAGGCCGGCCCGCCCAATTCCTTCATCGCCGGGTCCGCGGCGAACAGCGGTCGCAGCGTCACCGGGGTCGCCAGCCTATTGTCACCGACCAGCATCGAGATCGCTTCGTAGATACGGCCGTGCAGCGGCTCGAAAAAATGCTCCGGGCGCAGCCGCTGGAGCGCGTCTTCCGCGACTCGGTTGTCGATCATCATCGCGCCCAGCAAGGCCGCCTCGGCCTCGACATTCTGGGGCAGGCTCACGCCTTCGGGCGCCTCTGGGGCAGGAAACGGTATCGGTTGAGCCATCGTCTCTCTTTGCCGATGCCGGCCGGCGCGGCAACCGGGCAGCTTGTGGAAAACGGGGAATGCCCCCAAAGCATCGCCGAATGAGCGATCCAAGGATCATCAGCGTCACGCTGGACGAGCGCACCATCCTGTGGCGCTCGGCCGACGTCGAGCAGGAAAGGCGGATCGCCATCTTCGACCTGCTCGAAGACAATCATTTCGCGCCGCAGCGCCAGCACGCCGACGGCTATGCCGGACCCTACAAGCTGCACCTGCGCGTCGAGGAAGGCAGGCTGGCGCTCGAGATCCATCGAGCGGACGGCGCGCCGCTGGAGACGCTCGTGTTGGGCCTCGCGCGCTTCCGCCGCCCGATCCGCGACTATTTCGCGATCTGCGACAGCTATTACCAGGCGATTCGCAACGCGACGCCGCAGCAGATCGAGACGGTGGACATGGCCCGGCGCGGCATTCACAACGAGGCCGCCGAACTGCTCAAGGAGCGGCTGGAGGGCAAGATCGATGTCGATTTCGACACCGCCCGCCGGCTCTTCACCTTGCTCTGCGTACTCCACATCAAGGGATGATGATGCCGAACGACTCGGACCCCAAGGCGCTGATCGAGGCGGCACGCGTAGCAGCCGGCAACGCCTATGCACCCTATTCGAACTTCGCAGTGGGCGCCGCGGTCCAGCTCACCGACGGCAGCATCGTGACGGGCGCCAATTTCGAGAATGCCAGCTACGGCCTCTCGCTCTGCGCTGAGACCGTCGCGCTAGCCACGTTGAACGCACAGGGACGCTTGCGGGACGTCGTTGCGATCGGCGTCGTCGGCGGGATGATCGGCGATCATGGCGCCACCGGCACAGCCCCGGTCAGCCCCTGCGGGCGCTGCCGCCAGATCATCAACGAGGCCGCCCAGCTCGGCAAGCGCGACATCGCGATCTTCTGCGCTGGCGCCGAGGGCGATGCGATCGTCGAATATCGCCTCTCCGATTTGTTGCCCGCTGCCTTCGGTCCCGCCGATCTGGGACTCGCCTGACCGCCGCCGAGCGCTTAAGCCTTTGCCGGAAATCTGGGAGCATTGATGTCCATCCTGTCCGACCGCTGGATCCGCGAGCAAGCGCGCGAGCATCAAATGATCGAGCCCTTCGTCGAGGCTCAGCGCCGCGAGGGCTGCATCAGCTACGGCCTCTCATCCTACGGATATGACGCCCGCGTTGCCGACGAGTTCAAGATCTTCACCAACATCGACAGCGCGGTGGTCGACCCGAAGGACTTCTCGGCGAACAGCTTCGTCGATCGCAAGACCGATGTCTGCATCATCCCCCCCAACAGCTTCGCATTGGCGCGAACGGTCGAGTATTTCCGGGTCCCGCGCGACGTTCTGGTGATCTGCCTGGGCAAGTCGACCTATGCGCGCTGCGGGATCATCGTGAACGTGACCCCGCTCGAGCCCGAATGGGAGGGCCATGTCACGCTCGAATTCTCGAACACGACGCCGCTCCCGGCGAAGATCTACGCCAATGAGGGCGCGTGCCAGTTCCTTTTTCTCAAGGGCAACGAGCCCTGCGAGACTAGCTATGCCGATCGCGCCGGCAAATATATGGGCCAACGGGGTGTGACCCTGCCTCGCTTGTGACGGCAGGAGCGCCTGGCTCAACGCCTCGGGCGACCCCGTGAAATCAAGCTGCGACGGCGCTCCATGCGCGCCGTTCCAGGATTGTCAGGCTCGCCGAATCACCGCGCGCTGAACTGCACCGCGTCCAGCCGTCCCATCCCTCTGCGCGCCACGGCGTGCGAGCTGGCAGTGCGTTGGGCCGAAAGGTCCATCAGCACTTCGTTCTGAGAAAGCACGCGCGTGTAGAGGGTGCGCGCCTCCGCCACACGGCCGGTCCTGGCATATACCGCGGCGAGATTGAGCAGTAGCTCAGGGCGATCCGGGTGTATCCGCAGCTCGCTGGTCAGTTGCGACTCGGCCTGCCCGTAAGAGCCCTGCGAGATGTAGCTGCTGGCAGCACGATCCTGGGCCATGGCGGGGAGCGCTGCGATCAGCGGCGCGGCGAGGGCGATGAAGCACATACGCATCGGCGTCTCCTAAAGGTTCGGATCACGATGACGATCTCGTGACTCTCGGATGACACTAATGTGACACTTCTGCGACGCTACTGCAATCCTCTGCATGCAAAGAAAAAGGCGGCCCCGGAGGACCGCCTTTTGAAGATCGAACCGCGCCGAAGCGCCGTCGTTAGAAGTCGCCGCGATACTGCTCGTTGCCGACAAAACCCAGCTTGGTCACGTTGGCGCGCTTGATGATCGCAAGCACCCGATCGACGACGTCGTAGCGCGCGTTGGGATCGGGCTGGAAGTGCAGCTCCGGCTCCGGGCTACGCGCGATCGATGCGTCCAGATACTGGCGCAGCGTCACGTCGTTGATCGGCACGCTGTTCCAGAACACCTGGCCCTGCGCGTCGATATAGACCTTGTTCTTCTCCGGCTCGACCGGCGGGGCGTTCTGCGGGCTGTTCTGCGGCAGATCGACCTTCACGGCGTGAGTCTGGATCGGAATGGTGATGATGAACATGATGAGGAGCACGAGCATGACGTCGATCAACGGCGTCGTGTTCATTTCCATCATCGGCTCGCCGTCTTCGCGGCCTGCGCTCATTGCCATTTACAAAACTCCTAAAACGCTGCGCGTCAGATGCGCGTGACGGTGGAT
This sequence comes from Sphingomonas sp. M1-B02, assembly GCF_026167525.1. Classification (NCBI taxonomy): domain Bacteria; kingdom Pseudomonadati; phylum Pseudomonadota; class Alphaproteobacteria; order Sphingomonadales; family Sphingomonadaceae; genus Sphingomonas; species Sphingomonas sp. M1-B02. The sequence continues at coordinate 510,367 of NZ_CP110679.1, read as the reverse complement.
CCCGCTTCAGGCTCGGAGATGAAGCCGACCTTCGCGAAACCAGCCATCTGCATCGTGTAGATCGTGCCGCCGATGCAGCGGTACGGGGTGTTCACGTCGCCACGGATATGAACCTCGGGCAATTCGAGCCCGGGCGCATTCTCGCCGCCCTGACGGGCGATCTCGGCGCGCAGCTTGGCCACGCCACGATCGAGCAATTCGGCGGAGCTGACCTGAGTCATGCCCCAATAAACCTGGCATTTGCCGCCCGCACCCGTGATCGAGAGCGCCACATTTTCGGGCTTGGTCGTCGTCGGTTCGAACTGCACCTTGGGCAGCGCGAGATCGACCGACTGGATCACCACCGGAACGGCGATCAGGAAGATGATCAGAAGCACCAGCATCACGTCCACCAGCGGAGTGGTGTTGATGTCGGACATCGGTGCGTCGTCTACGGTATCGCCTACGCTCATCGCCATTGGGCGTTATCCTATCCTTCGTATCGTTCCACCAACGCCATATGGCTGGTGGCAAGGTGGCCGCGCGCGCCGCGCGCGGCCAATTCCCTCAAGACTTACGCGCGGGTCTGAACGCCGCCGGTCTGGCCGGCAGTCGTGGTCGGCGCGGCCGGCTTGACCGGTGCCGCAGCCTTCGTCGTCACTGCCGGGCGAACGCGGCCGTCCGAAGCGAGATAGCCGAGCACGTCGTTCGAGAAGGCGTTCAGATTCTCCGAGATCGCCTTGTTGCGGCGCTGCAGGAAGTTGTACGCCAGCACGGCCGGAACCGCGACGACCAGGCCGAGCGCGGTCATGATCAGTGCTTCACCGACCGGGCCTGCAACGGCGTCGATCGAAGCCTGACCGGCCGAACCGATCTTGATCAGTGCGCGGTAGATGCCGACCACGGTGCCGAACAGGCCGATGAACGGTGCAGTCGCGCCGGTCGTCGCCAGGAAGGCGAGGCCGCCGCCCAGTGCCGAGTTGATGGTCGCTTCCGAACGCGCGAGCGAGCCGTGCAGCCAGTCATGCGCCTCCATCGGATCGGTCAGTTGCTTATACTGGTCCTGCGCCTGGATGCCGTCGTCGACGATCTGGCGATAGGCCGAGTTCTTCTCGAGCTTGGCAGCACCTTCGCGGAGGCTGTTCGCGCTCCAGAAGGTCGAGCGCATGCGCTTATACTGGTTGATGATCTTCTGTTGCTCGAAGAGCTTCGTGAAGAGAATGTAGAGCGATACGAAGAGCATCAGCACCAGAATGCCGAACACGGTCTGGGCGATGAGACCGCCCTCGCGCAGTGCAGCTTCGAGGCCATAAGGGTTTTCGCCTGCGGGTGCCCCGGCAGCGAGAATGGTCGTGAGCATTGTCGTTTCTTTCCTCTGTATAAGTTGCTGGCGGTACCGGCGATCAAGCCGGCGGGCCGGTCACTTTGGAATTTGCCATTTCACGCGACGGGACGATGAAGAACGAATGGGATTTCCAGCCTGGTCGAGCGCCGGGGAATAACGACCCTTGCGCGTAAGCGCCCGGCAGGCAGCCTGATCGAGAGCCGGATGGCCGCTCGAAGAAGTCACCCGGCAGTTTTCCACGCGCCCCTGCGTGTTGATGTCCCACGCGATTCCCGTCGTTCCCTCTTCCTCGTTACGAAGCGAGGAGGCCGGATAGTCGTCGGTCGTCACCCAGTCCGCGGGATTGCCACGGGCACCAGCGGCCTTGTTGATCACCGGAGCCGGCGGTGCCGGCGGCGCGACGGGCGCAGGCGGAGCCGGAGGTGAGATAGGCGGCGCCGGCGGGATGATCGGCGTGGTATACATTGGCGGGGACGGCGTCACCGTCTGGACGATCGCCGGGGGCGATACGACCTGCGTCGGCGGCGGCGGCACTGGCGTGTCGGGCGGCGGCGGCGGCGGTGGGACTTCCTCGGGCGGGGGCGGCGGCTCTTCGACCTCGAAGGTCTTCAGCTCTTCCGCCTTCTTCTTGATATACTGGTAAGCCAAACCCGTGACGAAGGCATATCCCATGCCTGCCACGATGATTGCGACCAGGACGATCGCAACGATCCGACTGCCACTTGCATTACGGTCAGCGTAAGCCATTCGGCAACGTCACTCCTCTAATCCTATGCGACCCTGCGCGGAAGCTGTACCAACGCACAAGTCCGACCGCCGTTCGCTGTCTTGCGTCCGTTCGGCAGAGCGCGAGTCTCTATCGCGGCGATAGGGGCTACGCAAACGCTTTGTCGGACAAACCGGGCCTACCGGCGCTTGGTGACCGAATTATTTCTGTTTAAGAAGCCGGTGATCCGGTATCGCGGCGTGATGATCCGTATCTCAGCACTGGCGTTTTATTGCGCGATGTCCTTAACCGCGCCGTCGTTCGCAGCAGCGAAACCCGCGCAAAACCAAGCTCCCGCGGCGGTGGGCCTGCCCAGCTATGCGGTCGTGGCCCCCCAAGTGATCGGTGCCCCGCTCATCGTCGACGCGCGAATCCGAAGCGCAGTCAGGATCAAGGGCGCAGAGGCCGCAGACGTGGCTCCGGACCGGGCACGCTTCTATATCGAGGCCGATGTTCTCGCCCTGATTCGCGGTGCGACGGCGGTGCCGCCGCGAATCGGCTACGTCGCGGATGTGCCGCTCGGGGAGCGCGGGCGCGCGCCAAAGCTCAAGAAGCAACGCGTGCTGTTGTTCGCGCGTCCGGTGGCCAGCCGGCCGGATCAGGTGCAGCTCACCGGCCTTGACAGCCAGCGCATCCATAGCCCCGAACTGGATATGCTGGTTCGCGGGGTCACCCGCGAGGTCCTCGCAGCCGAGGCGCCACCGGCGATCACGCGGGTAGGCAACGCCTTCCATGTGCCGGGCACGCTGCCCGGCGAGGGCGAAACCCAGATTTTCTTGCAGACCGAGAATAATCAGCCGGTCTCGCTTCAGATTCTCCGCCGCCCCGGCGAGCAGCCGCGATGGTCCGTATCATTGGGAGACATCGTCGATGATTCGGCAAGACCGCCGCTGCCCGATACCTTGCTCTGGTATCGGCTGGCCTGTGGCCTCCCCAGCGAATTGCCCGCCGGCAGCATCGAATCGGACGAGGGCACGAACGCGGCGATCGCTCGCGAGGATTATGCGTTCGTCCTGCGCGCGCTGGGGCCCTGCGTCTGAGGAGCCTCAGCCCCGGTGGCGCACCATCGTGATCCCGATCGATTCGCCGCCTTCCGATATTGCCAGCTTGACGATCCGCACCTCCACTCTCCGCACGCGCGCATCGGAGACAAACAGCGTGTCGCAGACATGCTCGGCCACTGCCTCGATCAGGGTGAAATGTGTGTCCCGCGGCAGCGCCGTGGTCGCAGCATGCTTCAGGTCGATATAGCTTTTCGAGGCGCCGAGCGGCGTGTCGGGATCGAATCGCTCGGGCATGTCGATGTCCGCGGTCACCGAGATGCGCAGCGGCTGCGGCAAATGCGTTTCTTCGGAGTAGATGCCGGTCAGGACTTCGACTTCCAGGTCGTGGACCTGAAGCTGGAGGAGATCGCGCAAACGCATGCCTTTCGTGAATTTGCGCCGCGCATAGCAGAAGGTGTCGCGGGAGGAAGCCTCGCATCATCATCAGGTCTTGCGTCATGATGTGCGGGCGTTAAAGCGCGCGACCCCCTGGTGGGGGTCCGAACTGAAGGAATGCCCGTGATTGCCTTGGTTCCGCTTGCAAGCATTGCTCCTCCAGCGATCGATTCCCTGCTCGATCGGGCATTCGGGCTCGATCGCCGCGGCCGCACTGCCTACCGGATCCGTGCCGGAATTTCCGCCCTCGACGAGCTCAGCTTTGCGGCGCTCGGCAAGGAAGGTGAGCTATTGGGCACCATCCAGTGCTGGCCGGTCGAACTGGCATGCGACAACGGCAAGGCCTTCCCGCTCGTGATGGTGGGTCCCGTCGCGGTCGAACCCGATCGGCAACAGGAGGGTATCGGCCGCGCGCTGATGGATCGCATGCTCGACGCGGTTCCCGGCTGCAGCTCCAGAGGGTGCGATTCGCTGATGCTCGTCGGCGATCCCGAATATTATGGCCGCTTTTTCGGCTTCACTGCGGAGCGTACCGCCGAGTGGCGCCTCCCCGGCCCGTTCGAGTCGCATCGCCTGCTCGCTCGGGGGCCGCGTGTGCCCGATTGCGCCGGGCTACTCGGACCTCGTTCCCCGCGGACGGCGTAACCGTTCCCCGCTCGCGCCGAACGGTCTAAGGAAGCCCATGCCCGCCCCGCCCCCGCCCGATTTCGCCAACCTCTCGCTGACTGAGATCGCGCGCCTGGCGGAGGAAAATCGCCTGCCGCCCGTCGAGAGCTGGAATCCCGATCATTGCGGGAATAGTGACATGCGCATTGCGCGCGACGGCACCTGGTTTCACCAGGGCTCACCGATCGGTCGCCCGGCAATGGTGCGTCTCTTCTCGACGATTCTCCGTCGCGAGCCGGATGGGCGTTTCGTGCTGGTGACCCCGGTCGAAAAGCTGGACATCGACGTCGAGGATGCACCGTTTACCGCAGTCGAGCTGAAGGCGGAGGGCAGCGGCGAATCGACCAAACTCGCCTTCCGGCTCAACACCAGCGACATCGTCACCGCTGGGCCAACGAACCCATTGCGCTTCGACGACCAGGAAGACGGTCCGCGCCCTTACCTGATGGTGCGTAGAGGGCTCGAGGCGCTAGTGACGCGGTCTGTATATTACGAACTTGCTTCGATGGCATTGGGCAACGGCACCCAACCGGCGGGCGTGTGGAGCAACGGCGCATTCTTCGCGCTGGAGCCGGGCGCATGAGTCTCGCCGATCGGCTGCGCGCCGCCCTGGAGGCCCCGCATGCGGAGGCCCCGATCCTGCTTCCGAGCGACGATTACCTCATCGATCCCCAGGTTGCCGGCCGCGAGGCGGCGGTGCTGGTCGCGATCACCGATCGTGCGGAGCCCGGAATTATCCTGACCACGCGGACCGAGACACTGCGCAGCCATGCCGGACAAGTCGCGTTTCCGGGCGGGCGGATCGATCCGGACGATGACGGCCCCGTCGGCGCGGCGCTGCGCGAAGCCGAGGAGGAAATCGCGCTCTCCGCCGGAAAGGTCTGGGTGATAGGTGTCGCCGATCGCTATCGCACGGTCACCGGCTTCGATGTCACTCCGGTTGTCGGCGTCGTACCGCCCGATCTGCCGCTGGTACCCGCCGAGGCGGAAGTCGCCGACGTATTCGAGGTTCCGCTCTCCTTTCTGTTCGACCCCGCCAATCATGTGCAACGCGTCGCCGAGCATCTTGGTCGGGAGCGACGTTATTATGAGATCCTGTGGAGAGAGCGCCGGATCTGGGGCGCCACCGCAGCCATGCTGATCAACCTTTCGAGGCGGATGCGATGGGAAATCTGATGCTGCCGGATGCCGATTGGCGTCATCGTGCAGGGCTCGACCGGCTGGTCGAGGTGTTGGGAGACGTCCGGTTCGTCGGGGGCTGCGTACGCGACACCCTGCTGCAGATCCCGGTGTCCGACATCGACATCGCCACGCCGCTGCCTCCCGAGGATGTCCTCGACCTGCTCGGAAGCGCGGGTATCCGTGCCGTGCCCACCGGCCTCGCGCACGGCACGATCACCGCGGTGATCGAGAGCGGCCCGGTCGAAGTCACGACGCTGCGCCGCGACGTGTCGACCGACGGCCGCCACGCCACGGTGGCCTTCACCGACGATTGGCGTGCGGATGCCGCGCGGCGCGACTTCACGATGAACGCGCTCTACGCCGATCCGCGCACGGGGGAAATGTTCGACTATTTCGGCGGGCGGGCCGATCTCGATGCGCGCCACGTCCGCTTCATCGGCGATCCGCTGCAGCGCATCGCCGAGGATCATTTGCGCATCCTCCGCTTCTTCCGCTTCCTCGCGCGCTTCGGCGACCAGCCCGATGCCGAGGGACTTGCGGCCTGCGCAGCACGGGCGAACGACCTCATGGCCTTGTCGCGCGAACGGATTGCCGACGAGCTGCTCAAGCTCCTGGTCGCAAAGGACGCCGTCCGCGTCGTCGATCTGATGGTCGATCGAGGCATCTTCCAACCGGTGCTGCCCGAAATCGAGCAATCAGGCGTCGAGCGACTGGGTCAGCTCTCCCGGCATGAGGCGTCGGCAGGAATCGAGACCGACGCCGTCCGCCGGCTCGCGGCGCTGCTCCCCGCAGACGCACAGACGGCGGAGACGATCGGCGCGCGGCTCAAGCTATCGAAGGCGCAGCGCAAGCGACTCGTGGTCGCGGCGGGCGCGCTAGCCGACCTGCCGAAGGCCATGGCGTATCGTATCGGCACCGAAGGCGCGGTCGATATGCTGCTTCTGGCTGGCCGGCCGGCTGACGCCAGGCTCGTGTCGGACTGGCCCCTGCCCCGCCTGCCGATCGGGGGGGGCGCGCTGGTCGCACGCGGGCTTTCAAAGGGTCCGGACGTCGCGCGCCTACTTCGCCAGATCGAGGATCGCTGGATTGCAGAGGACTTTCCCGATGCGGCGCGCGTCGAGCAACTGGCCGACAGCCTGGTGGCTCAGGCGCTCAGCAACGCGTAGGCATCGGCCTCGGCCAGCGGGCGGGCGTAGAGATAGCCCTGGCCATAGGAGCAGCCCAGCGCCGCCAGCGTCTGCGCCAGTTCGTTGGTCTCGATGCCTTCGGCCGTCGTCTGCATGCCCAGCGCCTGCGCGAGGCTGAGGATCGCGCGGACGATCGCGACCTTGTCGCGATCCGCCAGCATTCCCGAGACGAAGCTTCGGTCGATCTTGAGGATGTCGATAGGCAGTTTCTGGAGATAGGCCAGGTTGGAATAGCCGGTGCCGAAATCGTCCATCGCGAGCGTGGTGCCCATGTCCTTGAGCGCTATCATCGTTCGAGTGATCCGATCGGGGTCGCTGACGATCGCGCTCTCGGTGAGCTCAAGTGTGATCCTTTTGCCCGAAACGTTGTGCCGGGCGAGCGCCGCCTCGACCATTTCGGGAATGCTGTCGCGTTGCAGCTGGATTGCGGAGAGATTGACCGCAACCTTCACGCCACAGTCGCCGCCGGCCGCGCGGTCCCATTCCGCAATTGCCCTGGCGGCTTCCTCCATCGCCCAGCGGCCGAGCGGGATGATAAGTCCCGATTCCTCGGCGACCGGAATGAATTCGTCCGGCGAGAGCTTGACACCGTCCTCGGTCGTCCAGCGCGCCAGCGCCTCGAAGGAAGTGATCTTGCCGGTTCCCAGATCGCAGATCGGCTGGTAGCTCAGCGTCATCTTGCCGTTCTCGATCGCGCGGCGCAGTTCGGTCTCGATGCTGAACTGTTCGCGAGCGATGTCGAAGGCGCGCGCCTGATAGATTTCGGTACGGCCGCTCTTCTTCGCGCGCTTCACCGCAAACTGCGCGTGACGGATCAGATCTTCCGGATCGCCCGAATCGTCGATGCCCATCGCAATACCGATCGAGCAATCGACCCTGATCTCGAACGCAGAGAGACGGAACGGCGTGGTCAGCGCCGCTTCGATACGCTTGGCTACCTGGAGCGCGTCGGCGAGCCCTTCGTCGAGCGTCAACAGCACGCCGAACTCGTCGCCGCCCATCCGCGCCAATATGTCGCGTCCGCGCAGCGCGCCCTTCAGGCGCCGGGCGACGGAGATCAGCACCTCATCGCCCGCCAGCCCGCCCATGCAGGCATTGACGCGGCTGAATCGATCGAGATTGATTACCAGCACCGCAAAGCGCGCCGACTCACCCGGGGCGATCGCATTTTCGAGCTGGTCGCTGAACCCGGCGCGATTTGGCAGGCCGGTTAGACTGTCGGTCGCCATCTCGCGGCGCAGACTATGCTCGGTGCGCAGCTCGGCGGTAAGGTCGACCAGCGTCACCAGGCAGCTGCGCGCCCCCCGGTCCGAGGCGCGCCGGGCGAACAGCACGCGGAAATAGCGGCAGTCGACTTCCTCGCCAAACTGCCAGCTGATCTCGCAATGGGTTTCGTCGGACTCCAGAAAGCGGCGCAGGCGGGTGCCGAGCAGGCGGATCAACGGCGATTCCTGCGCCACCGTGCCCAGCCCGGCCGTGCGGAACGGCTTGTTGAGCGCGCCGAACCGAAACTTGCCTCCCTCGAGAAAGACGGTCGCCGCGGGCACCGGCAGCAGATCGAGCATCATCGCCGTATCGAGCGGGCCGACGGCAAGCGCGTCCGGCACCTTCGGAGCGGTCTCCGCGGGCTGGTGGGGGGCAGGCTTGATGCGTCCAAACGCCATTGCCTTCATCCCCTAGAGGGAATTGGTTAAATCGGGCTGAAGCGCGGGATCCGGACTAGAAGCGGTTGTCGCGTGGGAAACCGGTCGGCGGCATTCGCCCCGCCGCGCCCCGCGCCGCGCGCCACGGCGAGAGATCGGTCTCGGTCCGCGTCCGCCCGCTCTCGCCGCCCATCGCCCAGCTCAGCCCATCGGCCATGCGGAAGCTGATCGCATCCGAAAGCCCGCCGTCGCGGTAGCGCTGGAGCTGCACCCCCTGCCCCCGCGCCAGCTCGGCGACTTCGGTGATCGGGAATACCAGCATCTTTCGATTGTCGCCGATCGCCGCGATCGTATCGTCCTCGGTGCCGACGCGTCGAACGATCTTGAGCCGGGCGCCCGCGCGTGGAGTCACCACTTGCTTGCCCTTGCGGGTTTCCGCGATCACGTCAGACACGTTGACGATGAAGCCACGCCCGTCGCTCGCCGCGAGCAGCAGCTTCTGGCTCGCCACCGCCGGCATCAAGGCGACGATGGTCCGCTCGCCCTCCAGGTCGATCATCAGCCGCACGGGCTCGCCAAAGCCGCGCCCGCCGGGCAACTTGTCGCCGCCCAGCGTGTAGAAACGGCCATTGTCGGCGGCGAGCAGGATCTTGTCGGTGGTCTGGGCGTGAAAGGCGTAGAGCGGGCCGTCGCCTTCCTTGAACTTCAGGGTCTCCGCAGACGCGAGCTCGACATGCCCCTTCATCGCCCGGATCCATCCGCGCTGCGACAGGATAACGGTGATCGGCTCGCGCTCGATCATCGCCTCGAGCGGAATCTCGCGGGTCGGCCCGGCTTCGGTGATCGCAGTGCGACGTGCGCCCAGCGGCGTATCCTGACCGTAGCGAACGAGCAGCTTGCCGAGATCGCGCTTCATCCGCGTGCGCTGGCGCGCGTCGGACGAGAGCAAGAGCTCGAGCTCGCCTTTCTCTTTCTCCAGCGCTGCCTGCTCTTTCCGAAGCTCCATCTCCTCGAGCCGGCGCAGCGAGCGGAGCCGCATGTTTAGGATCGCTTCGGCCTGGCGATCGGTCAGCTCGAACTCCGCCATCATGATCGGCTTCGGCTCATCCTCGGTGCGGATGATCTCGATGACCCGATCGAGGTTGAGGAAGGCGGTGATATAGCCCGCGACGATCTCGAGCCGGTCGCCGATCTTGTCGAGTCGATGCTGCGACTTGCGCTGGAGGACGATGAACTGGTGCGCGAGCCACTGGGTCAGCGCCTCGTGCAGGCTCATCACCCGCGGCGTGTGCAGCGCATCGAGTACGTTGAGGTTGAGCGGAACGCGGATTTCGAGGTCCGACAGCCGGTACAGGCTGTTCATCAGATCCTCGGCGCTCACCGTGCGGCTGCGCGGCTCGAGGATGATGCGCAAATCGTCGGCGGATTCGTCGCGGACGTCGCCGAGGATCGGGAGCTTCTTGTCGTTGATCAGCTCGGCGATCGCCTCGATCAGCTTGCCCTTCTGGACGCCGTAGGGGATCTCGGTAACGAGCAGGTGCCAGCCGCCGCCCTTCTCGGTCACCTTCTCGATCTTCGCACGGACACGAAAGCTGCCGCGGCCGGTCACATAGGATTCGCGGATCGCGGCGGGGCTGTCGACGACGACGCCGCCGGTCGGGAAATCGGGCCCGCTGACATAGTCTAGCACGTCCGCTTGCGGCTGATCGATCAGCGCGACCGCGGCGTTGATCAATTCCGCGGCGTTGTGCGGGGGGATCGAGGTCGCCATCCCCACCGCGATGCCGGCGGCGCCATTGGCGAGCAGATTGGGGAACAGGCCCGGGAACAGCTCGGGCTCTTCCTCCTCTCCATTATAGGTCAGGCGGAAATCGGTGGCATTCTCGTCGAGCCCGTCCATCAGGTCGATTGCGACCTGGGTCAGCCGGGCTTCGGTATAGCGATAGGCGGCGGCATTATCGCCGTCGATATTGCCGAAATTGCCCTGCCCGTCGACCAGCGGATAGCGCAGCGCAAAGGTCTGCGCGAGGCGGACCATCGCGTCATAGACAGACTGATCGCCGTGCGGATGATATTTGCCGATGACGTCGCCGACGACGCGCGCGCATTTCTTGTAGCCCGAGGCAGGATCGAGCCGCAGCAGCCGCATCGCCCAGAGCAAGCGGCGATGCACCGGCTTCAACCCGTCGCGCACATCGGGCAGCGAGCGCGCGGTGATCGTCGACATCGCATAGACGAGATAGCGCTCGGACAGCGCGGTATCGAACGGAACGTCGGACTGGCCGGCGGGATCGGGCGTTTCGGTGTCGAGGGTCATATCGGGAACGCGATAGCAGGCGGGCCGGCATGGGAAAAGCGCGGCGAATTATGCAGAATGCCGCGGTGCGTCCAACCTGTCCGTAGCCGAAGCGCTATCCAGCCGCTCGAGCCTGCCGCGTCGTTTTGCGATGTTCTTATAGTCCCATTGGATCGTCCGCGAAGCCGCCAGCCATCGGTGCAGAAGGTCCGAGTCCACCGCATCGACGCTCGCATAGTTCGCCTCCGCCGCCTGGAACTTGCCTTCGGGCGCAAGGCCTGGCTCGTCGAACGATCGACCGCTCCAGAACAAGAGCTGCACCCGCCCCTTGCGCACCAATAGCCGACGATCGGATTGCCGCTGAGGAACCACACCGGGCCGCCGTGCCAGAGCCTGGCGCTTGCTTCAGGAAGTCCCCGCGCAATCTCGTCCGCAAGTCGCTCGCAGATATGTCGCCATTCCGGAGCCTGTGCCTCGTGATACGCGCGAATGGCCTCTTCCATGCGCCTAGACCAGGGCTTCGAGCCGGACATATCCGGCCTCCATGCCATGCTCCATACCGGTGGCGAGCATGGCCGCCCGCGTCTCGGCGTCGGGCAGGGTCATCAGCATCGTCATCAACGTCCCCGTGCCGCTGGCCTCGAACGTGGTGACGATATGATTGTCGGGCGTGGGATCGGGCAGGTGCATCCGCTCGACATGCTCGATCCGACTGAACGGCGTGAGTTCGATGAATTCGCCGGTGAGCTGGAAGCGATGACCGTCGCCATTCGCCCATTCGTAGCGGATTTCCCCGCCCGGCCGGGCATCGTTGATGCACAGGGGCATCGTCCACCCGTCTGGCCCGAGCATCCATTTCTGGATCAGCTCCGGTTCGATATGCGCCCGATAGACCGCCTCCGGCGCCGCCGCGAACTGGCGGGTCACGATAACATTGGTCTCACCGTCGGTCTTGATCTCGAGTTTCGACATGGCTCGTCCTTTCTCAATCGTTGCGCGGGCTCCCCGACAGGGCATCGAGTCGATCATAATTCATCTCCAGCCCCTCGCGGAGCTGTGTCAGCCATGCGTCGATCGCGTCGAGTGCGCCGGGCACGAGCCGACACGGCCGCTTCGTGCCGTCGATACGCCGCACGATGAGACCGGCGCCTTCGAGCACCTTGAGGTGCCGCGACACCGCAGGCTGCGACATCGCGAAGGGCCGGGCGATGTCCATCACCGTGGCCTCACCCAAAGCGAGCTGGGCAAGGATCGCGCGTCGTGTCGGGTCCGCGAGGGCGCCGAAGGTCGAGTCCAGATTCAAACTACATAACCTCGTTATATAAGCTATGCGCTATATAACCAGGTCGGTCAAGTGTAGGGCTGGCTTTACGCCTGTCGCCATCCTGCCGCCATCGGAGCCGCCCATCAAAATGGAATAATAAGGCAGGATGCCACATTTTGGCCATGGTTACGGCTATTTTACGGCTTTACTTTGTCCCTGCGTCGTGATGGGATGACGGCTCCTACTGCTGGAGACTTGCCCATGCGCCGCATCCTAGCGCTTGCCACCGCCGCGACCCTGGCCGCCTGTTCGGCGGAAAATCCGGATACCACGCAGCCCGGCCAATCGGTTGCGGAGGGCGTCCCGAACGACGCGCTCGCCGCCGACATCGCCCGGAGCGCCGTGCCCGCCGATCCCCGATCGAAGCTTCCGACGACGCTGCCGCAACTCAGCTATGCCTACACACTGTCTTATCTGGTCCCCGGCGATAAGATCGCCACCGCGCAAGACGCGCACCGCGAACTGTGCGCGGAAATGGGGCCGTCACGCTGCCAGCTCGTCGGGCTCGAGCGCGGCGTGGGCAGCGACCGGTCCAATGCAGCCTCGCTCAAGCTGCGTGTCGCCACCAGCGAAGCCCACCGCTTTCAGGTCCTGCTGGATCACAGCGTCAACGCGGCTGGCGGCCGCGCCGAAAACGCCACGATTGCCACCGACGAAGTCTCCAAGCAGATCGTCGATACCGAGGCCCGCGTTCGCCAGCGCGAACTGCTCGTCGCGCGGCACACCGAAATGCTTCGCAAGCGCGGCGGCACGCCCGCCGATCTGCTCGACGCAGAACGCAGCATCGCTCAGGCGCAGGGAGAGCTGGAACAGGGCCGGAGCTGGCTCGCCGAGCTAAGGGGCCGCGTCGCAATGTCCGACTTCCAGATCCGTTATGCCGCGATCGCGCCATCGGCCGGTCAGATCGGCGCACAGCTTGGCGAATCGCTCTCCGGCTCGGCCGCGGTATTCCTGATCGGCCTGCGCTTCCTGCTCTCGCTGCTGATCTATCTCCTCCCCTGGGGGCTGCTCGCCGCGATTCCCGTCGTCGCTTTCCGCGCCCTGCGCAGACGGCGCGCCAGCGAAGCGTGATTGCACGGCACCACGCCGTGCTTTATAGGCCCGAACCTTCCAGCGCCCCGGCAGTCGTACGGTCCCATCCCGTGCCGCCGGGGCCACGCTTTTCAGGGGTATAGGCCGACATGGCACGCCGCCGTCAGATCTACGAAGGCAAGGCCAAGATTCTCTATGAGGGTCCGGAGCCCGGCACGCTTATCCAATATTTCAAGGACGATGCGACCGCGTTCAACGCCCAGAAGAAGGGCACGATCAGCGGCAAGGGCGTGCTCAACAACCGGATTTCCGAGCATATCTTCACGCTGCTCGGCCATATCGGCATCCCCACGCACTTCATACGCCGCCTCAACATGCGCGAACAACTCATTCGCCAGGTCGAGATCATTCCGATCGAAGTCGTATGCCGCAATGTCGTTGCCGGCAGCTTGGCGAAGCGACTGGGGATCGAAGAGGGTGGCCCCCTGCCCCGCACGATCATCGAATATTATTTCAAGGACGATGCGCTCGGCGATCCGATGGTCACCGACGAGCATATCCTGGCGTTTGGCTGGGCGACGCAGGAGGAACTGCACGACATGGCCGACATGGCCATCCGCGTGAACGACTTCCTTTCGGGCCTGTTTGCCGGAGTCGGCATCCGGCTGATCGACTTCAAGCTCGAATTCGGCCGGATCTGGGATAATGATTTCGCACGCGTGATCCTTGCCGACGAGATCAGCCCGGACGGGTGCCGGCTCTGGGATATCGCCACGGACGAGAAGCTCGACAAGGATCGCTTCCGTCGCGACCTGGGCGGTGAAGTCGAGGCATATCAGGAAGTTGCGCGGCGACTTGGATTGTTGCCGGAAGGTGCCGATTCGGCGGTCCTCGACCTCGAAAGCCATCGGAAGCGCCGGGGGAAGTAAGTCCCCGACGCTGCGTTGGAAGCATCCTAAAAAGCGCGATTTTTGCACTCGGGTTAAACAGCTTCTTAACCACGGCCGCTTTATTCCCAAGCCAACTTCCGGGCTGGGGGAATTTCCGATGCGTTCGTTCCGTAACTTCGTGGTGCTTTCAGGCGCCGTTCTGCTCGCCGCATGCGGCGGCGATACCGCACCGCAGACTGTCGGCAGCGTCGCGCCCCCGGCAGGCGGATCACCAGGCTCCGGCGGCGGCGTCGGCACCGGCGGCGGCACGACCACGCCGACGCCGACCCCGGCGAATTTCCTCGATGTGACGAGCGCCGCCACCTTCGACGCGATCGGCGGCTTCCAGGCGCTCGACCGCAAGACGGATGCCACGACAGGCGCGGTTGCGACGCTCTACACCGGCAATGCAGCCACCGTCGGCGCCCCCAGCGGCACGATCAGCTATGATCCGCGCGACGGCGTGTTCACGCTCAAGGTCGCCGACACCAAGGCAAACGTTTCGCGTGACCTGCGCTTCCAGGATCCCGCCCATCGCACTGAATATAGCAGCGCCGGCTTTGCCGCGCGCCAGTTGCCGAACCTGTCCGGGTTCAATTATCTCGAAGTCTTCGACGGCACGTCGAACCCCGTCTTCTTCTATCAGCGCCCGGGCACCCAGACGACCTATGTCTCGCTGGGGGGATATTCGCGCACCGCCGAAGACGTGACTGCCGGCACGTTCAACGCCGAACGCGGCGTTTTCGTCTTTGGCCAGAAGACCGCGATCGCGCAGGTCCCGGCGGCAGGCTCGGGCACCTATGAAGGCGGGATGCTCGCCTCGATGGTCAACGATCCCAGCGGCGGCAATGCCTCCTATCTCCAGTGGATCAACGGCACGAGCAAGATCGACATCAATTTCGCGACGGGCAAGGTCGATATGGCGCTTGCCGGCACGGTCGGACCTGCCTTTGCCCAAGGCGGCGGCGCCGTGGACCCGACCCGGTTGGCGGTCGGGAACGGCTCGACCTTCCGCGCGAACGGCACCGCGCAGGTCGATCTGATCCGCAGCGGTGGCTTTGCAGGCGTGTTCCGCCAGAATGTCGCCGCAAGCCCCGGCGTGGCGGCGCAGCAGAATGTCGGCTTCACGGATGCCGCAGGTACCTTCCTGGGCGTCGACTTCGCAAGCGTCTCGCAGGGTCTGCCCACGGCGGGCGCAAGCTCGATCGACGGCGCCTTCTTCGGCCCCGGCGCGATCAATGTCGGCGGCAATTTCCGTATCATCGGCGGTGTGCCCAACCAGCGCATCGACATCCAGGGCGCGTTCACCGGCGCGAAGAAGTAAGCGCCGGCCACCACCGGAACAGCGCCATGCGTATCCCGATGCTTGCCGCTGCCCTGCTCCTCACCGGGCTGGGCGCGCCCGCTCATGCGCAGGTCACCCGGCAGTGCGTCGACGATATATGCGAGCTTCGCCTGACGCCGGACCAGTTGGTCGCGGCGGCGGAAAAACTGGTGGGGATGCGGCGTTTCGACGAGGCCAAGCCGCTGATCGAGGCGCTGCGGCAGGCACCGGGCTATGCGCTGCAGACGCGCTTCCTGAGCGGCTTTATCGCCGCCGAGCAAGGCGATTTCGCCCGCGCCGCCGACCAATATAAGGCGATCCTGGCCGACGACCCCAACCAGACCCGCGTCCGGCTCGAACTGGGCAAGGCGATGATGGCGCTGGGCAAGCCGCAAAGCGCCGACAAGCAGTTTCGCCTGGCAGGGCAGGACGGCGATCTGCCGCCCGAACTCGCCAAGGCTATCCGCGGCGTCAGATCGGTGATCCGGCAGCAGCGCGCCTGGCGGCTCGACGTGGATTTCGGGATCGCACCCGACAGCAATATCAACAATGCAACCGCCGTGGATCAGGTGACGATCAATCTCGGCGGCTATACCCTCCCCGTGACGCTCAACGACGGCGCCAGGGCGCGATCGGGCACGGGCCAGACCGCCAGCGTCTCGGCGGGGCTGCGGCTCCCCGTCGGGGGCAATTTCTCGATGCTGCTCGACGTCGACAGCAATGGCACCAACTATGCCGGCGCGGCCTATGACGATTATCAGGGCCAGATCGCCGCGGGCCCCGAGCTGCGGCTCTCGCAGAGTGCGAGCATCTTCGCCGAAGGCGTGGTCGCGCAGCGCTGGTTCGGTGGCAGCCTCGCCAGCCGCCAGTTCGGGATCAAGGCGGGCGGCCAGGCCGCCATCGGCATGCGTGACCGCGCCGGTCTCCAGCTTGACGCGCGGCGCACCGATGCCCGCTTCGGCGACGAATATGACGGCTGGCAGGTGGGCCTCTACGGCAGCTACGAACATGCCCTCTCGCAATCGCTGGTCGGATCGGCAGGCTTCATCGCCCGGCGCGACTGGCTGCGCGAGGCGGCATTCTCCAGCACGGAGCTGGGCCTGACCGCCGGCGTCGGCGGCGAATTGCCGCTGGGCATCAACTTCAGCCTGAGCGGCAGCGTGAGCCGTGCGCATTACGATGCGCCGATCCAGCTATTTTCGCCCGATCCACGCAGCGACTGGCGCTTCGCCACGCGTGCGACGCTGGGCAATCGCGGCATCCGCCTGTTCGGCTTCTCCCCCGAAATCAGCCTCTCTTACCTTCGCAACCGGTCCAACATCGACTTCTACAGCACCGAGCGCGTTCGCGTGCGGATGGCGCTCGCCCGCTATTTCTGATTGCGGCGCGCGGCGCGGCGCGGCATAGGCGCGGGCCATGAAGCTTCGCATCATCGTGACCTTGAAGAACGGCGTGCTCGACCCGCAGGGCAAGGCCATCCAGCATGCGCTCGGGGGTCTCGGTTTCGAGGGCGTCCACGACGTCCGCGCCGGCAAGATCTTCGAGCTCGACGTGGCCGACGGCACCAGCGACGCCGCGGTCGACGAGATGTGCCGCAAGCTGCTCGCCAACACCGTCATCGAAAATTATCGAGTCGAGCCTGCATGAAGACGGCGGTCATCGTCTTTCCGGGTTCCAACTGCGATCGCGACATCGCCGTCGCGCTGGAAGCGGTGACGGGCGCGCGACCCGAAATGGTCTGGCACGGCGACAGCACGCTTCCCACCGGTCTGGGCATGATCGCCTTGCCGGGCGGCTTCTCGTATGGCGACTATCTGCGCTGCGGCGCGATCGCGGCGCGTTCGCCGATCGTGCGCGCCGTGATCGACGCGGCGGGACGCGGCGTGCCGGTAGCGGGAATCTGCAACGGCTTCCAGATCCTGACCGAGACCGGGCTGCTCCCAGGCGCGCTGATGCGCAACGCCAATCTCGATTTCGTATGCCGCGACGTGGCGTTGCAGGTGGACAATAGCCAGTCGATCTTTACCTCCGCCTATCGATCGGGCGAGACGATCTCGATCCCCGTCGCGCATCATGACGGCAATTATTTCGCCGATGCCAAGACGCTAGACCGGCTCGAAGGCGAAAGCCGGATCGCGTTCCGATATGCCGAGGAAGTCAACGGATCGGCGCGCAACATCGCCGGGCTGCTCAACGAGTCCGGAAATGTGATCGGCATGATGCCGCACCCCGAGCGCCGCATCGAAGCCGCCCATGGCGGCACCGACGGCCTACGCTTCTTCGAGGGGCTCCTCCAGGCCGTCGGCTGAGACGCCGAACAGCGATGTCCTGCGCGCCAGGATCAGGATCACGGTCGGCCAGAGCATCCCGTTCCAGATATCCTTCCAGCTCCCCCACAAGTCGAACGACGGCGCCTGCATGAAATTGTCGCGCAGGTCGAGCAGTTCGCCGATCAGCGCCACGCCGAGCCCAGCGCACCAGGGCTTCCAGCTGCGCAGCGGCCAACGGAACAGCAAGGCGGGGCCGAACAGGACCAGCAGCACGAAATGCACGTGCAACGCATCCTTCGCGAGCCCGAGATTGTCGATGAACACCATCTTGAGGTCTTGAAAGGGACCCACCGTCAGACCTTCGTCGCGAACGGGCTAAAATCGGTACCTTCGTCAAACACGTCCACGCCTTCACGCCTCTTCAGAAAACCAACCAGCATATAGGTGACCGGCGTCAGCAAAACTTCCCACGCTACCTTCAGCGCCCATTGCGTGAACATCACCTGGACCACAAGGTCGGTCGTCCAGCCTTCCGCACCCAGAAATGCAAGCGGATAGAAGATCAGGCTGTCGATCCCCTGCCCCGCCACTGTCGATCCGATCGTGCGGCTCCACAGCATCCGCCCCTGCGTCCACAGCTTCATCCGGGCCAGCACATAGGAATTGACGAACTCGCCCGCCCAGAATGCGCAGACCGACGCCAGCACGATCCGCGGCACCTGGCCGAAGATCGTCGCATATGCGGACTGGTTGCCCCAGCTCGGCGCCGGCGGCAGCAGGACGACCACCCAGGCCATTAAGGCCATGAACAGCACCGCGACGGTACCCGCCCAGATCACCCGGCGGGCGCGGGCATAGCCATAGACCTCGGTCAGCACGTCGCCGATGACGTAGGAGAGCGGGAAGAACAGGATGCCCGCGCCGAACGGCCAATATTGCTCCCAAAAGGGCAGCCAGATCTGCGAGACCTTGCCCGCCCCCAGCACATTGGAGAGCAAGAGGATCGCCACGAAGGCCGCCATCACGAAATCGTAATAGCGCAGTTGCCCACCCGCGATCGCGCGCGCGGAAACCTGCTCGGGAATGGCTGCCCCCTCGTTCATCCGCTTTTTATGATGCCGGTTCCGTCGCGGCGCAATCCGCGCTAACCGCATTCGGCGCGCGCCCGTAGCTCAGCTGGATAGAGCACATGCCTTCTAAGCCTGTGGTCGCTGGTTCGAATCCAGCCGGGCGCGCCACCCACACTCAAGCACTTGATATCATTGTACTATCCTATGGAGTTAGCGCCGAATCCGCGCAGTTCTGCGGTCTTTTAGCGCTCGTCAGCGACCGCGTGGGCGGAGACCGGATTTCGTGCGAGGCTCATTGAAGGCATTCGCCTGCGCGTCTCTCGACGGCATTTTCGTGGCCACGGGGCTAATCGTTCAAGCGAGCCCGAGATGTTTTCGTTGATCGCTCCAGGCGATCGGGATGCCGGGCAACTTCAGCAGCCGACGGCTGGTCAGGGAAGCGGGATGGTTACCATCGAGGATGGCAGCCGTGATGTCGGGCGCGAGATATGCGAGCCGCGCGAGCCGCTCGAGGTGGCGATCCCCGCGTCGCGTCGGCTCTGCAAACAGCTCTCCGCGCGCCTGATGAGCCTTGGCAAGCAGGGTGGCCAGTCTGGGATCAGCGGATGGTTGGCCTTGGGCCTTGCTTGTGATGACGAGCCGTGCGCCGCGGTTTCGCCAAGTGATGTCGAGGGCCACAACGATGCGTGGGCCGTCGCTGGGTGCCGCCGGAGCTTCGTGATCCAATGTAGCTAGCAGCGCGTCGCGCGCCACGCTCGCGTCAATGCGGCCCGCATGAACTGTGATAGAAAAGTCCAACCGCTCCAGGAGCGAACGAGCCCAGCTTCGTGAGTCTGGCCCAACCTGCAACGCGAGCTCGGCGGCGGCCGCGAGCCTTTTGCGCACCGTTGCAGTGTCACCACCTTCACACAGCCCGTTCGATTTTACCTCGTTTAGCAGGAGGCTATGAATTGACGCGCGAACCGCCGCGTCGAGCGCTCTTGCCGGGACCCTGGTGATTGGTTCTGATGGTCCATGCAGACCGCGATCGATATCCTTGCTGATGCTCGACACATAATAGTGGTACCGCCGCCCCTGCTTCACGGTGAACGACGGCGACATTGGCCGGTCGGCAGAATCGCGGATCATACCGGTTAGCAACGCGGTGCTACCGCCGATGGTGGCGTTGCGGCGCTCGGCGGCGGAGGCAGCCAATTTGGCCTGGACTGCCTCCCACAGATCCAGCTGAACGATGGCCTCATGCTGACCGTCATGCAGCTTCTCCTTATGACGCAGCTTGCCGAGGTAGATCGGGTTCGAGAGCAGCCAGTAAAGTGCACCTCGCGAGAACGGACCACCGCCGCGCGGACCCGCCTTTCCGTACTGGCGCTTGGTGCGAACGCCCTGCTCATCGAGCGCCGCTTTCAGAGAGCGCACGGAGGGCAGTTCCAGGTAGGAACGGAAGATGTGCAAGATCGTGGCGACCTCTGCCGGGTTAGGAAGCAGCTTCCGATCGCATACATCATAGCCCAGCGGGACATTGCCCCCCATCCAGATGCCTCGCGCCTTAGACTGCGCCACCTTGTCGCGCACGCGCTCGGCAATGACCTCCCGCTCGAACTGCGCGAACGACAGCAGAACATTGAGCGTAAGCCGCCCCATGCTGGTGGTCGTATTGAACGCCTGCGTCACGCTTACGAACGAGGAGCCAGCGGCATCCAGCACATCTACGATCCGCGCAAAGTCCGACAGAGCTCGGGTCAGGCGGTCAACCTTGTAGACGACGATGACATCGACCTTCCCGCTGCGCACGTCGGCAAGCAGCCGGACGAGGCCTGGACGTTCCAGCGTACCGCCAGAGAAGCCACCATCGTCATATGCTTCGGGCGAGAGAACCCAGCCTTCAGCCTTCTGGCTCTTCACATAGGCTTCACATGCCTCACGCTGGGCATCGAGGCTGTTGAACGCCATGTCCAGGCCTTCCTCGGTCGACTTGCGCGTGTAGATCGCGCAGCGCAGCCTCTTCATGACCGAGTCCCGAAGAAGCGTGGGCCAGACCACCGTGCGCCGGTTATCTCGCGCGCGATGGCCGAGAGAGACGTCCACGTCCGCCCAGCGTAGAAAAACCTACCATCCGGCTCGACGCTCACGCGATGGGTCCGCCCGCCCCACTCGCGCAACAGCTGAGTTCCAGTGCCAAGTGTAGTGCCGCAGACCTTCTTGGCCTGATTGCCGTCGGCATTTGCTACGACCAGTTCCCGAAGCCGACGTTCGAGGCGTTTGTCCGGCCCGCCGAACAGGGCCAGCTGCGCTTGATGCGCGAGGTCGCGCGCAAGCAGGCTCGGCGTGACTGCCGGAGCGGGTGCGCGATGCACCCGCTCCCATTCCGCAATCAACTCCGCTGCAGACATCGCAACAATCGCCGCAACGCGATCCGCTCGGCCGCTCACGCCTCGATCCGGTAAATCGTGACGCTTCCCTGCTGGGCGCGCACGATCGCATGGCCCTTTTTTCGAAGGCCGGTGAGCGCTGCACGCACCGTATGCGGCAGCCAGCCTAGACTGCTGCCCAGCTCCTCTATGCTCGCTCCCGCGGGAGCATTGAGCATTGCAACGAGCCACTCGATCTTGGTTGGCGCGCGGGGCGTGACGGGCTGTTCTGACGGCGCAGCTGTCCGCTTAGATGAGCCTGTACGTTTCGTGATCATCGGTGATTTCCTCTGTCGGGACTTGGCGGCATGCCGGTCCCACCACCTAGAGCCCCGCTGGTGATCAGCCGGGGCCCGACCCGCCGAAGATCAGCGCGAGCCGTGCGTTACCAATGCTCTGTTGCGCCCCGCAGTCCAGTGCAATGTCTGCTTCGCGTCCCAATTCCGGCCACTGATGACGGTAAACGTGGCGCCCGTTAGCAACCATTCACCGTTCTCGCGCGGGGGCGGTCAATCACCCGGGCCTCAGCCGACGGAGCGATGACTCGGACACCATTCTCCCCTGCCGACAACAGAGTCCATTCACGCTAATAATTTAGGCTCCAGCCGATGAAGCCCGCCATCCACGCGACCCATAAGAAGCCGATCAGAGCAAGCGCTACGACGAAGCTGCGTGCACGCGCAGCCCAATTCAGCTTCGCCCGCAATGCGAGCCATGCGTTTACAAGCCCCAGGATCGCCCCGAGCAGCGGCACGATCGCAGCGACTTGCAGGAACCGGATAAAGCTATCCAGCCCGCCATTGTAATAGCTCACGTCGGTCCGCAAAATTGGCGCGAGCACGCTGTACCAAGCGAGGAGATAGATCAGGTTCGCAACCACTGCGATCCGCGTGAGACGGCGGACCCGGGCCTCACAGCCAGTGGCAAGCGGCCCAAGCCGCCGGCTGTATCGCACCCACGCCGCGATCGGCCAAGTGATCGCGGCGCACAGCAGGACCAGCAAGGAGAGGCCGGTGACAAGCTGGAAAACAACCCCGCTGCGGCTTGTTGGCGCCGCCTGTAGGATCGCCACGGGATTGCGGCTGTCGACGATGGCGGGACGTCCACCTGATTGGACGGCGAGCAATTGTCGCGTGCCGGCGACTTCGCGCCAGAGGCCCGGCGCAATTTCCCGGAAGCGCTCGCCTGGTACCCAGGACGCGCTGATCGTGCCATCCTCGTGCGCGACGATTTGGTCCTGTTGCAGTAAGTAGAACAGGCTGATGAAGCCTGTCTCGACGCGCCGCGAACTCTCATAACTACCGGCGATGGCGCCCGCGTCGCCCGTCGCAGTGGCGATCGCAGGTGGCGTGACCGGCACAGGTGCCGCGAAATAGCGATCGAGGAAGAGCTGGAACAGCCGCTCGCGCGCGCCGTAGACTGCGTCATTCTCGCCTCTGCTGTTGAAGCTGACGAAAATGCCAACGCCCTCCTCGGGAAGGAGGTTCAGGTCGCTATGGAAGACCACCGTATCGCCACCATGTCCCAGGACGATGCGACCGTTGCGCTTTCCGCGGAAAAAGCCATGAGCGAGGGTGTCGAATCCCGCCGGCGCTCTCAGCGACGGCGAATGCATCAGGCGCGCCGTCTCGGGCCGCAGGATGCGGGCGTCGCCAAAGCGACCGTCCTGCAGGTGAGCAAGCATGAAATTGGCCATGTCTGCCGCGGTCGCGGAAATCTGTCCGGCGGGAGCGGTGCCCACGAGCTCGAACGGGCTCGGCGGCGTCTCGCTGGTACGATACCCCTTGGCTGCGGTCTCGGCGAATGCCGGGGGAAGCGGTTGGCGCGCCGTCGTCGAGCGCATGCTCAGCGGTGCGAGGATGTGCCGCTCCACATAGGCCTCGTAGGATTCCCCTGAGACACGCTGGACGATGTACCCGGCAAGGGCGGTGCCGTAGTTTGAATAGGCCGGCACCTCTCCCGGCGCGAACATGAAGGGACGCATATTCTCCTTCAGATAGCGCTCGTTCGTTTTCAGAAACTTCGGATCGGTAGCCATGACGTCCTTCAGCCCCTCTTCGAAGCCCCCGCGGTGCGTCATCAGATCGGCCATCGTCACAGGTCGATCGCCCCGGGGCGAAATCCTGAAATCGAGATAGCGGTTCACGTCGGCGTCGAGATCAATCTTTCCCGCTTCCACCAACTGCATCACCGCCGTCCACACGAACAGCTTCGAAGTGGAGCCGATCCGCATCTGATGGCGATCCGGATCCATCGGAGTTTCTGCCGCTACGTCCGCATAGCCGTAGCCCCGCTTGAACAGTACCTCGCCGTCGTCGACGACCACGACCTGCGCAGCCGCGATCTTTCCCTGTTCGAGCGTGGCGGCCATGAAACCGTCGAGCCAAGCGCCAAGATCGGTCGCCGTGAGCGCATGCTGGCCGGAGGCGCGCGGAGCAGCCGCTACCGCTGCCGGACGGGGCCCCTGCTGGGCAACGGCCGCCGCTGCGAGCGACAGGACCCCAAGCAGGGCGAGCAACAATCTGCGACCGGTCAATTTTGTTCTCCAGCACGAACATCCGGATGGAAGCGTCGCCACCGAGCCGGTTTATAGAGAACAAATATTCTCTTATTGATGAGCCGTCAAGATTGGCTATCTTGACCCTCCGTCCTCAAAGTATTGCGAGCCATGCCGAAGCGAAGCCCCGACCATATGAGCGCCCAGCGCGAACGCATCCTTCGCGCCACCATCCGGTGTATCGGGGACCTCGGCCTCGAACAGACTTCGATCGCCGCTATCCGAAAGGAGGCTGAACTGAGTACCGGCGCGATCTACAAACACTTCACCGGAAAGGACGAAATCGTCACAGCGGCGTTGCAATTCGCAGCGATGGACCAGTCGGACGTGCCACACCACTGGCCGTTGCTCAGGGACGATATGGCAGCGCTGGGCGATGAGCGCGGCTTTGATATGAATGTTATTGCCAGGACGAACCTGCAATTGCTCGCCAGCAGCCTTCGGCCCGGACCCCTGCGTGTCTTGTTAACGTCCCAGATGGAGCACACGCTTTCGGTTCTTGCCGACCGGCTGACCGCGATGGAGCAGGCAGGAGAAATCCGGCTGCGGATGAGTCCACTACGAACCGCAAACTGCATCGCCGCGCTAGCGGAAGGACTAACTTGGCTGGGCCTGGCATCCGGTCGCAGGTTGGAGGAGATATCGCGGGACATCGTGGCGGGTTTGGAATGCTTGGTAGACGCGGACGCATCAGCGTCGGTTAGCGATTAGTAGGCCCAAACCTCACCTACGGGGCGAGACAGCTGATGCCCGAGCCTCGCCCCGCCTCCGTCATCTGCTCGCTGTTCGTTTTATGAGCGGACGCTCAACTCAGCGCTTAACGCAGCCCTCCCGGCCCGCTAGCGAACGCCGTGGGCTGATGCCACATTGCTTTGACAGAGCCCTTAAGAGCCATAGCTCAACTCCTTTCGCACGGTAAACGACCAAATTGTTCGCGGGGTGCCTACCACCTGCCGGCGGCCGGGTCGCTAAGTGCCCTGGGCGGACGCGCGAAGCTGACGCCATAAGCAGGCTGCGATGCGCTTTATGAAGAAGCCGTTGAAGCGGCACGGCTCGCCCGAGGCGATCACCACCGATGGGCTTCGGTCGCACAAGGCGGCGATGAAGGAACTCGGCAACACCGAGAAGCAGGAGGTGGGACGTGGGGCAACAACCGCGTCGAAAATAGCCACCTCTCCTTCCGAAGACGGGAACGAGCAATGCTCCGGTTTCGACGGATGAAGACGCGGCGGATATTCGCCAGCGTGCATGCCAACGTCCACAACCACTCCAATTTGGAGCGTCATTTAGTCGATCGTCAAACGTTCAAGGAACGCCGCTCAGCCGCCCTGGCTGAGCGGCAGATCCTTGCGAGCTAGGCCGCTGCGCTCAAAGGCCGAACTGCATCGTGTGGAGAGCGGTTCGCATTAGACTGACAGCAGCCCTGCGACGTACAAATTGGTGAGATGGGCCGTCGGGGCAGGGAACTCGCGCGAGCGAACCAACGTTTTTCGGGCTCTGGCTCAGCGAGTCTGAAGGCCGCCATGGAACGAAAGGCGGGCCATGGGGGTCACTCTCGTTGGTAAGAACGCTCCATGTTAGCCCCTCAATCCGCTGGCGGCAGCAATTGGTTGATGCCCGCTGCGAGTGTCTCGAGCTTGTAAGGCTTCCGAAGGATCGGAAAGTCGCGCTGATGGGCGGGAATGAATTGCTTGCTGCTATAGCCGCTTGCGAGCAGCACAGGCAGATCGAGGCCCATCTGCTTGATCCTCTTTCCGAGATCGACACCGCTCATGCCGGGCATGACGATGTCCGAGAAAACAATGTCGAACTGGTGTTCGTCCAGCAGGCGGAGCGCTTCGTGGCCGTCCTCTGCTTCCACGACGTCGCAGCCCAGATCCTCCAGAAGATGTCGAGCGAAGTAGCGCACGTGGCCGCTGTCTTCGACGAGCAGAACCTTCAGCCCCACCGGGATCGTAACGTCCAGTTGGCCTCTTGCTTCCTCTCGAACAGGCTTGGTCGTCCGGGGTAGCAAGATCCGAACCGTGGTGCCTTGCCCTACCTCCGATTCGATATTGACCGCGCCCCCCGATTGGACGGCGAAACCGTGTATCTGGGACAGTCCTAGCCCAGTCCCCTTGCCCGTCGGCTTCGTGGTGAAGAAAGGTTCAAAGACCCGCTCCAGTTTATCTCGCGGGATACCCTCACCAGCGTCGCTGAGCGCAAGCTCGACCATATCCCCAACTGAGCGAGAAAGGTTCCTCGTCGAGATGTTGATCGACCCGCCGTCCGGCATGGCGTCGCGGGCATTCAAGACGGCGTTCAGCAGAGCGGTTTCCAGTCCGGTAGGGTCAATCTCGACTGGCCAGAGCGCTGCCGAAAGATCGAGCTGGAGTTCATACTGGCTGCCAAGGGTACGCTGAAGCATCTCGCCCATCGCATCCATACGAACACTTAAATCGATGACTTCAGGCTCAAGGGGTTGGCGCCGCGCGAAGGCCAGCAGCTGCGAGGTCAGGCTCGTTGCCCGCTCCGCCGTTTCCAGCATCACATGCAGGTAGCGATTGCGCTTCTCGGCAGGCATCTCCGGCTGCCTCAGCAGAAAGTCTGCAGAGCCGCTCATGACCGTCATCAGATTATTAAAGTCGTGAGCTATTCCGCCGGCCAGCTCGCCAAGGGCCTGCAGCTTCTGCGATTGTAGCAGTTCAGCCTGAGTCTGTCGAAGTTCACCTTCCGCCCGCACCTTCTCGCTGATGTCGCGCGTGATCTTCGCGAAACCAATATGCTCGCCTGATTCGTCGTGGATCGGGTCAATCACCACATGGGCCCAGAACAGCGAACCGTCCTTGCGCACGCGCTGTGCTTCGGCTTCGAATTTTCCGGCGTGCAAGGCGGTTTCCAGTGCAGCTTCCGGCGCGCCGCGAGCACGGTCTTCCTCGGTGTAGAAGCGAGAAAAATGCTGCCCTACCACCTCGGCCTCTTCATAGCCCTTGATGGCGCGAGCCCCGGAGTTCCAGCTTGTGATGACCCCGCGCCGATCCAGCATATAAATTGCGTAGTCTCGGACGCCCTGCACGAGCATGCGGAATTGCAATTCGCTGGCGTACGCCGCCTGTTCCAAAAGCCGTTTGTCGGTGATGTCTCGAGTGATTTTGGCGAACCCGAGCAGCGATCCATCGTCCGATCGGATCGGATCGAGAATGGCGTGCGCCCAGAAGCGGGTGCCGTCCTTTCTCACCCTCCACCCTTCGGCCTCGAAGCGGCCTTCACGTGCTGCCGTCTCGAGCGCTCTCGCAGGCAATCCTGCATCGCGGTCTTCCGGCGTGAAGAAGCGCGAGAAATGCTCGCCAATGATCTCTGCCGCAGAGTAGCTTTTGAAGCGCTGGGCGCCCGGGTTCCAGGTCACCACCCGGCCGGTCGCGTCGAGCATATAGAGCGCATAGTCCGTAACCGATTGGACCAACAGCTCGAACCGCCGGTTCCCAGTGTGGTCATCAAAAGCAGACGTAGCCATCCAAAATCCTACCGGTCCCCCGCGAGTGCCTAGCGGTCGAAGCGTCAGCGAATCAAGCGCCTTACGCGCCCGGTCAGGCCGAGAGGGACGGCGGCATCTCAAAATAAACGCCCGTTAGCATTGGCTACGCCAGAAAGCGGATTCGGCGGCAGTTAAGGACGTGGTGGAGGACCTAATTGCCTCGTCAGCCGGCTCCGGCAAATCTGAACGAGTGGTAGCTAAGGGCACGCGATGGACATGAGCTGCACGGCCGGAATTGGGCGCGTAGCTGCCGTCTCAAGCTGACGGGGACGCGTGCGCTCGGCGACCACCCCCTACTCAATTTCGCGGATGTGGGAAGTTTTGGCAACCACCGGTGTCCGGATGGCAAGCTGGGTACTTTTGACCTCCCCCACCCTGCTCCTCATGGCCGGGAGTCGCAACGCGCAGGACTGCCCTGCTCTATGATCCTGCACGTTGACCATCTGGTGACCTCCGCAGAGCGGCGTGAGTCCGGCAGCCCCGGGGGCGACGGTGCTGGGTCGGCATCGTGCTGGCAAACTGTGGCGGCCAGCTCACGTCAGCTCGGAATGAAGTTCATCCAAAACAGCCGGTTTGATGGCGAACGCGTCTCGGATGTGGCGCGTTGATGTTGCCGATCGGCCTGAGTGAGGGGCACCGAAAGGCGAGGGTCAATCCCGCGGCTGTTCGCCGCGGAGCTCGGTAAGCACAGCTTGCATTGCACGTAAAACATACGACCTAGCCAGCACGTTGTGGATCTCGTTAGCATCGGCATCGGGTGCGAGTTGAGCCTGTGCACGCTCAGCGCGCGCTTTATGGGCGAAGTAGGCTAAGCCAAGGTCATCCATATAATCTTCTACCGTAATCCGACTAGAGTGTGGGGCAGGATCCACCGACCGACGTGGTAACTATCAACGACGTGATGGGCCCGGCGCCAGAACATAAACGCTATGGGTGAACGAAATGCGTCTCGACAGGGAAATGCGGCTCCCGGCTGTCACTCGCTTGTCTCACCGACTAGAACGACGAGGTCCCCCCTCCGTTTGGCAAGCAGCCGCTTACTTACGGTAATCCATTAGAGGAGATCCCCAAGGTTCAAGCATCCGCCATCTTTGAATCGCATTCCGAAGCGGAGCGCGTCGTCTCTGAGCTTCGGGCCGCAGGTGTTGGGGACCCCCACCTTTCGATCATCGCCCATCATGGAGGAACGACCACTGCCACATCGGGCGAAGGGGAAATTAAGACGAGCATCACCGCAATGTGCTGCGTGGCATCTTGGATGGCGGTGCACTTGGCGCCGGTCTGGGGACTGAAGCGCTCGCTATTCCCGGCGTCGGCCCAATCGCAGCAGCGGGCGCGATTGCAGCTGGTGCTGTTCACGAAGCAACGGCTATCGGCGCAGGAATTGGTGCATTGACCGTCGCCTTCAACGAAGTTCTGACCAAGCATGGCGTAAGTGAGAAAGATGCCACCTACTACGGCGGCCGCATGAACGACGGCGGCGTGGTCGTAACCGTCGGTGGCGACGATATCGATGCCGAGCGTGCTGGTGAATCCTTCATCACAGCGGCCGTCACAACTCGACGCAAGAGCGCTCGCCCCACCCCTGGAGCTTTAACGATGGACGGTTAGTAGAATTTGCCCTTTCTTAACCCATGTTTCTCTGGAATATTTTCGTTTTATTTGCGTCAGCTGGAGATAGAAAATGATTATGGCTGATTTATTTTCAGGATCTCGATTAGGTGGCATAAACAAACTGTGTTATAAAGACCTATCCCCGGCGATGTCTCTTGAGGCGCTGGTGACTGTGAGACGAATGTGCTCCCGCCTTGGGCCGGAGATTTTATGTACCCTTCGCAGCATCGTTCGTTACACGCGTTCGTGCATCGTCTCACCTCGAGATCCATCCTGACAGAGGATGAGATCAACGCGATTCTCGCCCTCGATGGTCACGAGGTGGTGGTGGCTGCGCACTCCGACTTCGTGCGTATGGGCGAGCATGTTGATCACTCTTGTCTCGTGGTGGATGGGCTGGTTGGGCGTTTTGGCCAAAATTCGAATGGCGCACGTCAGATTACTTGCCTGCACATTCCAGGCGATATGGCCGACCTTCCGTCGGTGGTGAGCCCCAAATCTGGTTGGGGTTTGGCCGCGATGACGCGCACGAAAATCCTCCGCGTGCCTCACGCCGAACTTCGACGCATCGCTGCGAAGCATCCGGGAATCGCCGAGGCTTTTTGGCGTGACTGCGTGGCGGATGGATCGATCTTCTCGGAGTGGGTCGTAAATGTAGGCCGGAGAGACGCCCTCACCCGCGTTGCTCACTTGCTTTGCGAGATGGCAATCAAGAACGAGCTAGCGGAATGCGGTACCAAGCGCTATTTCCCGTTTCCGATTGTTCAGGCCGACCTTGGCGACGCCACGGGCCTGACTACCGTCCATGTGAATCGAACTCTCAAGGAGCTCAGAGAGCGATCCATCGTTACTGTGCGAAGCGGTGCCGTCACTATACATGACTGGGATCAGCTTGTTTATGCGGGTGACTTCGATGTTGCTTTCATGCTCCTCGACGGCCCCTCTCCCCGCATCGCTGCATCGGCCGGAGACGCCCATATATACGCGGAAGGAATGATAATAAGCAGCGCTTCGACGCAGAACCCACGCCGTTGACATGTTTCTGTTTTGTCTTGATCCATGGTCGTTGGCATCCCCAGCGATTAGGCAGACCTCTCTCATGCGCCAACCGAGGACATGTCTCTTTCGGTTCCTCTGAAGATCAGTTTCTTACGGTTGCGACCGCTTCGAGGCGTCAACCTTGGCTTTTAGGCAGCGAAAGGCCCCAGCCTCCCCATGAGTACGCACGAGCAATGCTTAACCAGCCGAAACCGAGCTGTGTCCTAGGACATCAACTTTTCTCGCCCACGCCGCTTTCGTGGATCTAGACTCGACTGGCATGGCCGGAGTTGGAACATACGAATAATACGCTGGAAAAGTGATCTTGATGGGGATCATTACACGGCGACTATGTGCTTCATGTAGTGATGTTAACATACGCTATCATTGAACACGACTGGTAAGGACGCCAGTGGCTGTGAGATCTGCCTGGTCCGGCCTTTGTAGGGAACAAATCATGTTTCATCTTCTAAACAGGGGTCTGCACCTATTTGGCGGCCGGTGTTTATCGGGAGACGAAGCTCCGCCGCCATTGTGAGAAGCCGTCCGCATAGAGAGGTTGCCAGCGTGCGGCAGCAACTAGCCGTTCGCGAAAAGCCGATCGTAAGCGGGTTAAACGCGGCAAATAATGGTGCAAAGCGTCATGCCGGTCACTCGCGTCCGGATGACAGGTCCACGCGTAGCTTCAGGGATTCCGCGTGCATGGAGGACGGTCGTTTGTAAGCTTGTCCCGCGGGGGTTAATCCGCAGCGGCTGTCCGCGAGCCCCTGATACGGACTCACGGGCCCCCTACGCCTCCTGCTGGCTTAACCGTGCGCTCAGGCCGTCATCCTGCGCCTTTCGCTTGCAGAAGTGTGAAGCAGATGGTGGTGCCTGTCTCACCCGTCTGTGCCACCCATATCGTGCCCCCCATGGACTGAACAAGTGTTCGACAAATTGCCAGGCCCACGCCCAGACCTTTCCCCGCCGAAGGCGTGAACGGCGAGAAGACATCCCTCCCGTCGTCTGGTATTCCCGGCCCGTCGTCGATCACGCACACATCGACGAACTTCGCGTCGCGGCAATTCGTCTCGATAGTGATGACGGGCTCCCTGCCGCGACAGGCATCACGAGCATTCCGGATGAGGTTCACCAAGACCTGCTGCACTTGAACCGGGTCCGCCAGTGCATTTGCTGGTCGAGTGTCTGGATCCGGAAAGACTTTTACGACTGACCCAGGCTTCGCCGCCTCCGCCAGGGTCACGGCGCATCCTATGACTTCTCTTACTGAGATTGTCTCTACCCTCGCCTGGCGGTCCTGGACCAGATTTCGCACGCGGCGAATGATTTCCCCGGCATGCACAATTTGCCCACGCGCTGAATTCAATGCCTCAACGGCCGCGATCTTTTCCAACGCGCTGTCTCGGGCCAGCCGCATCGTGCCGGCCGCGAGATAGTTGGACGCAGCGGCAAGCGGCTGGGCCAGTTCGTGCGCTAGCGTGGCCGCAATGGCATTTAGGCCGTCGATACGCGCGAGGTGACCGACCTGCTCCTGAAGCGATTCGAGCAGCTTGCGCCGCGTAATATCTTGGTCAGTGCCGTGGACGCCGATGAGCCCTCCGGTCTCGTCAAGATCCGCCACCGCGACAACGCGCCGATGACTGACCACGCCGCTGGGGAGGCGGACGGCGAATTCATACTCGTGCCGGCCGCGACGTGACTGCATTTCTTTTAATACCAATCCGAAGGCGTCGGCGCCTTGAGGCCCGGCGAACTCAGTCAAATCACGCAGCGCAATGCGGTCGGGCGTTCTAGGACGCTCATACATGGCGCAGAGATCCCCGGACCACAGGAATTCTTGCCGGGCGCTGTCGAAACTCCAGTCACCCAGCATGGCCAGTCGCTGGGCTTCCTGCAACCGGGCGTTCGCCGCGACTATCTCCGCTTGGCGAATGGCTCTGCGTTTCGCCAGGGCGAGCACCAGCCAGGCGGCGATGAAAATGGCGAGGCTTATCAGCGCCGCACCTACGCGATAGCCGCCAGCGCGCGCTCGAAGAGGTCGTAGTATTGCCTCTTGCGAGACGCCGCAGGTAACGAAGACCCCGTATCGTGACAGAGGACGAAAGCTGAAATATCTTACTACGCCATCCAGCGCGCTCGGAGCTAGATACGTCCCAATGGGGTCTTGCTTCTGCATTTGCATGACCGGCTTGCCGCGAAGGTCCTGGCCGAAGCTGAGTGTGTTTCCGGTTCGCCGGGCCCGGGTGATCCCGTCCAGGCCAATGACCGAGACGACTTCGGTATCTCCCAACGAGGCATTTTCGAGGAAGTTCGTCATCTCGCTCGGCCGAACATGAACACTAACCGTTCCGCCGAAGCTCCCGTCGCGCAGATTCACACGGCGGGACAAGATTAGAAACCAGCTGCCCGTGAATCGGGAGCGGGACGGAGGATTGACTCGAAGCGCGGTACTTGGGTTCGACCGGTGGAGCTGGAAGAGCGGCCGGTCAGAGACGTTCACTTTCGGCGGCGCGGACGCTACGCTTGAAGCGACCAAGTCGCCGCGCGCATTGATCACATTGATCTCGCGGAGGGCCGGGGCTCGAACCGCGAAATCGGCCAGCGGGAGGGGCAGCGTCGGCGACGGCGCACTTCGCTCGAGGAGGTGGGCATAGCGGTCAGCCACATAGGCGGTCGCCAGATCGGCCCCCTCCAACGTGCGCGCTACATATTGTTCCAGAGCGATGGTCCGGTTGACATTTTCTCTGATCGCCGACCCGACAACCTCCCGCCGCTCCTGCCGGATTTGGAAGAGGACGACCGCCCACACCAGCACAATTACGCTCAGCGTTGTGCAGATGACGGCGCCTTTTGCCGCAAGGCCTGGCAATTGGGTCATGTCGCCATTGACCTCAGGTGTGACGGGGCGCGCGCCGGGAGGATCATCGGTCAGGAGTGCAGATCAAAGTACGTTATTTTACGTATAGTCCTGCCCGCGCCCAATGCTTCACATTTCGCTATCGGCGGCAATCGACTGCTAGCTCCCGCCGATATGCATCCACATTACGGCGGCTGCGCTGGTGGTTTCTTTAAGAATTGCCGATTTCCTACCGCCCCGGGGGCCGCAGGGCACATCTTGGCGCTGCTTGCTCAGCATACATGCAGAAGCGAATAGCGGGTAACGGCCCACAAGTGGCTCGACGGCTCCCGACACAACTTGCCAGTCGGAAATCCGCCCGATTCGGCCGCCCGCTGATAGAGCGTCTGCGCGCCAAAGCAGCTACGAAGGAGCCATGCTTTCGCCGTTAGCATCAAGGGACAACCGCTTGCCTCCTCATACCAAGGAGAAGATTGAGACCGAAATCGGCGCAGACGCTTTTATATTGCCGACTACACTTCGAAGATCGCGAGGCTCTTACGGGGCACAGTGTTGTCTCCTCCTATGGCGCGCCCGTCGCCTGCCGCAACGAGTCGGTCAATGTGCGCAGCCGTCATGGGTGCGCCGTAGCGGAAACCCTGCGCTTCCTGGCAGCCGCGCGCCCGGAGATAGATCTCCTGCGCCTCGTTCTCGACGCCCTCAGCAATGACTCCCAGGTTGAGCGTACGCGCGAGGGCGAGTACTGCTTCCACGATCGCCAGGTCTTGATTGTTGTAAGGCAGTTGCGCCACGAAGCTACGGTCAATCTTCAGTCTGTCGACCTGCAGCTCCTTGAGAGTGGTCAGCGAAGCAAAGCCAGTGCCAAAGTCGTCCAACGACAGCCACACGCCTAGCATTCGAAGTTTGAGCAGGTTGTCGCGCGTGCCCTGAGCCTCGGAAAGCGCAACCGCTTCGGTGACTTCGATCTCCAACGCTTGCGGCGGCAGGCAGTGGCGGCTCAGTGTGTCGCGCACCATACCCGCTAGGTCGTGACCCTTCACCTGATCGGGAAAGAGGTTGACCGCCACGCGGAGGCGGTTGCCGGTGCGCCACCAGATCGAGGCTTGACGGCATGCCTCTTCCAGCACCCATGCACCGACGACGGATGCTTGGCGACTGGCCGAGAGAACGGCGATAAAGTCACAAGGGGAAAGCAGCCCGCGTTCTGGGTGGCGCCAGCGCAGTAGCGCCTCCGCGCCGATCAACGCGCTGTCGCAGAGCCGGACTTGAGGCTGATAAAAGAGCTCGAACTCGCCGTTCAGGGCCGCCCGCTCGACCTCGTCCTCTAGCAGGCGTCGCTTCTCATAGGCTTCGCGATCAGCGGAAGTGTGCAGGTGGACACGACCACCTCCTTCCGTCTTCGCGCGATAGAGGGCAAGATCGGCGTTGGCTAGCAGCTCCTCTACGGTGCCTTGGGTGCGTTCTGGCACGATGATGGCGCCGCAACTTCCCTGCACGCGCATACTTCTGTTGCCCGTATAGAACGGTCGGTCGGTCAGCGCCTTTAGCAACTGCGCAGGCAAG
This sequence comes from Sphingomonas sp. M1-B02, assembly GCF_026167525.1. Taxonomy (NCBI): domain Bacteria; kingdom Pseudomonadati; phylum Pseudomonadota; class Alphaproteobacteria; order Sphingomonadales; family Sphingomonadaceae; genus Sphingomonas; species Sphingomonas sp. M1-B02. Next base: position 476,364 of record NZ_CP110679.1, on the reverse strand, counting down.
TCACCGCCAGCGTGATCACGGTCGACGAGGGCAATAAATTCGTCCCCGCCCAGCCGGGCGATCACATTGGATCCGCCGCAGCACTGCCGGAGCCGCTCCGCAACCTGCTGGAGCAAGGCGTCACCAGCGGGGTGGCCGAAGCTGTCATTGACATCCTTGAATCCGTCGAGGTCAATGAGCAGAAGCGCTGCCAGCCTGTCTTCGGCTAGCTTCATCCTTGCCATGTTCATGGCGCTGGCGCGGTTGGGCAGACCGGTTAGCGCATCGCTAAGCGCGAGCTTGCGCAACTCCTCCTGGGAGCGGTGCTGCTCGGTCACATCGCGGATGAAAAGCATGATTTCGCCGCTCTCAAGCGGCAGGGCGTTGATCAGGAAGTGACCCTCCAGCGGTGCATATTCCAAGCTGAAGGATAGCGGGCGACGCTGGTCCATCGCTTCGCGAAACATATCGCCCACCCAGCCGTGTTCGATGCCAGGAAATGTCGCCCAAAAGTTCCTGCCGCAGGCGTCATAGCTCTTGAGCCGGCCCCGGGCACGATCGTTGAGAAAATTGATTGTCCAGTCGGGGGAGACCGTGATGACGCTATCGCTGGTGCCCTCGAGCGCGTCATAGAGCCTACGATGGCGCTCGGCGTAGCCATCGGCCAGCTCGTCGTAAACATTTGCCAGCGCGTCGAATTCGGCGCCATCGCCGATCGCACCCACTCGGGCGTCACGTTCGCCACGTTGCCAAGCAAGGACAGCTTTGGTTAACCGCTGCATCGGCCTGCTGACCGAACGCACCGCAAACCAGCAAGTCAGCAGCAGTGCGACCATCACCGTCGCTACCAGCAGAAGCATGCGCAACCACGCGCGACGTTCTACGCCCTCAAGGGCGGTCACCCTATCCGTGCCTACCGCCACCATGAACGGCATAGCAGTTTCACTCTGCGGCGGCACATAAGCGATCACGCGGTCGCTACCATCCAGCCATCGAGACTCGAGGGTTCCAGCCGAGTGTGAGGTAAACGCACCCTGCAGATGCGCGGGAAGGTTCTGGCCGACGCCCGTCCCGTCCGGCAGCGACACCAAGATCCGCCTGTCAGGACCGGCTATTGCCAAGCGCGTCGCTGGTGGCAGTCCGGCGCGTTGGAGGCTTTTTGCCAATTTGCTGAGGTCAAGCCCAGCCACCAGCACGCCAGTCACCCCGCCGCGAGCGTCCAGCACCGCGAGGTTGAAGTTTAGCGAGGGGCGTCCCATCAGGCGCCCGATGACATAACCTCCCGTGCCGAAGTCGCGGGTGGCGAGTGCTCGCTGAAAATAAGCCCGATCGGAAATGTCAGTGCCGGCCCGGGCGCTACTGCACCATATCCGGCCCGAAGTATCGGCAACCCCGATCGCCTGGTACATTTCAAATTGACGCTGAATGCGAGACAGGATGAGATTGCATCGAGCCACCTCCCCCTGCTGGATTGCGGGTATCTGGGAGAGCGCCGTCAGCAACTGCCGCGCACCCATGACAATCCGCTCCTGTTCGGCCGCAGCGCGGTGCGCGGTCCGCAGTGCGACGGTGGCAATTTCGGCGCGCTCCTCGAGCCGTTCCTGGCGCGCGCCGGCCCCCTCCAGCACGACAAGCGGCAGCATGGCAAGAAGCACGACGACCGCAAGGCGTTGCGCGACCCTCAATTGGGGTGGACCGGGTTCACTGGCTCAACAACGTGCATGACTAAATTCACCATCGAGCAGCTCGCGATGTTTACCGCGAGAATTGTTGCTAAAGTCTTGCACCTGCTCCCAAAACTGCGGTCTAGTTCTGCGGCTCTGCGATGACTCCCTCTCTTGATCGGCAACCTTGCCGTGGATGATAGTGGATCGCTTCGTCGCGGACGGAGGCGGCAGCTTCGCGGTCAAGACCCTGCGCGCCGTGATCTCGGCTGTGGCGGGTCGGTAGATGCGCATCATGCTGTGGACACCGCCTGCCAGGAACAGCAGAAGCAGCAACCCCACCCGATAAAGGTGAGGTCCGGGTTAAGCAGGGCCCCGAAGCTGGTCGGCACCACCACGATGACGATACTCGGCAAAGCGATTCATGGGCGGACGAAGATGCCTGCAGCAACTCCGGCGGCATAGCCGAATACCAGTCCAACCTCCAAGATGTGCGATTGCGTGTCGCCCACTTGCATCGCGCGAGCGCTGAACGCGCCAAACGCGCCAATCGCGACGGCGAATGCGAGATACGCGATGGCGAAGATCCGCTTCCAGACGCGCCGCGCCGGCAGCATCGAGATCGTCGGAGATCGCCTCCGCCCGATAGAGACGCAACGGGAAGAGCTGCGCGAGCACCGCGACGCTGCCCGCGGCAATCGTCAGCAACAGGGGAATATCCCTACCAAAGGCCGCGACACGGGCGCTCACGCCGAGAAAGGCCACCGCTATGTTCAGATTTGGCGTGAGAGCGGCATGGAGCAAGGTGCCGACCGCGACATCCGTACCGGCAGGCAATTCGCCCTGGCCGAAGATGGCACCATGAAGCCGTGGACGGCTCCCTGTCCAAACCGGGCGAAGCGATCAAATATAGCGGCCGCGGTCCTCACGCGGCTGCCGTGGAACGGCCCTGTGATGCTAGCCAAGGCGCGAAATCTTCTGCCTCCAGAGGCCGGGCGAAATGATAGCCCTGCGCCTCGTCGCAACCCATGTCGGCCAGTAAGTCGGCGACTTCGGCCGTCTCGACTCCCTCCGCGACGACGCGATAGCCGAGGTCGTGCGATAGTGAGATCATTGAGCGAACCAGTGTCCGCTCGCGTTCGCCGGCGGTCAGCTCCCGGACGAAGGACTGGTCGATCTTCACCACTTGGGCGGGGAGGCGCTGGAGATAGGAAAAACTGCTTTGGCCGGTGCCAAAATCGTCGATCGCCAGGCGAACGCCGGTCGACGCGATAGCGCTCAACTGCCCAATCGCGTGCCCGGCATCGCCCATGATGGCGCTCTCCGTCACTTCCAGCTCAAGCATCGCCGCAGGCAACCGGTGCTTGAGCAGGTAAAGCTGTATCTGCTGCGCGAAATCCACTTCGTCGAGGTTCGTCGCCGAGACGTTGACCGACAACTGGATGTCCACACCGGTCCGCTGCCAGGCCCGCAGCTGCGCCAGTCCTGCGTCCAGAACTTTGGCGGTCGTGTCCCGCGCCAATGACGTCTGCTCGACGATCGGGATGAATTCGGCGGGAGAGACTTCCCCCAGTTCGGGATGGGTCCAGCGGAGCAATGCCTCGGCGCCCACGCAAAGTTTTGAGCGGAGATCCACGCGCGGCTGGTAGACAAGCCTGAGCTGGCGCGGAGACTCCAGCGCAGCGCGGAAGTCGTGGAGTAGCGCGAACCGCCGCTGGTGCGTTTCGTCGGCCGCAGCGGAATAGATGCTCACGCCGGTGTTGAAGTTCCGCGCATCGAGTGCAGCGCTATGGGCCCGGCGTAGCACGTCGCGGGACGGCGTTTCTCCCGAAACGAACGGCGCCACCCCGATCGTCGCGCTCATTACCAGATTCGCTTGGGAGCCTGTGCGCGGCCTCTGCAGGCCGGCGGCGAGGCGGTCGAGGTAGGCTTCCTGATCCACATCGGGCTCTGCGAGATACGCGAATTGCGCCAAACCCGTATGATATGCCTGGCGCTTCCCAATCTCAGTGCGCAAAGCGCGGGCCGCTTCGTGCACCATTTCCTCGATATAGGAGGATCCCATCACGCGGACACCTGCGCTGATCTGTTCTGCTCGCGCGAGCTCGATTACCACGACAAACCGCTTGCGGCCGGGATCATCACGCCCGAGATCATCGAGATCGTCGATGAACTGGGTGAGATTGGGGAGGCCGCTGAGCGGATCGATGCGGCCGAAGGCGTGTTGCAGCTCGATCTGCGACATCGCCATCTGCGCGAGGTCATTTAATGCCGCCAGCTCGGGCGCAGTCGCGGTGCGCGGCTCGGTCCCGAGGACGCACAGCGCGCCGAGGCCGAAGCCGTCGCGTGTCGTGAGGGGCGCCCCCGCATAGAATCTCACGCCCTGTGCGGCAAGGATGCTGGTGGCATAGTATTCGTCGGCAAGCAGATCGGGAATGACCACCATATCCGCGTTTTCGGCAACCTGCGCGCAAGGCGCCTTTTCGCGCGGTATCGACACGTACTCGACGCCCAAGCGCGACTTGAACCACTGGCGATCGCGGTCGGTGAGTGAGACGGCGGAGATCGGAAGCCCGAAAAGCTGGGCCGCCATTCGCGTGATGCGGTCGAAGCTTTCGCTAGGCGGCGTGTCCAGCAAGTTGAGCTGGTATAGCGCGTCGAGGCGCGCAGCTTCGTTTGTATCGGCCATGTACGTCCTTCGAGGCCACAAGGCACTCAAACATTTAAGAAAGCTGTAATCACCCACCTCCAGTCGAAAGGTCGGGGGTAAAGGGCGCGGATAGACCCTGCCGATGGGTGGCCCTTGTGGGGTAGCGCCGTTAATCTGCGGACTGGCGGAGTTCGGGTCGGTCAATACAAATGGTAGATGTAATGGCTCTCCCATATGGACGGCGGACACCGCCTCCGAACTATGGCTCGATGTTTATAGCAACCTAGCGAAAATGCTCTCGGCCTTGAATGAGAGGCGGCTATTCCACTTTGGTCGGTCAAAAGCTGCCAGTCCGCAAGCGGCTCACTTCCAGCCGTTCGAACGCAGTAGGGAGGAATGTCCGTTATTGGGCCGATTCCGGACCGGCTGCCTTCGGGCGCGCTCCCACGATATCGGACGAACGGAACGCCTCAACAGGGCACTACTATGCCCTCATGCGGCCCCGCGACTTCCCATTAGTTAAAATCACGCACCTAGTTAACTATCCAATCTACGAGCTTGAAATCAAATATAAAGAGACGGCGACAACCCTGCTGTAGCGACAGGCAAGTCTTCTCGATAAGCAAGCCCGCCAATAGGCAACCTATTGCCTCTCTATTCAACGACTTGCTGAGATCCTCGCATTTGAGATACGCAGAAATTTAGATTCTTCTTGTACCGCACTACTTATGATAGTAGACGAAGGTTACTTTATTTTATGTTTCCGTAATGGCGCATTGCCGCTGGGGAGCAGGAGAACCATCGTGGCCACGGACACCTCGCTGGCGACGCCTAATGGCGTCGGCTCGGTTACGCACGCGCCAAATCTGCCGGCGGACTTTACACAAGTTTTCGAGAGCAAGTTTGTGGAAACCGGCCAGCTGCGGTTGCACGCAGTTATCGGAGGTGAAGGACCGCCGCTTCTGCTCGTGCACGGCTGGCCCCAAAACTGGTATGCCTGGCGGCAGCTGATGCCTGCGCTTGCGCAGAAATTCACTGTCATAGCGGTCGACCAACGCGGCATCGGCCTCTCGGACAAGCCGCTCCACGGCTACGATACCGGCACCCTCGCCAACGACCTGATCGGCTTGATGGAGACACTTGGCCATCACCACTTTGCTGTCGTCGGACACGATACTGGTTTCGCGATCGGTTATGCGCTGGCGGCGGATTATCCCGACCGCGTCACGCGGATCGTACTAGCCGAAATACCGGGACCGCCCATGTCGTCTGCGTCGCCACCGGTTTTTGTCCCGGCCCACGTCAACAACCGGTTGTGGCACATCCCGTTCTGCCGTGTTGAGGCGCTGCCCGAGCAGCTGGTGGTAGGGCGAGAAGATCTCTTCTTCGGCTACGAGTTCGAGATTCAGGGCGGGAAACCGCCTGCCGACGCCATAGCCTATTATGTTGACCTCCTTTCCCGCCCGGACGCCCTATCCGGCAGTTTCGGATTCTACCGGGCGCTCGACATGACTCTCGCGCAAAACGAGATGCGCAAGGCCACGCGTCTTACCTTGCCAGTCCTCGCGATCGGTGGTGAACGCAGCTATGGTGAGCATGTCGCCGACACCATGAAACTCCTTGCAGACGATGTGCGGGGCGTCGTCATTCCCGGAACCGGGCACTGGATTGCCGAAGATGCGCCCGAAGCTACGCTCGCCGCGATCATGGCGTTTCTGTCTCCGTATGGCGACGTCGCGCCGGTGCAGGTACCGCCCGTCCTGCGAGTGCTGCAATGAAGTACTCAAAGGGGATTTTGCTTGCCGCCGCTCTCATCGCAATCGCTGCTACAGCGGGCGGCCAAGTCATTTCCGCGGATGTCTCGCGCACCGACTTGCAGCGTCACGATCTTTCGATACCGGGCCGCGAGACCATCCAGGCGCGAATTGACATTGCCCCCGGCGCCACTGCTCCGTGGCACCGTCATCCCGGGGAGGAAGTGATCTACCTACTCGAAGGTGCGCTGGAATATCAGCTTGAGGGACAGAAGCCGGTCACTCTCAAACCGGGTGACGTCCTCTTCGTACCCGATGGCGTGGCGCATACGGCGCGCAACACCGGCAGCACCAATGGCGCGGAATTGGCCACATACATCGTCGAAAAGGGCAAGCCCTTGCTCGTCCTAGCGCCTGAAATTGGCAAGCGCTGAACACGCCCGATGGAGAAAATCGCGATGTGCCGACGAACCCATCGTATCCCTTTCGCACTTCTGGCCGTCGCGTTGGCCTCGCCCGGGACTGCGCAGCGAGTCGATCCGGGACAAGAATCGACGCCGTTCGTGCCGATCGAGAACGAACCGCCGGCCGAGCTGTTCGTCGATCAACCACTTGCAGCACCGCTTGCCCGCGGGTCGGCGATTATACCGTACCGTACGAAGCATTTTCGGGTTCTGCCGGTCTTTGGTGCCGCCGCGGTAAACGTGTCGCCGCGCGCTGGCCATCTCCATGTAAGCGTCGACGATTTGCCATGGCGCTGGGCGGATGCCGGCGACAACGGCGCCGTTGTCGTGAATGGCCTCCCTGCCGGATCGCACAAGATACTGATCGAACTCGCAACACCCGTGCACGGCGTTCTGACGGGTAAGGCAGTGACCTTCGTAATCCCTGCCCTGCCGAGCGGGAAGTCGGCCGCCCCCGGTTCGGGCGACAATCATTGATCGAGGAGCCGAACCCGAAAGTAGCTTCCGAAAACTTTCTCCGCATGGCGATACGAGTGACGGTCCGCGTGTAGAGCTACACTGGCCGGGCGAGTGCAAAGCAATGAGTAGCAGCTTTTGGGGCCAGCAATTGCGTTGGTGAATGGCCGCGATTAGGGCGCATTGCCGTTCGGCCGGCTAGGGCGAGAGCGGACGGGCAGCTGATGGGTCGTCTGCGGACAGGCAGCTATCGGCGTCAGATCGCATAAAGCGGACATTGGCTTAGCTCGGCGGTCGAATCGCTAAGACCTAGGTTCGGCCACTCAGGTCGGCCTTCGTACTACCCAACTGCGGACGCCGCGTTAATGTCGCCGTCGCGGCTGCTTTCGCTCGATAGAAGAGAGTACATCGTGAGTTTGATGTCACGGGTCTGGCAGTACCTATCCAGAAGCCAGCGGGCTTTCGCCCGCTGGCAGAGTTACTCAGATTTGCGCCAAGCCTCCATCCGTGAACAACTCGCTACCCGTCATGAAGCTGCTGTCCGACGATGCTAGGAACGCGGCAGCCGCGGCGACTTCCGAAGGATCGCCGACATGCCCGATCGGCGTGGTAGCCCCCATTTCGATCATCGCATCGCGACCGACGACCTCGGCCGCCAGTTCGGTCAGCGTCGGCCCGGGTGACAGGACATTGACGCGGATACCGGTGCCGCGCAGGTCCTGCGCCCAGCTGCGCGCGAGATTACGGACAGCGGCCTTCGATGCGCTGTAGATGCTGAAGGCGGGCGTTCCCATCACTCCGGTGGTCGATCCGGTGAGGATGACCGAACCACCCTCGCCCATCAGCTTCAGGCCCTTTTGCACCGTGAAGATCGTGCCCTTCACATTTATGTCGAAGGTCTCGTCATAATGCTCGGGGGTGATCTCGGTGAGCGGCACCAGGGCGCCGGTTCCGGCATTGGCGAACAGGATATCCAGCGTGCCGCGCTCCGCCTTCACCGTGTCGAGCAGCCGGTCGAGATCACCGGCATCGGTGACCGATCCTGCCACCGCGCACGCATTCGCGCCAAGGGTGGCCACCGCCGCGTCCAGCTTCTCCTGCCTCCGGCCAAAGATGTAGACGAACGCACCTTCCTCGATAAAGCGCTTCGCCGAAGCCAGGCCAATGCCTGTGCCGCCGCCGGTGATGATCGCGGTCTTGCCTTCTAGTCGGTTCATACGTGCCTCCAGTTCTTGGTTGCACGCAGCTGGCCCTCAACCTACCTAGCGACAAGTATGCACCTTAAGGTAAGTACCTCAAATTTCCGACGTGCTTCAGACCAAAATCGTCGATCGCGCTCCAATCGTCCCAGGCTTCACCTGCGGACTCGACGCAACGCTCAAGATCATCTCGGGCAAGTGGAAGCCGCTTGTCCTGTATTTCCTGTTGCGTGGTCCGACACGCTACGGCGAACTCAAGCGCGCCGTGCGCGATGTCAGCGACAAGGTGCTGATCCAGCAATTAAAGGAGCTGGAATCGGACGGCGTATTGCGCAGGAACGACTACAAGGAGGTCCCGCCACGCGTGGACTATACGCTTACGCAGCTGGGCCACAGCCTTGCCCAAGCGCTTGAGCCCTTATGCACCTGGGGAACCGACAACATGGCAGAGATGCAGAGGATTTTCGCCGAGCGGGATAGCTGGCTTCGCGAGAAGCAAGCCTAGCCGCGTGGCAACGAACGATCATCAGACTCTGGGTTGGGCGCGAGCTGATCTGAACGGCTGAAGCTGACGCTAGCCAATCGTCAGCTTTGCGACCGAGTGGACCCAATTTCCGACACTCACGTCGAACATCCGATCTCCCGAAAACGGACGCTCGTTCAGGGAACGAAGCAACCCTGCGGGACATAGCGTGACATCGGCCCGACGCCGGGGCAGCTTGCCGGCCATGACACAGGACCTACCCCTGAAACATGCAGCAATACGTCGTGGCACGATCGTGCGGCCGATGTCTCCGCTCGGAACCTATTGGTCGCAATCGTCACAGCACGAAGATGCGGCGTACGTGGTGCGAGAGGATTTAATCTTCACCGCCTGCCACTTCGACCAGGACATGCACGAAGGAGATTACTATTCCGAATACGACGAGCCAACGCCTGAGGAAATCCGGCTGCTGGCCTCACTAGCACTTTCGATCGGACTGGACCGCGGGACCATGGCTCAATACCCCTGCGTCGCGTCGGTCCGGCTCGATGAACGCAGACGGCTTGATGATCCACAGGTCATTGCTGAAGTCGAGACTTCACTTCGACGCAAGCTGAGCTCGGACACCAGGCAGGCGCGAGGTGCAGTGCCCATGCCGCCGGGCAATTACGAACATTTTCACTGGCCATTGCCAATTTCAACTCACCAAGACCTGCGTTCCAACATTGATGCTAGCGATCACCTGATGATTCGGGGTCTCGCCACTTGGATGAAGGCCTCAATGATGAACATGCACGAGGCTTTTGGGGAAGAGGCAAATTATCCGTTATGGATCTCGCTCGATGCGTCGTTCGCGGTCATCCAAGAAATTGTGCGCGCAAATGGCGTCTCCGATCCATCAGCGGTTGATTGCCAGGCCTATATCCACGATTCCTTCGGTGAAGCGAACAGCGGACTCAAATACTTCGAAGAATTCTACGCGGACCGCATCATGACGATGCATCCCCGGAATCGATTCGGCACATTTGCGTTCGCCCCAATCAGTCACTGCGACTTCTACGCTCTCCACGACGCGCTCCGGGAGGTCTATCGTTATATACTGCTCGGAGAGGTTGTGGATCCGCAGCAACCATTCGACACTGACTCGTTTTAGGCATTTCAACGCGCAACTTCGCGAACTCGCCGCGCCGGCTGAATCAGGAGACCCACAAGTTGACGTTCATACCGCCTCTCCCGCTTCCCAACTTCGGACATCTGTTCAGGTGCGGCGGGATGACTGAAACTGGGCCGGAAGCGGGCTGGCAGCTTTCGGTTAGCCACCCTCATAAGCCGTCGTTGGAAACCAGTGACGCTCACTTCACTGGATCAGCTTGTTCAGATCGTCAGGAGTGTTCACGTTTTCCAGCGCGAGCATCTGGTCAGAAATGACAATGGCTTCCGCGCTTCCAATCCAGCTTCGAAACGACAAATTGCCAGCCGCGAGGTGACGGTCGAGCTTGCTTGCATATCGAACGGGCCAGAACCCCACCGCGTGCTGTAGCTCGAACGCCTTTGCCTCCGCCCCTTCGAGTAGCACCCGCAGATTTTCTGGCAATGGATGCACATCGACGGGAACGCAGAGCACCGCATCGAACCCGGCGCTCTCGGCATGATGCAGCGCTGCATTGAGGCCGCCTAACGGGCAAGATCTCGAGCCGGGCGATCGGCAAGCGAAGGGATTCCGGGCCAAGTGCGGCCGCATATGACTAGGCCGTCGGTTTGACCCTCCATGCATTGTATCGTGTGACCCATCAGGGAACGCTGCCCGAGCATCGCCGCTGCCTTGTCACTGCCGAAGCGCCGAGATTCCCCCCCCCGCCAGAATTGCGCCAAGGATTCTCATGGCTAACTAAAACCCGAGCATGGAGACGATGTCCCCCGCGACCAGCGCCGGATGTCCAGCCGGTCCACGAACCAGTGCATTGGCGCGCGCCAGGGTCCATTGCGCCGATGCCGACTGCCGTTCGATTATGTGCACGCCGCGCCCATCCAGTTCGGCGCACAGGAATGTTTCTCGCGATCCGATCTCAGCCATGGTCGTAAGAAGTGGCATTTGTGTCCATTTGAGCCCGGTTGCAAAACGACCGCCACCCAGCGCGCAAAGCAGCGGCGCGAGGAACAGCCGTGCAATCGTCATCGCCGCAGTGGGATTGCCCGGAAGGCCGAGAACGTGCCGATTGCCGATCCGGCCATACCAAACCGGCTTTCCTGGTTTGATTGCAACGTCGGCGAAGCAGAGCTCGAGCCCCAAGGGCATCAGCCCGTGCTTGGCAAAGTCGCGATCGCCGTTCGAGGCCCCGCCAGCCATTACCAGAACATCGCAATCGCCGAGCGCAGCCGCAGCCGCGACTTCGATGTCCGTCAAGACATCGCGGACTCGTCTCGATCCGAGAGGAATGCCGCCATACTGGCGTGTCATCAGCAAAATCGCTTCGGACAGACTATCAGGCAATTGGTGCGGCGTATCCGCAGCCAGGCCGGGTGCCACCAGTTCATCGCCGCTCGTGAGTAGTCGAACGCGGGGCCGCCGCCGGACTTGAACCGAACCCACATCCGCGGCCGCCGCGACAAGCAGCGCGCGCGGATCGAGAGTGCGTCCGGCGGCGAGGACCAGATCGCCTTTCGCCATGTCCGACCCCCGCGCGCGAATGTGCCTTCTAGTCGATAGTTCACCATGCAGTTCGATGCCGTCTGGGGTGCCCCGGACAAGTTCGCGAACCACGACGCGATCCGCACCTTTCGGGACGGCGGCACCGGTCATGATGCGCACGGTCTCGCCAGGGCCTAGTTGCTCGGCCCATGGTAGCGCCGGATACGAACTGCCGACGACGCGAAATTGACGGAGCCCCGCTCGCAGATCGTGCTCGCGCACCGCGAAACCATCCATCGCAGCCGCGTCGTAGCGGGGGGAATCAATCCTTGCGTAAATTGCTTCCGCGAGGACGCGGCGACCGGCCTTGGCCAGCGGCACGGTTTCGACACCGAGTGGCGTTGCGTGGGCAGCGAGGATCGCCTGGGCTGCGTCGAAGGTGAGCGTCGCCGCGCATGCGTCGCGGCCGCGCCCAACTGGCTCAACAAATGCCATGCGCGAGTTCCTCAAGCAGAGGCGTGACGGGTGCGTGGCCGCGCCTGTTGGAAACCGCCTCGCCGACCAAAATCACCATGGGCTTTCCGGGCGCCATCGATTGCGCGGCGAGCGGCAGCAGGTCTAGGCGGGTGTGCACCAATTGCTCGTCGGCAAGGCTCACGTCACAAGCAAGGAGCACCGGTGTCTGTGGATCGAGCCCAGCCCCGATCAGCTGCCGGCTGATCTCTCCTGCCGCCGCACGACCCATGTAGAACACGGTCGTGCATCCCGGATCGGCCAGCGCCGCCCAATCCATCGCGAGCGGGGCGCCCGCCTGAACATGGGCCGTGACGAATTGAACGCGCCGGGCCAGGCCGCGTAGCGATAGCGATATACCCGCGGAAGCGGCAGCGGCACTTGCGGCGGTGACGCCGGGGCAGATTCGAGTCGCGATCCCCGCTGCCGCCAGCGCCGCGACCTCCTCCATCGAGCGCGCGAATAGAGAGGGGTCGCCGCCCTTGAGGCGAACGACGCGCTCGCCGGCATGCGCCGCGGCGACCAGCAGATCGTTGATGCTGGCCTGATCCTTGGAATGGCGCCCGGAGCGCTTCCCGACCGCGACGCGGCGGACGTGTGACGGGATCAGGTCCAGCACGCCCGGACCGACGAGCGCGTCATAAAAGACGACGGTCGCCGCATCGATCAGTCGCTCGGCCTTGCGGGTGAGCAAATCGGGATCGCCGGGTCCGGCACCGACCAACCAGACTTCGCCCGCAGCAATTGCTTCAGCCATTCACGGCCTCCTTCGCTTGTCCGATCAGCCGCTGGATAGCGGGGCGGCACGAGCCGCAATTGGTTCCGGCGGAGAGTTTGCAGCCAACCGCCTCGACGCTGGCGAGCTGCTGGTCTGAAATCGCGGCGAGGATCGTCTTCATCCCCACGTCGAAGCACACGCACACCACCGGACCGCGATCGGGTGCGGGTGTCGCGGATCGGCCTGCCAGCAACTCCACCGGCGCCGGCGCCGCTGTGTCCCCGAGCTGGGCGATCAGCCAGTCGCGCGACGGCAGATTGCCGGTTCGCGAGAGATAGAGCGCGGCGACGAGACGCCCATTGGCGAGGACCGCGTGCCGGGTCTGGCCCCGCGCAGTGTCGATGGTCTCGACGCGCTCGCCCTTGGGAAGCAATGCGCGGATCAGCCGCGTAACGTCGCCGTCGCCGGCAAGTTCGACAAGCCAACCCTGCGCCACCCGGACGCGGGTGACCCAAAGCGCATCGATCGCGCCGGGTTCGTCGCGCGCGATCAGGAAGCCGCGCCATTCGGCGGCCACGCGCGCGAGAGTCGCCGGGGTCGATTTGAAGCCGGGTTGCCCCGAATGCGGATCGACCAGCGAGCGCGGCAACAGGCCGGCGCGGCCGCCGCTCGATTGCCGATCGGTCCAGTGGATCGGCGTGAAGATTTCGCCGCGTCGCTGACCTTCGCTCAGGGTCGCGCGGAAGATGCTTTGCCCCTGCGGCGTCGAAACGCGCGCCAAATCGCCTTCCACGACACCAAGCGCTTCTGCATCCAAGGGATGGATTTCGACCATCGGTTCGCGGCGATGACTGCCCAGCTTCGGCGACAGGCCAGTGCGCGTCATCGTGTGCCACTGGTCGCGATACCGCCCGGTGTTGAGCGTCATCGGCCAATTCGCGAGGGGTGCTTGCAACGGCCGCTGCGTCACGCCGATTAGCCGCGCTCGCCCGGTCGGCGTGGGGAAGCGGCCGTCGGCGAAGACGGCACCACCCCAGCGCCAGGGTTCCATTTCCTCATAGGCCGCATTCGAAATCGCCGCGTGCTTGCCAATATCGAACAAGCGCGCGCCGTGATTCTGATAGGTCGAGAGCCGGGTGTGTTCGCGGTAGATATCGGCCGGGCGGCTATAGGCGAACTCGCCGGTCCAGCCCATGCGGCGGCCGACTTCCTTGACGATCCACCAATCGGGTTTGGCCTCGCCTGGCAGTTCGAACAAGCGGCGCTGGCGGCTGATCATCCGCTCCGAATTGGTGATGGTGCCGTCTTTTTCGCCCCAGCCGGCGGCGGGGAGCTTCACATGCGCGAAGCGCGTGGTGTCGGTGTCCGCGATGCAATCGGAAACCACGACGAACGGGCACTTGCCGAGCGCCTCGCGAACCGACCCTGCGTCGGGCATCGACACCGCCGGATTGGTGGCCATCACCCACAAGGCCTTGATCCGGCCTTCGCCGATGCTGCGGAACAGGTCGACCGCCTTGAGCCCCGGCTTTGCGGCGACCGCTTCGGTCCCCCAGAATCGCGCCACACGCGCAACATTATCGGGTGCGAAATCCATGTGCGCAGCCAGCGTCGTCGCCAGCCCGCCGACTTCGCGGCCGCCCATCGCATTGGGCTGGCCGGTGATCGAGAACGGGGCCGCGCCGGGCTTGCCGATGCGGCCGGTGGCGAGGTGCAGATTGGTGATCGCGTTGACCTGATCGGTGCCGCGCAGCGACTGGTTCACGCCCTGGCTGAACATCGTGACGGTGCGCGGGTGCGCCGCAAACAGGTCGAAGAAGCGCCTGAGATCAGCGGGCGGAACATCGCAGCTCCGCGCCACCGACCACAGGTCGCTCCCCTCTCCTACTCTGTCCCAAAAGTCGTCGGGGACGTCGACGCTTCGGGACAGGTAAGCTTCATCGATTAGGCCCGCCTCGCGGCAATGCGCGAGCAGGCCGTTGAACAAGGCGACGTCGCTGCCCGGACGGATCGCCAGATGCAGGTCGGCATCCTCGCAGGTCTCGGTGCGGCGCGGGTCGATCACGACGATCCGGGTTCCGCGCGCCGCGCGGGCGGCGAGGATGCGCTGATAGACGACCGGGTGGCACCAGGCGGTGTTGGACCCGACCAGGATAAGCAGATCCGCCGCATCGAGATCGTCGTAACTGGCGGGCACCACATCCTCGCCGAACGCGCGCATATGCCCGGCGACCGCGCTCGACATGCACAGCCGCGAATTCGTGTCGATATTGGCCGATTCGATGAAGCCCTTCATCAGCTTGTTGGCGACGTAATAGTCCTCGGTCAGCAATTGTCCCGAGACGTAGAAGGCGACGCTGTTGGGGCCGTGCTCGGCGATCGTGTCGCGGAAACGCTTGGCAACCAGGTCGAGCGCCTTGTCCCAGCTTGCGCGCTTGCCGTGGATCATGGGGTATAGGAGGCGGCCTTCGAGGCTGGTGGTCTCGCCGAGATGGGTGCCCTTGGAACAGAGCTTGCCGTGGTTCGCGGGATGTTCGACGTCGCCCTTGATCTCGACCGTGCGTTCGCCGGTGACAGTCGCCGCGATCCCGCAGCCGACGCCGCAATAGGCGCAGGTGGTGCGGATCGCGCTCATCCTATGCCGCCGCCTGCAACGCCGAGGCGCGGCAGATCAGCACCCGCCCGCTCACGACCTTGACCGGCACCACCGGCGTGCAGCCCTTGTCCTCGCCCTGCGCCGACCCCGTCGCCAGCGCGATGTTCCAATTGTGCAGCGGGCAGGCGACGCTATGGCCATGGACGATGCCCTGGCTGAGCGGCCCGCCTTTGTGCGGGCAGCGATTGACCAAAGCAAACACCTGATTGTCGCCGGTCCGGAACACCGCAATCTCCTCGCCCCCCGCCACGGGCACGGTCCGCGAACCGCGCACCGGGATCTGGTCGAGCCAGCCGATATCTAGCCAGTCTGCGATCATGCCATTCCTCCTTCGGGGCGAAATTCGGCCATGTGCGCGTGCTGGCGCGCATCATCGGCGACGCGCTGGGCCCAGGGGTCTTCCTGGCTGAAGCTTTGCGAGAACAGGAATCGCGCGGCAAGCGCGTCGCGGCCCTCGGCATCGTCGGCGATCCGCGCCTTTATATAGTCGACGCCGACCCGCTCGATCCACGGCGCGGTGCGCTCAAGATAGCGGGCTTCCTCGCGGTAAAGCTGCACGAAGGCGGCGCAATAGTGCATCGCCTCGGCCTCGGTCGCGACCTTGCACAGGAAATCGGTGGCGCGGACCTTGATCCCGCCATTGCCGCCGACCGACAGTTCGTAGCCGCTGTCGACGCAGACCACGCCGAAATCCTTGATCGTCGCCTCGGCGCAATTGCGCGGGCAGCCCGATACGGCGATCTTGAACTTGTGCGGCATCCAGCTGCCCCAGGTCATCCGCTCGATCTTGACGCCGAGCCCGGTCGAATCCTGCGTGCCGAAGCGGCACCATTCGGAGCCGACACAGGTCTTCACCGTGCGGAGAGACTTGCCGTAAGCATGCCCGGAGACCATCCCGGCGGCATTGAGATCGGCCCACACCGCGGGCAAATCCTCCTTGCGGATGCCGAAGATATCGAGCCGCTGGCCGCCGGTGACCTTGACCATCGGTGCGTCATATTTCTCAACGACATCGGCAATCGCGCGCAGCTCGCGCGGATTGGTGATCCCGCCCCACATCCGCGGCACCACCGAATAGGTGCCGTCCTTCTGAATGTTGGCGTGCATCCGCTCGTTGACGAAGCGGCTCTGCTGGTCGTCGATATATTCACCGGGCAGCGCACACAGCAGATAGTAGTTGAGCGCGGGCCGGCACGACGCGCAGCCATCGGGCGTCAACCAGTGGAGCCGCTGCATGACTTCGGGGGTAGAGCGCATGCCTTGCGCCACGATCTCGCGGCGGACATCGTCATGGCCGAAGCTGGTGCATTTGCACATCGTCCTTGGCCCCGCCTCGACATCGTCGCCCAGCGTCAGTGCGAGCAGCGTCTCGACCAGCCCGGTGCACGAACCGCAGCTCGCCGAAGCCTTGCAGCCGGCACGCACCGCATCGAGCGACTTCGCGCCCTTGGCGATGCAGGACACCACCATTCCCTTGGAAACGCCGTTGCAGCCGCAAATCTCGGCCGTGTCCGAGAGCGCCGCAACGGCCGACTTAGGGTCCGCTTGCCCCCCTCCCGAGGCGAAAGCCTGGCCGAAGATCAGCACGTCGCGCAGCTCGGCAATGTCCGCCTGGCGCTTGAGCAAATCGAAATACCAGCCGCCATCGGCGGTGTCGCCGTACAGCACTGCGCCGACGATGCGGTCGTCCTTGACCACCACGCGCTTGTACACCCCGCGCGCGGCGTCGCGCAGGACGATGTCCTCGGCGCCGTCACCGCCCGAGAAATCGCCCGCGGAAAAGACGTCGAGTCCCGCCACCTTGAGCTTGGTCGAGGTTACCGATCCCCTGTAGCCGCTCGGCTTTTCGACAAGACCGTCGGCAAGCGCTCGGCACATGTCCCAGAGCGGCGCGACCAGGCCATAGACATTGCCGTCATGCTCGACGCATTCGCCGACCGCGAGCACCGCCGGGTCAGACGTCACCATATGGTCATCGACATGCACGCCGCGCCCGATCGCCAGCCCGGCCTCGCGCGCCAGCCGCACATTGGGGCGGATGCCGACTGCCATCACCACCAGGCTTGCCGGGATCAGCGTCCCGTCCTTGAGCCGGACGCCCTCGACATGCGTCTCGCCAAGGATCTCGTCAGTGTCGGCGCCGGTCAGGATCGTCTGCCCGCGCGCCTCCAGCGCGGTCTTGAGCAGCCAGCCCGCGGCTTCGTCGAGCTGGCGTTCCATCAATGTCGGCATGATGTGGAGCACGGTGACTTTCATGCCGCGCAGCGTCAGCCCATGCGCGGCCTCGAGCCCGAGTAGCCCGCCGCCGATCACCACCGCATCGCCGCCGACATCGGCTGCCGCGAGCATGCGATCGACATCGGCCATGTCGCGGAAGCTGATCACGCCATCGAGCTTGTGGCCTGGCACGGGGATGATGAAGGGGTCCGAGCCGGTGGCGATGAGCAGCCGGTCATAGCTGACCGTGCGTCCCGATGCCGCCATCACCGACCTGGCCTGGCGATCGATCGAAATGACCGGATCGCTGGTGACCAGTTCGATGCCGTGGTCGCGATACCAGTCATGACCGTTGAGGATGATGTCCTCGAACGCCTTCTCCCCCGCCAGCACCGGCGAGAGCATGATCCGGTTGTAATTCACATGCGGCTCGGCGCCGAAGATCGTCACGCGGTAGCGATCGGGATCGCGCGCGAGCAATTCCTCGACCGCGCGACACCCGGCCATGCCATTGCCGATCACCACGAGATGTTCGCGCCGCGGCGGCACGTCGGGCGATCCGCCCGCCTCCCCGCTCCAGTCGTTCCCCGAAAGCTCCATCTCGCTTGCTCCGAAACGCGAAAAGCCGCCATGCGGAGCACCTTCCGAAGAAGATGCCCGCATGGCGGCTTTGCCAATCACCCTGACCGGAGCCTCGCAGCGTCCGGTCGATGCACCCCCGTCTCCCGTCCCTGGAAGCGGCGGCTATGTCCTGTCCGGGCAGCATTGCCCGACGTCTGCATGATGCGCAGACATGCGCCGCGGTTCAAGCGTTATTTTTGCGCCGCAGCATGGCGGTCAAAATGCCCAGTCGAGTTGTACCCACGCCTTGCGGGTGTCGGTTGCAAATCGATCCGCGTCATACCGGGCATAGCGCAGCGCGAGGGTGTATTTGCCCAGCTTTCCGCTCGCGAGCAGGTCGACCTCGCTGCCATAGCGCCGCGCCAGCCGGTCGCTGTCAAACCGGTGATAGGCCGCCTGCAGCGACACGCCCGTGAACGGGCCAAAGCGCTTCGCGCCATATCCGAACGTGCCGTAAAGATCGTGGATACCCTCCGGCGGCGTGGTCAGGAAATTGTCGGCCCAGCCTTTGAACTTGAACCCGGTGGCGAGGGGCGTCTGGAAGGATGTCAACGCCGCGCCCTCGGCAGCGCCGAGCACTTCATATCCCACGCCCAGCCTGGCCCGGGACACGGTAAGCCCCGCATCCAGCAGATAATAAGCCGCGCGATAGCGGTTCGGATTGCGGCGATAGTCCGACTGGCTCGCCCAGCTCGCCTGATAGGACAGGGACGCCGCCTTGCCGATCAACCGGACCCCCGCCAGCCGAACGCCATAGGTCTGGCTGGAAAGCCGATATCCCTGCACCGCGGCCTCGTCCTGATCGATCAGATAGGCGAACCCGCTGAGGGTGGCCGCGGGCGTCGCATAGCTCAGCGTGGCGAAGATATTGTCGCCCGAGATCGCCCGGGGACGAGCCCCGGCGCCGTCGATGCCCCAGATGGTGCGGACGGCCCAGGCATAGCTCAGATCGGCTCTGACCCGCGGCGCCGGGCGCCATTCGAACCGTATCGCGTCGAAGGTCTGCCCGTTCTGGCGAAAGCCGATCGCGCCGACGAATCGTTCGTCGTCCAGCGCGATCCGCTGCCGGCCCGCCGTCACCGCCAGCGCCTCGTCGCGATAGTGGATCTGCGCGCGATAGAGTGCAATGCTCTGCGGATCGGCGATCAAGGGCCGCGTCGCCGGGCCTTCAAGCCCGTCGAAATAGGCGTCGGCTACTGCAAGATTTCCCTGCACCTCCACCAGCGCGCCAAACCCGCCGCGGGTCGCCGAAACGCCCGCGCGCACGCGCATGGTCACCGCCTCGGCTGTATCGGCCAGCCCCGCCTGATCCACCAACTCGCCGCGCAATCGCGCTTCGATCAGCGGCTTCAAAATAATCGCCTGGGCACAAGCGGGCCCTGCGGTGGCCGCGAGGGCCACCGTTGCTATTGCAAGTTTCATCGAATTTCCCCCGATCAGGCCGGGGCGGAGCATGGCTCCGCCCCGGCCTCAGCTCAGATCCGCACGCCTTCCGCCGCAGCCCAGCTGTTCCGCCACCGCGTCTTCACCAGTGCCAGCCCGGCAAAGGCGACCAGTGCGAGCCCGGCGAAGATCAGGAACCCCGCCTGATAGCTGCCCGTCAACTGCTTCGCGATCCCCAGCGACGAAGCGAGGTAGAAGCCTCCGACGCCGCCCGCCATGCCGACCAGCCCGGTCATCACCCCGATCTCGCTTGAAAAGCGTTGCGGCACCAGCTGGAACACCGCGCCATTGCCCGCACCCAACGCCAACATAGCGAGCACGAACAGCGCCAGGGCACTCGATACCGTCGCCGCGCCGCTCACTCCGGCGAGTGCGAACGCAGCCACGATGAACACCGCGCCCAGCGTCTTCACCCCGCCGATCGCATCGGCGAGAGCGCCCCCCATCGGTCGCACCAGCGATCCGGCGAAGACGCAGCCTGCGGTGCAATATCCGGCTGTGATCGTGCTGAGCCCGAAGCGATCGGTGAAATAGATGGTGAGCGATGCAGCCAGCCCGACGAACCCGCCGAAAGTAACCGCATAGAAAGCCATGAACCACCAGGCATCGGCGCGCTTGAGCGGTTCGAAATAGGCGACTAGCCGCTTGGGCGCGGGCGCCCCCGGCGCATCCTTGGCAAGCAGCATATAGGCGACGAAGACGATCGAGAGCGGAGTGCACGCCAGGCCCAGAACCGCGTTCCAGCCAAACATCTTGGCCAGCGTCGGGGCGAACAAGGCGGCGAACACCGTTCCCGAATTGCCCATGCCCGCCAGTCCCATCGCCTTGCCCTGATGCTCGGGCGGATACCAGCGGCTGGCCAGCGGCAGCGCGATCGCAAAGCTCGCGCCGGCAAAGCCGAGGATGACGCCCAGCACCAGCGTTCCGCCGAAGCTGTTCACCCCCAGCGTCCAGGCCGAAAGCAGCCCGCCGATCACGATCATCTGGCTGATCGCGCCCGAACGCTTCGGCCCGATGCGATCGACCAGCAGCCCGTTGACCACCCGCAGGATCGCCCCGGCCAGCGTCGGCGTCGCCACCATCAACCCCTTTTCGGCTGCGCTGAGCTGCAACGTGGCGGCAATGTCGGGCGCAAGCGGCCCGAGCAGCACCCAGACCATGAAGGCCAGGTCGAAATAGAGGAATGCCGCGATAAGCGTCGGCGTGTGCCCGCTGCTCCAGAATGCCGATTTCGCCCGCACGGGCTTCGGATCGACATCCGCGCCCCCACCGGCATAAGCGAATCCGTCCCGCATAACGTCTGCAATCTTCATCGTCGCGCTCCCCGGTGCCGCGCAGGCACGAAAAAAGCCGCCTCCGATCCGCCGCCCGAAAGCGGTGATCGGACAGCGGCTTTGCTGTCGTCTGATGAAAACACCCGCCGTCCTTGGCAGGCACTTCCGGTGACGCCACCCCGTCCCTGGGCGACCCCTATAGGTTGCGCGGATTGCGCGCCCTTCGCAAGTGCAAAATAATCAACGCTTCTGGCCGGCTTCCAGCGCGTTTATATAAGCCGAAATCGCCTCCGGATCGAAGCTGCGCCCGTCGAAAAAGCGATCCGGTGCAAGGGTTAAGCTGCCCCGATGGCTGCCCGCGCTCAGCGGCTCGCCCAACGCCCCCTCCACCTTCATGCTGGCACCCGGCATCGGCGTCGCCTCCCCGGCAAGCGCCCGCCGGTACAGGTCCGAGCGGAATACATTGGCCGCAGCACGCTCCGAGGCGGGGCTTGCCCCGGTCATTCCCCAGCGCAGGAATTGCGAGTAAATCCACAAGGCCTGGCTGCGCCAGGGGAAGTTCGCTGCGCCGCGGTGGAACACCAAGAAATCGGCGATCTGAATTGGCTCACTGCCCTGTCGCAACGGCAGTCGCCCCGAAAGCGCCTGTGCGATCAGCGCTGCGGGCTGGCCGACATGATGCGGTCGCGCGAGCAATTCCGCCAGCGCATCACGATTGGCCGGATCGTCGCACCACGCGGCCGATCGGGCGAGCGCGCGGACCAGTCGGTCGAGCGTTCCGGGATTGCTCTCGGCCCAGTCGGCGCGGGTCGCCAGAACCTTTTCGACCCCGCGCCGCCAGATCGTCGCCCCCGCCGCGGCGATTTCGCCCAGCCCTTCGTGCACCGCAACGCTGCTCCACGGCTCGCCGGCGATGAAGCCGTCAATCTCGCCCGCGCGCAGCGCCTCGGTCATCAGTGAGGGCGGCAGCACGCGCAACGTGACGTCGCGATCGGGGTCCACGCCGGCAAATCCCAGCCAGTAACGCAGCATCAGCGCGTGGCTGGAAAAGCGGTGGACGATGCCGATCACCGGCTTGCGCCGATGCAGCCCGATCGCAGCCGCGAAATCATGCGCGGTGGCGACGGGATCGTCGATCCGGTTGCGCGGCACGGGATCGAGTGCCGCGGCGAATTCCGAAGACAGCGTCAGCGCATTACCATTATCGTTAAGCTTGAACGGCGCGGCGACTGCGCACGGCGTCTGGCTGAGACCGAGCGTGACCGCGACCGCCAGCGGCGCGAGCAGATGCGCCGCCTGCACCTGGCCATAGACCAGCCGATCGCGCACCGTCGCCCAGCTCGTGTCGCGAACCAGCGAGAGCGCCAGCCCCTCCGCCTCGGCAAAGCCAAGTTCGGCGGCGACCAGGATCGGTGCGCTGTCGGTAAGCGGGAGGAAAGCGATCGAAAGCGGCGTCATCCCGTGCCTCCCAGCAGTCCGGCCGCGGTGATCAATGCCTCGGCAACGTCGGCGATCCTGCGCCCCTGGTTCATCGCGGTGCTGCGCAGCAAGGCATAGGCTTCGGCCTCCCCCAGCTTGCGGCTCTCCATCAGGATGGCCTTGGCGCGATCGATCGTCTTGCGCTCGGCAAGTTCGCTGCGTGCATCGTCGAGTTCCGCCTGAAGCTTGGAAAAAGCATGGAAGCGGCGAATGGCAAGGTCGAGGATCGGCTTCACGCGCTCCTTGCGCAGCCCATCCACGACATAAGCCGAAACCCCTGCATCGATCGCTGCGCCGATCATATGATCGTCTGACTGATCGACGAACATTGCGATCGGGCGCGCAAGCGCCCGGCTTACCGCGAGCATTTCCTCGAGCGAATCACGACTTGGATTGCCGAGGTTCATCAGCACCACATCCGGAGCCATCCGCTCCAGCCGCGCGACGAATGCGCCCTGCGCCAGCACCACTTCAATATCATCGAACCCGGCTTCGCGCAGCCCATCCTCAAGGATGGTCGCGCGCAGGCCGCTTTCATCGATGATCGCGATGCGCAAATTTTTTCCCTCGCAGCCGTGGCGATCTATGCTGCACGTGCGAGAAATCCACAAGGATGACGCGATCCGGCGGATGGCGGCTTTTGGGTTCGAGCCAAGCGTTGCTCAATGACTGCAGTTAGGGCGCAAAGCGGTCGCTGATCGCTTGATGAACGAACGTCCGTTTGCGGGTCATGATCGCCCGAAAGCGGACAGGCAGCTTTCCACCCAGTACGTCCAGCAGTTCTACCTCAACCGATGGCGGCTTTCGGGATCAGCTACAAGCCCGTCGAATGACTGACTATAGGGCGCGAAGCAGCCCTAGGGCAGTTCCGTCCACCAGGCTGGCCACTCTATTTTTTTGGGCGTTCGGGTCGCGTGCAGGACCTCGCGCTGCTCGGGAATCGTCAGCCGACGGTCGCCAAGTCGAGTGAGCGCTAGCTCGACTAGCCACGGTTCGAGGACTCCGCGCGTGGAGGAGCGATAAGGATCAAGCTTCTTCGATATGCCGAGCTTGCGTGTGGCAGGTTCCACGCTGCCAGGGGTGACCGGGCTTATGATGATCACTCGTATCTCTTCCCCGCCAAGTTCTCCTCGTGCGGCGCGCGCTTCTGCGATCGAAGCCAGCGCACTCCGTGCTGCCGCGCTGTCGCCGTCCAGTCCCCGCTTGGCCATTTGCAGCAGGAAAGCCTCGGCGGCGGTGACGCGTCGCTCCACCCCATCCTCCCGAATGGTGACCCTCTGCCGCAGCACGGCGTCATGGGGCGCGCGGCTCCCGCTTCCGCGCGGACGACCCTTCGGGTTGCCGCTCTGGCCCTTCTGGAACCGCGTGGCCTTCGGTGGCTCGCGATAGCCGACCCTCCGTAGGACATCGCCGCCGTCATCCTGGTTACTCATGGCTCGCTCGCCTCTGGCCAAACGATGGAATCGGCATCGCGCGTGCTGCGCCGAACCTCATCGAGGTCGCGCTTGGTCAACACTCTTGCCCCCCGCCTCCTCAGCGCCGCCTTCACCGCCCAAGGCTCCAGCAACAGGTGTCGCTCGGGACTTGGCCAGTCTCGGCGTGACGAATTTGGAGCGGCAACCCCGAGAATTTGCAGCGCGGACTCGATGCTACCGGAATCTGGAAACTCGTGAAGCACTTCGACGGGCTTACGCCGAACCGAGTTTTTGGCGCGACCCACCTTCTCGTGCCGCGCGATCATGCGGTAAATCTCCCGCTGTGCAGCACGATCACCGCCGATCGCGGCCTGGTAGGTTCTCTGCTCGAGCGCTTCGTCGATGGTCATTTGGCGCGGTACGCCTGCTTGCATCACGGTTAGGGTGCGGTCGATGACGATATCGAAGGCAGAACCAGGAGAGGTGATAGGCTGTTTGCGCGGACGCCCCTTCGGATTACCGCTCTGCCCCTTTTGAAATCGACCATGTTCAGGGGGCAGCACGCGCGCCATGCTCAGCGCCCCTCACTCGAAATGAGCGTCGGCGTGCCACCCGTCATCCCGACCCAGCGGTCAATCGCCACATCGACATAAGCTGGATCAATGTCGACACCGCGGAACCGACGCCCGACACGCTCAGCGGCGATCAGGCTCGTGCCTGATCCGAGAAAGATGTCGAGCACCAGGTCACCGCGCCTAGTTACGTCGCAGATCGCATCGGCAACCATGGCGACCGGCTTGACCGTTGGATGGAGCCCAAGGTCGGCGCGCCTGCTGCCGGAGAAGGAGTTGACGGAGGGATAGTCCCACACATTGGTGCGGTTGCGGCCGTGGCGTCCGAGTTCAACTGCGTTAAAATGCGCAGCCTCGCCGACGCGGTAGACAAATATGAGCTCGTGACGCGAACGGTACAGCGATCCCATTCCGGCATTGCTCTTATTCCACACGCACATATTCAGTCGGTCGCCGTATATGCTGGCAGCCACTGCTGACACATCGTCCATGTGCCGCCAGTCCATGCATACGAAGTGGACGGCACCGTTGCGCGACACCTCGGCGCAGGCAGTCAAGGTCTCGGCGAGAAACGTTCGGAACGCCCCCTGGGTCATCTCGCCCGAAGCCATTGCGAATTCGCGGTGCCGGCCTTTGGCATTCGCATGTCCGTTGATCTTCACGTTATACGGGGGATCTAGAAACGCCGCATCAATCGGGTCACTGCCAACGATCTCGCGAAGGAAGGCCAAGTTGCGTCCATCGCCGCATCCCACCTGGTGCTCGCCAAGCAACCAAATGTCCCCGTGACGCGTGCGCGGAGCCACTCGCACCGCAGGAATGATCTCCTCTTCTGGATCGACCCTGCCGTTCAGCATGACGTCGATCTCGCCGGTTGAGAACCCGGTCAGCGTCAGGTCAATATTCATGTCGGGCACGGCCAGTTCGCCGAGCTCGAGTTTCAGAACCTCGAGATCCCAACCGGCCCCGAGGGCAATCTTGTTGTCTGCAAGCCGTAATGCGCGCTTCTGCGGCTCGCTAAGACCGGCGAGCTCAATGGTCGGCACCTCGCCCAACGCCATTTCCTTGGCCGCGAGCAATCGACCGTGTCCGGCGATAAGTTTGCCGTGCTCATCCACCAGGATCGGATTGGCGAACCCGAACTCCCTGATCGATGCTACGATCTGCTCGATCTGTCGCTTTGGATGCGTACGCGCATTGCGTGGATCCGGCACGAGTGACTCAGGGGCGCGATAGAGTATCGCGAGCGGGCGGCCGATGTGTTCAGCGGCGCGAGCGGTAGTGCTTGCCATAGGGGCAGAACATAGCAGATCAGACATGGAACGAAAAGAGCACACCCGCATCGCCGAAATAGGGGTGAGCTGCATGAAAACCTGCGACGGAATGCGACCTCCGGGTGTGGCATTGGGCGGCGCTTCGCCGGCGTCGCAGCCCTTTTGCCTCGTGCGGAAAGAGCCAGTTTCAACGCGCGGCCAGATTACCTGTTATGGAGGGTTAGGCGCCTGATACGGTAAAATAGGATCCCTGTTACGGACGTTCAGTTTCCCTGATTCGTAAATAACAGGATGGCTCAACGCCGGCCAAAAAAGCCTGAGACTTCCAGCATTTAGAGACGCCTCCGGCCGTGGCCTTCGCGATAGACGCCTGTTTTCAGGCCGCATTTGACTATTTTCCCTGTTAATTCGCGCAAAACAGGGATTATCAGGCGGAGACTGGTTCGCGCGTGACTGCCTCGCGCGCCAACAAATCGTTGGGAGGAATTGCTTCTGCTATGGGCTGGCAGGAGCAGGAGGATATCGCGGCCGCTCTGTTCGGCTCGCTCGTTTCGGACGCGCGGCTAGCCGCCGCCTCTCTGAGCTGAGATGCTCGTGATTCGTCGCATTGTTTCGTAAGACTCGCGAGTGCGGCCGCGACGCTCGTCAGGAGCCCATTGTGCGAGACCTTGGTCGAGCGCCGCAGCCGCGTCGCCGAGCTCGGCTTCACCGAACATGGCAGCGGTGCCCGCGAGATTATGGGCCATCACGTTTACAACGCTCACCTCTTCATCGGTGAATCGCCCGCTGCGGATCATCTCGCCCAAGGCCTGGAGCATTTCCCTTCGCCGTGCTTCATAGCGAGCACGCAACGACCCTGCGACGGGCGCAGCTTGAGGCGGGTGGTCGCTATCCAGCGCGACGGCGGCAGCGTGCAGGACGTCGCCGCCCGCAGGAGTGGCGGCTAGATAGCGACGGAGCACCAGATCGAGCGCGTGGGGCTCCAGCGGCTTAGTCAGATGGTCGTTCATCCCGGCCTGCAGGCATCGCGCGAGATGCTCCGGCTGGGCGCTTGCCGTCAGGGCGACAATGGGCACGGTCGCGGCGCGACCCGCTTGCGCCCGGATCGTGCGAGTCGCCTCGAATCCGTCCATGACCGGCATGTGGCAATCCATCAGGATGAGGTCAAAGCGTTGTGCCTTCAAGGCCGCAATCGCCCCGACTCCGTCCTCCGCCAGTTCGACGGCGCAGCCATATTTGGACAGAATGGCAGTCATCAACTCGCGGTTCAGATCGACATCGTCTACCACGAGGACCCGCTTGCCTTCGAGGGACAAGCTCTCCGTACCGGAGACCTCATGCTCGTTGCATTCCTGCACGTCGGCAATGGGGAGCGTCACTTCGAACCAGAAGGTGGAGCCGGCGCCCAGTTCGCTGGCCACGCCGATCTCGCCGCCCATCAGGGTCACGAGCTGCCGCGAAATGGCCAGGCCGAGCCCGGTGCCCCCATAATGGCGGGCGACCGATGCATTCGCCTGGACGAATCGGTTGAAGAGGTTCGCGAGCTTGTCTTGCGCAATTCCGCTGCCGGTATCGACGATCTCGATCCGCATCCGGGCGTCGCTCTCGACGCGATCGAGCAGCCTGACCCTGGTCGTGACGGTGCCGTCGCAGGTAAACTTCACCGCGTTCGAAAGAAGATTTAGGAGTATCTGGCGGAGCCGGCCGGAATCGCCGACGAGCCTGGTGGGCAAAGCGGGATCGATTTCCACCCGCAGGCTCACATCCCGCAGGGCGGCCTGCGGCTCCAGCAAGGAAACGACGGTGGTGAAAAAGACATCCACGTCGAACGGGTTGCAGTGGAGCGAGAGCTTGTCCGCCTCGAGCTTCGAGTAATCGAGCACATTGTCGATCACCCCGTGCAGCGCGATACCTGCACTTTGCACCATGCGGACCCGGCGCTGAACCTCGGGGGCAAGCCCGATGCTCTCGTTGAGCAGGCGCGAAAAGCCGATGATGCTGTTGAGCGGGGTGCGCAGCTCGTGGCTCATATTCGCAAGGAAATGCTCTTTCGAATGCATCGCGTCCTCGGCGGCGAGCTTGGCCGCCGCCAGCGCATCTTCCTGTTCCTTCTGGGCGGTCACGTCGCGAATGACGTCGAGATAGCCGGTGACCGCTTGCGTCTCTCCGTCGCGCATCAAGGCAGGGCTCGACTCCAGCCATACCCATCGCTCCTCGATCTTGTGCCACGCGCGCCAGCGGACGCATTTTCCGGCTTCGCCATTGCGCAACGCCCGGAACGCGGCGCGCAATCCTGGAAGGTCTTCGGGGTGGGCGATGGTGGCCGCCTGCTCGCCCATACGCTCTTCGCTGCCATATCCGATGACGGTCACCGATGACGGCGAGACGAAGGTCGTGCGACCGGCAAGGTCGCTCGTCACGATGACGTCGGTCGAATTCTCCGCCATCAGCCTGTACCGCTGGTCGCTCTCGCGCGCTTGTTGTTCGGCGCGCTTCAATTCGGAAATATCGAGCAGCACGCCGAATGCGCTGACCGCGACGCCGGCGTCGCGCTGGATCGTCCCGCGTGCGAGGATGTGCCGGATTTCGCCGTTCGGCAGCAGGAGGCGATAGCTGTTCTGATAGTCGGTCGCGCCGCTGGCGAGGGCATTTGCCAATGCCTCCGCCGCGTGCTCGCGGTCCTCCGGATGGCGGCGGGCGATCAACTTGTCGAAGCTGGGTGTGTCATGCTCCCGATCGAGATCAAAGATCGTCCAGATCTCGTCGGACCAGGTCATCTCCTGCGTGATCAGGTCCAGGGAGGAATAGCCCATATGCCCGATCTTCTCCGCGGCCTGCATCAGCACGTTCGCCTTCAACGCCTCCCGCTCGGCGCGCTTGAGTTCGCTGATGTCGCGCTTGCTCACGAAGACGCGATGCACCGCGCCGAGATCGTTGCGCAGCGGGACCAGGCGAATATCGAAGATCGCATCGTGCCCGGCGTGAGTGCCTTGCTCGATCGTATGCTGCCCTTCTCCCGAAACGATCGCCGCTTCCAGATCGCGCTGCATCCGCTTCGCGCGCTCGGGCGGAAACAGGTCGCCGAGCCCCTTCCCGCGCCCCGCGGCAACCGGGATTCCAAGCGAGCGCTCCGCCACCTCGTTCATCGTGATCAACGAGAAGCTGTTGCCGTCGACGGCGTAGACGATGTTGATGTCGGAAGAGCTGTCGAATATCCCTTTGAACAGTACTTCTGCCTCCCGGACCGCAGCAGCCGACCGTTCCGCCGCGGCATGGGCGCGGACCAGTTCTTCGGACCGTTCCTGCAGTGCGCGCTGCGCCTCCATGCGGATGGTCACGTCGCGGCAGGCCGAGACGATCTGCGGGGTGCCGTCTTCGCTCGCAACGACGCGGGCGGCGAACTCGATATGGATGAGATCGCCGTTCCCGTGGCGCAAGCGTGTCAGATGCCTGACCGTCGAACCCGGCGGCGCTGCAATTAGCCGCACCGTCGCGCGTCTCATCGGATCGCGCTCCTCGGGTGGCATGAACTCGAAGACAGATTTGCCCACCACCGCGTCCGGAGCATAACCGAGGATCTTCTCGCTCGACGGCGACATATAGAGGCAGCGCCCTTCGATCGAATAAAGCCCCACCATGTCGCTGGCGCTCTCCGCCAACAGCCGATAGCGGTCCTCGGACTCGCGTTCGGCCGACAGATCCTGAACCTGGGCGATCAGATGTTTGGGGGTGCCGTCATTCCCGAGCACCAGCGAGACCGACAGCCGCACCCAGACGACGCGACCGCTCTTGCGGATATATCGCTTTTCCAATTGGTACGAGGGGATCTCCCCGGCGATCAGGCGCCGGAGCAACAGTTCGTCGCCGGCCAGATCGTCGGGATGCGTGATCGTCTGGAAATCGAGCGTCAGCGCCGCTTCGCGCTCGAAGCCGATCAGGTCGCAAAACGCCGAATTCACCTTCATCAGACGGCCGTCGAGCGCCACCAGCGCCATGCCGGTGGGGGCATGGTCGAACGCATTCTCGAACAGCTCGATTTTCGCAAGCCGCTCCGAAATATCCTGGATCAGCGCGGTAAACTGCCAATCTTCGCCGATATTGGTGGCGCTCAGGGCCAGCTCGATCGGAAAGACGTCACCGTTGCGGCGGATCGCCGTGAGTTCGATGCGGCTCCCGATCAATCGCGCGCTGCGGCTCGCCATGAAGCGGGCCAGACCCGCGTCGTGTCCGGCGCGCAATTCGGGCGGGACGATGATCTCGGACATGCGTTGCCCGATCACTTCGTCGGCATTCCAGCCGAAGGTCAGCTCGGCATGGCGGTTCCAACCGCTGATCGTGCCATCCCGATCGATCGTGACGATCGCCTGATGCGCGGTGGCCAGGATGCTCTGGAGCCGTTGTTCGTTGGCTCGCACCGCTTCCTCGAGGAAACGGCGCTCGGCCACGCCGTCTGCCAGGATCTGGCGCGTAAGCTCGGCAGTCGCCTGCTCCGCCGCATGCCGCAGCAATGCTTCGCGACGCAGTTCGGTGGATCGTCTGGCAAACAGTATGAGCGATCCGGTCCCGAAGATAAGCAGAACGGTGATCGCCTCGTCGATCAGCCAGGCTTCATGTCGTTCGGCAAAGGCGACGAGCAGTTCGAACACGTCCAGCTCGAAACAGAGCAGGCCGGAGATTGCTGCCCCCAGCAGCACAAGGATAAGGTCGAAATGCTTCCGCGCGAGTGGGCGCGTCGATGGATGGTCCAGCGTCCATCTCCCTTCGCCCACACCCATGGCGCGCAGCCAATAACAGACGGTGAAGACGCACTTCGGGGTCGCCCGGAGGCTAGGTCCTTCCGAGCAGCAGTTCCTCGACGCGGAAAACCAGTTGGTCGGGGTCGAACGGCTTCTTCATATAGGCCGTCGCACCTTCATACATCGCCAGATCGACGTCGCTTTGGCTGCGCCGACCGGTCAGGATGAGGACTGGGGTGGCCGCGAATTCCATGCGATTGCGCATTTCCCGCAGCACGATGATCCCGCTCGCTTCGGGCATGTTGCAGTCGAGAATGACCATATCCGGACGCTTCGCCACGATCGCGCGCCAGGCGTCGCCACCATTGTCGACCGCACCGACGATATGTCCCTCGGCCAGAAGTGCCTCTCGAACGACTTCGCGCACCAGTTCGTCGTCGTCGGCAATGATGATATAGGCCATGTAACTTCCTTGGAATAACCGCGCCGCCGACGGTTCGTGCAGAACCCGCCCCGCTTCAGATCTTCTTCCTGCGCCAGTCATTTTCGCTCAGCATGGCGGCGACCCGCCGAACCAGCTCCTCGGGGGCGAAGGGCTTGACTAGATAGTCGTTAGCGCCCGCCGCCATCGCCCGCTCGATATCCGCCCGGCTGCTACGCGCCGTGAGCATCAGCACGGGAGTCAGGTAGATCGCAGGAATCCGGCGCATCTGCTCCAAAATCTGGACGCCATCCATTCCGGGTACGCCGCAATCGAGGATGACCAGTTCGGGCTTCTTGAAGGCGACCGTCTCGAACGCGAGCGTGCCGTGGCCAATCACGCCGATCAGGTGGCCCGCCTGCGTGAGGATATCTTTGACGATATCGCCCATCAGAGCGTCGTCCTCTACATATATGATACGCGCCATGTCTCAGTCTCCGGAGACCGATTCCTACACAGAATGCACGCCAAGTCACTGACTTCGACGCATTCTCGGCGCAGCTTAGGTATAAGTGCGGAGCCGCCTGCGCAGAGCGAAAGCTCGATCGCCAGGCAGGACGGCCCTGCCCGCCAGCACCAGGATTCGACTCCGACCACCCAGGGAATGTGAATGCCCGCCTGGGCGGGGACGATCTTGCGGCGCTCTGCAGAGGTGCGGGGATGCCTTAATGGCGCCCGGCTACAGGGCCTCCACAGCCACGAACCGGATCAGCGCAACGGGGTGATCCGCTGCGGCGGTCCTCCGCCGCCGGCACAGATCCACTCGTTGGCCGCGCCGACGAAACAATAATGCGAATTGACGATCCGGCGACGCTCAGCCTGCCCGGGCGATTGCTCGCACACCACATAAGTGCTGGAGACCGGGTACATCACCGCGTTCACCGGCGCGCCGCTGTTGACGCGCACCGCGCCATAGCCGGGCTGGTTGCCGACGGTGTTGCGGATCGGAGTGCCCACCTGGAACGCTTCG
The DNA here is from genome assembly GCF_026167525.1 of Sphingomonas sp. M1-B02. Lineage (NCBI taxonomy): Bacteria > Pseudomonadati > Pseudomonadota > Alphaproteobacteria > Sphingomonadales > Sphingomonadaceae > Sphingomonas > Sphingomonas sp. M1-B02. The sequence continues at coordinate 444,716 of NZ_CP110679.1, read as the reverse complement.
AACGTCACGCCATACCAATAAGGCGCGCGAGTCTGCATCGTGTAGAGATCGGCGATCCGGCGCTTGAACAAGGCGGCCGAGGCCGGCGTCGCGCCCGAAACCGGCCCGGTGTAGGCGGTGCGCCCGCAGGGCCCGGTCAGCCCTGCCGCTGCCGGTGCCGCAGCGGCGGCGGCAGGTGCCGCGGCGCCCGCCGCTTGCGGCCCGACGCGGATCTGCGCGGCGGTCAGCCATGGCAGGCCCTTGGCGTCGCGGACTCTGTTGACTGCCTTGAGCAGGTCGCCGCAATCGGTGGTGGAAACGTTGCTCGCCGCCCCGCCATTCTTCCACTCGACGATGTCGCACAGCGTCCAATCATATTGCGGGTGCTTCACCGACTTGAGAACTTTAAGGGTCTGGCCGATTCCCGTTTCCAGGATTGCGCCCACCGGCAGATAGACCAGCCCTGATTGGGCATAAGCGGACGGCACCCCGGCAAGGGATACCGCGACCAGCGGCACCGCCGCCATGGTTGCGCGGATCATTGTGGTGCTCCCGGATCGGTGGCAGGCGGAAGTGCCTCCGCCCCGGGCGCAGGTGCGCTTGCTGGTGCGGGGGGAGCGTCGCTCAGCGCAGCAAGCTCCTCCGCCTCTTTGACGCGCGCCTCGCCCGCGGCGATCTGAGCAGCGTTCATCCAGTTCTTGATGCTCGCCGCTCCGCCATTCTTCCAGAGAACGAACGCGCATTCGGTTTCGCGGCTCACGCGTTCCGGGCGGCATTGCAGGATCTTCACGGTCTGACCAATGCCGGTTTTCACTACCTCGCCGGGCTGGAAGACGCGCTCGGCCTCCTGCGAGAGCGCGGAACCCGCAGGGCAAAGTGCGGCTGCGCATGCGACGAGCAGAAGCGGGACCCGGCTCATTGTGTCCACACCCGGAAGCTGCCGGCATCATTGCCGATCATCGATGCGCCGTCGGTACCGATCAGCGGGTAATAGGTGCCGTTGCGCAGCGCCATCTGGACGCCGTTCTTGGTAACGATCTGCGTGCCTTGGCGCGGCAGGGTTATCACCTTCTTTCGATAATAGGGATATTGGGGGCCATTATTATTGTCCCAGGGCGCGCAGCCCCAAAGAAAGATGTTTACCACGCCATTGCATCCGGTTCCGGCGCTGGCTGGCGTAGCGACGCAGGCGGCAAACCCCGCGGCTGCGATCCCTGCCAGGCGTACGTTGATCGCGAACATGAGCATTTCCTTTCGCTTCGGTGGGCGGGCGTCCGCCGATCCTCGCGATCCTAGAAAGAGCCAGCCGCAAGTATTGGATATTTCGGCCAGGCGCTTCAGTCGCGGGGCAGGCGCGCGCGACCTTTGACCGCTAAGCGATGGCGAATACATGCGCCATACGGTGAGTTGCCATGCACCAGATTAGAGCCCGTCGTGACCCAACTAGCTATGCTGACCAAGAGCGATGCCGCGGTGCGCCACCGCATCGGGCTTGCCACGCGCCCCGCGGCCGGTATCGCGCCCCGGTCCAGCTCGCGATTTGCATGGCGAGACTAATACGAGCGTGCACCGGTCAACAATGACGTGACCGGCTTCGCTGGCAGCGGATCTATCGCGTGCAGGCCCTGCGCAGCCGCGCCCAGCACCTTACTGCGTTCGCTAAGACCGGCAGTAAACACCGGCTTTCTTAGCATAGCGAACTGGTGCGGCGTCATCCCCAGGAAAGCATGTGAATCACGAATAAAGTGCGAAACGTCGGTATATTGCTCCGAAATCCCAGCGTAACCGGGCTTCTTCTCATCATCCAGTACGCTCAGCAGCGATCTCAGAAAGCGGCTGCGCCTCAGCAATAGTTTAGGCGAAAAGCCAAAGTGCCGTCTCGACAGCCGGCGCAACCTCGCCGGCTCCAGCCGTAATACGGATCGAGCCGTTTCGATGTCCCCGACGCGTTCGTCGATGACGACCCCCACCAGATCGCGAAGCAATCCTTCGTCTCGGTTGGCGGGACCGATCGCACCTTCAAAGAAGGCATCAAGCATGGGTGCTATCGGATGCGACAGATCTACCGAATCGAGGAGTGCCACGAGTCGGTCGGAGTGCGCAGCTCCCAAAAGCGCGCCAAGCGGTACGACGCGGTCGGCGACGTCCTCGGCGGCAACGTCGAAAAGCCGAGACCAGCCGATCGGGCTGATACCGATGCCGACACTGGCACCTGCGTCAATTGACAGCTTAGTTGCGAAACTGCTGGCTCCCGCGACCGTCGCCCGCGGCATTTCGCGGTAATGATTCCGACGGGTTATGATTCTCGACCCTCCGCCGTCGAGCGTGACGCGAATATAGGGGTTGCCGGGAAGCAGCCAGTCGCCGTGCCCACCAGCGGGAACGCGGCCCGCGCGGATGACGTGATAGCCAGTAATGAAAAGACTGATCGTCGGGCTAGCTGCTTCATACCGAACCAATAGATCAGTCGGCATCGATCGTCCCGCCTCGTTCTTCCTGCCACGAATACAGTAAAGCAAGTCCTGCCTAAGTCAAAACGCTTACGTCGCGTCCCTGCTATCAAGTGCCCGCTTTCGGGGGCAGGCGTCGGCACCCGGATCGGCAACGTTTGTGGCGGATAGCTGCCCTACCCTGCCCCGCCGACCGCTTCACTGACGGCATTGAACGCCCTGCTCGCCTACCTGTTGTCGGAATTCACCTTCGCCGCTGTTCGGGGCTACCGGCATTGGGGCGAGGATGCGGCGGTGGCAGGTCGGTGGAACCCCTGATGTCGCCTAGTCGTTGGGGGCGTGCGGGGTAGATAAAAGGCCAAGCTTATGTCTTCCACCGACTTTCTTTCCTCCCTCAACTTGATGACACTTGTGATCGTCGTGATTGTGGTTGCCATTGGCTTTGCGTTTTTCCTTCGCAAGCGTCGCAATCGCCATCCCTTGGACGGACAGGAGGAGCGAAACGTCGCTCGCGATCTCGATGCCGGGAAGAGCGCCCCGGACCACCTTCCACCATCCTGACGGCTGGCGGCGAGGATGCCGATATAGGTTCCGATCCGGTCGGCCGCGCTCCTGCCCGACGACTGGGTCGGCCTCTAGTTGCCGCTCGATGGACGACCGGTGTGAAGTCGTCACATGCGGGCGATTCCGCTCAGATCTCGACCCACAGGTTGAGAGGGATGCGGCGGTTGCCCCAGAGCAGACCTGTGGCGAAGCTGTCGACACGCGCGTCGATGCGCACTGCTGCCAAGCTGCCATAGCCGGCCTCGCCGCGCGGATTGATCCACCATCCGGCGGATCCGTCCCACAGTTTCACGTGATCGTCGCCGACGACCACTGCGTTGCCTTCATGGTAGATCGCGTCGCCATCGATCCAGTGATCGGACACATCGCCCTTGCCCCAGCTCTCGCGCCAGGATGCCGCGGCATCGGCGCTGTAGCGCTGGATGAACTGCGCGCGGAAGGCGCGGAGTCCCCGGGCGACGAACGCTTCCTGCGCAATCGCGGCATGCACGCCGCAATCGACGATCTTGGCGTCGACCGCTTCGCACCAGTGGATCGGCCAGGCCGAAGGACCCCAGGCCGAATGCTCGCGCATCCAGCGAGGGCCGGAGAGAATGTCGCCGCCGTTCAACTGCGCGAAATCATAGGCGATCAGCCATTCGTGCGCGATGTCGCAACATGCCTTGCCGTGGTGCGAGATATGGCTGTTGGGAAAATGCTCCCATTTGCCACCCGGCGATGCGATGGGCGTGGCGAGCATGAAGCCTTCGCCGGCAAGCTGCTCGGAGGTGCGGACGTCCGCCCGCTTCGCCTTATCCTCGACCAAATACATAAGACATGCTCCTGTCATAACCGCCGGCATCGCAGAAAATCAGAAGGTCGCCGGCGCGGGTGCCTTCGGGAAGCTGGACGTTGGAGGCGATGATGTCGTGCTCCATGCACAGCCGCCCCATCAGATAGGTCTTGCCGCGGCCGATCGGCTGCAACGCGCCGGTCTCGCCGCACTGGCGGACCATCCGGTGCGGCTGCCAGAAGTGCATCGGGATTTCGGCGATCGACGCGTCGACCACCGCCTCGATCATGTCATCCTCGTGCTCCTGGATTTCGAGCACGCGCATTGCCAATGCCATCGACGGCTGCGCCATCGCCTTGCCGGGCTCGGACGCGATCTGGCGGACGGCGGGAAGCATCGCGCGCACCAGTTCGGCGGCATGCGCGATCTTAGAGGTTTCGTCGGCATGCCAGTCGTCGGGATACCAGCCGCCGCCCATATCGAGCATCTCGATCGTCCGCCCGCTCAGCCGCTCGATCGAGCGGCACCAGCGCAGCATCGATTCGAACAGATGCCACCACTGCGCGACGCCGACATGGCTGCTCGCCATGTGGAAATGCACGCCGAACTTGCTGTCGGTCGGCAGCCGCTTCACCGCCTCGATCAGCTTGGCGAAGGTGGTCGGGCTGTCGAGCGGAATGCCGAAGCGCGAGGTGATGTTGGGGGTACGGATGCGGATGCCGATATGCCTGGCCGACATCTCGCCCGCTTCCACCGCGGCAACCACCCGATCGAGATCGGCGACGCTGTCGCAGAATACGGCATGCATCGTCTCGCGTGGCATCAGCCCCTCGGGCCACCATTTGCCGGGGCCGTTGAGGATCACCTGATCGGGGCGGAAGCCGACTTCGAGCGCGGTCTGGACTTCGCCCAGGCTGATCGCCTCCGCGTAAAAGCCATTGTCGAGCGCCAGCTTGATCAGGCGCTTGTCGGGGTTGGTCTTGATCGAATAGCCGCTGATCACCTCGACATCGTCGGTGCTCAGGCGGCGCGCGCGCTCGGCGGCGCTGGCGAACAGCGCCTCTGCCGTGCTTTCCATATAGATATACTGCGGCGTCTGCATCGCGCCGAAATCCTGCGCGCCGATATCGGCGACATAGGTCTCGGGCAGCGCGGACACCGCGTTGGGCGCCGGCGATCCTTCGGGCGCGAGCGCCACGTCGAGCATGTCTGGATCGATCTTGTGCAGCCGCGCGGCGAGCGCAGTGAGACCAGAGGGATGTTTCATCGAATGGCCGACCGCGCCCGCGAACGGCTCGGGGAGCGGTGGCAGCGGGTAATCGGCGCGCACCGGCACTTCGAGGACGACGCGGGTGAATTCCGCCGACTGGGCAGGCACAGGCTGCGCCCGCACGCCGGTGGCGGCCTGCACCAGCAATGCCGGCAGATTGTGGCCGGCGATCGTCGCGCCATGTACCCAGGCCGGGAAGCGCGGGTTCATCTCGATCAGCCAGAGCTGGTCGGACGCATCACGCACCATTTCGAGCTCGCCGCCACCGGTCCAGTTGGTGTCGCGCACCATCCGCCGCAGCGGCTCGAGGAATTCAGGCGGGACGTCGGAAACGTCGCCCGCCCAGGTCTTGCCCTCGGCGGTGACGTCGCGCTTGCGCATGCTGACCGCGCCGAGCAGCTCGCCTTGATAGGCGGAGAGCATGACCGATTCCTCATAGCCGCTGACATGCGCCTGGAGGAAGAGTTTCTCGGTCGACCAGACCTTGCTCAGCGCATTGCGCACCGCGGTGAAGGCATCCCAGGTCGGGGTGCGCGAGGCATCGTAATAGGGTCCCTTGAGCCACACGCGCCAATCCTGCGCGCGGCAGAAAGCGTGGAGATCCCAGTCGCTATGCTCGGTCGAGAGATAGGTCGGGATGCGCACCGGGAGGCCGGAGGCGGCTTCGACCACCGGCTTGGTGATCCGCTTGATCCCGGCCATCGGTGGCGCGAGCAGATTGGCGTGACCATCGGGGAACACGCTCGCAAGCCACATCGCCTCGAGGTCGCTGCCCGAAATCCACAGGCCGCCGGCGTCGAGGACCTCGCGGACCCTTTGGCCGTAGCTTTCGAGGTCGAGCTCGCCCCAGGGGCGCTGGATCCACAGATCATCGAGCTCGTCGAAATGGATGCCGGAGACGCCGTTCGAATATTCGACGCCGACGATCGTCGCGTCGGGATAGCCCTGCCGCAGCGACCGGACGATGCCCACGCCGGGCTGGGGATTGCCGCCGGCGTAGAGCCCGCTCACGAAGATTTTCATAGACGTTCCAAAGGTGACGCCAAACGCTCCCAAAGCGATGCTTCGGAGACAGTCGTTCAGCAGCGAATGAACTAGCCAATCGGCTTATTTAAAGAAAAATTGGATCGCGCTTTAACCGGGATTAAATTGTGCAAAAATACATAGATAACTCAAATCAATGCCGCTGCGGTCGAAACGGCTAAGCGCATCGGCGATGACCGATGCCGACTATCCCAGCTACAAGGACACCGACTCCTTCATCGATGTGCAACGTCTCAAGTCGCTCGATGGGTTCATCACGCAACGCTTGCGCGAGCGGCTGGCGGCGGCGAACGACCGGCACTTCTATACCGGGCCGTTCCTGTTGGACGACGACGCGCCCGACCGGCCGGGATCGCGGATGATCGAGCTGACCCGCTCGCGCGAGCCCGAGGACTATTACGATCTCGATCGCACCGAGATCTGGGAGCCCACCGCCGAAGCCGAGCATTTTGCGCCGCTGATGGATTTCATCGCGACGCTGCCCTTCGCCGCGACCGGCCGGATGCTCATCCTGTACGATCCCAGCGGCGGCGCGGTCTCGGCGCATAAGGACCATGACAGCGCCGAACTGTGCCACGAATTTCTCTGGATGCGCACCAATCTGCGCAAGCCCTTCTACATGCTCGACCCACCAAGCGGCGCGCGCGCTTATGTTGGAGGACACTCGGCCTGGTTCGATACGGTGAACCAGTTTCACGGCGCCGACGCCAGCGACGGGCTGTCGTTCAGCATTCGCGTCGACGGCGTGTTCGACGATGCCTTCCGCAGGCGCATTCCCTTCCCCAGCGAGAATCGATCGTCGGCGCCGAGCCTATGGGCAAAAGCGGGCTAAGCGGGATCTCGAGCGGTCGATCGATCCGGCGCCGAACCCTCGGGCACCGGTCCGTCCGCGTCGGGATCGGGGGAATGCTTCTCCATTGCGCCGCTGGCTTCCGCAAAGGCGGTGCCAGACGATTCCTCGACGAGGAGCGGCCCGGCCTGCGTCTCGATGGAGCGGCGCAGTTCGGGATGCGGCGTCCCACGATTTTCGGTGCGTTCGCCGGCCAGCCCCTGGGGCGCCTGACCCTGCTTGTCGTCCTCGCCGCTACCGTCCAACGGCATGCCGGTTCTTCTGTCGGTCATTGAATCTTCCTCGCCACCGCGCCCTAACCAGCGCTAGAAGCCAAGGTTCCGATCCGGTAATATTGCCAACGTGGTATAATGATCCAGTATAATATTCAGCGCGTCGCCGATTGGCCAATAAATAAGGCGTGAGGCGTCCATGACTGCAGGTAGAATTTGAGAATAACCTGAGTTAAATATTGGAACCTATTCATGAAGCCCTCTGTTTACGCCGGACTAGAGGGAGCTTTTTCATGAAACATCTACTTATCTGCGTGAGCGCCGCTGCGCTTGTTGCCGGCTGCGCGCCGATGAACACCGACAGCGGCGCGAACATGCCCGCCGACGCGATGCCGACCGATGCGATGGGCTATGTCGCCATGGCTGGATCGAGCGACCTGTATGAGATCGAATCATCGCGGCTGGCGCTCCAGCGCGCACAATCGCCCGCGGTGCGCCAGTTCGCGCAGATGATGATCGACCATCACACCATGACGACGCAGCAGGTGATGCAGGCCGCGCAGGCGGCGGGCATGACCCCGCCGCCGCCGATGCTGATGCCGCCGCAGCGGGCGATGCTCGACGAACTGCAGCCCGCGACCGGCGCTGCGTTCGACCGGATGTATCTGGGGCAACAGCGCACCGCGCACGGCATGGCGCACGCCTTGCATCGAAACTATGCGCAGAACGGCGATACCCCGCAGCTGCGCCAGACCGCGACCGCCGCCGTCCCGATCATCCAGCGCCATATCGATCAGCTTCGAACGCTTTCGGCCAACTAAGTCGCGTCGATGCGGGGGATGGTCGGCGGGCCGCCTTCCGCGTCGATCGAAGGGCGTCGCCCTGCGCGGACGTGAGAGGAACTTGCATGCTGGCGATGGACTATCGCGGACCCTATCGCGTCCGCCTCACCGAAAAGCCGATGCCCGAACTCCTGCACCCGCGCGACGCGATCGTCCGGGTGACGCGCTCGTGCATCTGCGGCTCGGACCTCCATCTCTATCATGGCTTGGTGCCCGATACGCGGGTGGGCATGACCTTCGGCCACGAATTCTGCGGGATCGTCGAGCAGCTCGGCCCCGAGGTCGAGAATCTGAAGGTCGGCGACCATGTGCTGGTGCCGTTCAATATCGCCTGTGGACAATGCCATTTCTGCCAGCAGGGGCTGTACGGCAATTGCCACGAATCCAATGCCCAGGCGACTGCGGTCGGCGGCATCTACGGCTATTCGCACACTGCAGGCGGCTATGACGGCGGCCAGGCCGAATATGTCCGCGTGCCCTACGCCGATTTCGGCCCCACGCTGATCCCCGACTGGATGGACCCCGACGATGCGGTGCTGCTGACCGACGTCGTACCGACCGGGTACCAGGCCGCCGAGATGGGCGGCATCCAGAAGGGCGACACCGTCGTGATCTTCGGCGCGGGACCGATCGGGCTGATGGCGGCGCGCTGCGCCTGGCTGTTCGGCGCGGGCCGCGTGATCATGTTCGACCTGCTCGACTATCGCCTCGAGTTTGCGAGGACCTATTGCCCGGCCGAAGTCTATAACTTCAAGGAGGTCGACGATGTCGTGGTCTTCATGAAGAAGACGACCGACGGGCTCGGCGCCGATGTCGCGATCGACTGCGTCGGCGGCGATGCCAAGGGCAATTTCCTCCACACCTTGTTCGGCACCAAGCTCAAGCTCGAGGCGGGCTCGGCGATCCCGCTCCACTGGGCGATCAATTCGGTCAAGAAGGGCGGCATCGTCTCGATCGTCGGCGTCTATGGCCCCACCGGCAACATGGTCCCGGTCGGCAATGTCGTGAACAAGGGGCTGACGATCCGCGCCAACCAGGCGTCGGTGAAGCGGCTGCTGCCGCGGCTGATCGAGCATGTCCGCCTGGGCAACATCGATCCCAAGGGAATGATCACGCATCGCGTGCCGCTGGAGGATGTCGCCGACGCCTATCACATCTTCGCGGCCAAGCTGGACGGCTGCATCAAGCCGGTGCTGGTTCCCAATGGCGCATGATCAGGAGCGGACGATGAATCTCCCCGTGAAGAGCGAGGGCCGCAATCTGCTGGATACTTCCGGCATCATCGGCTGGGGCGTCGACGCCGACCCCCGGAACGACCCCACCTACCCGATCCGCGACCGCGCGAACGATCCGGGACTGACAAAGAATTGGGTCCGCCCGCCGGTCCAGCAACCCGCTGTCGAAATCCTCCAGTCGATCGAGCATATCCGCCAGCCCGCAGTGGTCGGCACGTCAACCCCGCCGAGCGGGCTCAGCGGAATGATGCGCCGGCTGGCCTTCCGCTGGAGCGAGTCCAACTGGATCCACTGGCTGCTCCTGCTCGGCGCAGACCGGGTGAATGTCGTCGAGGGCGTGGTCGACGACCTCGCCCATGCCCGCATCCCCAATATTCCGGCCGAGATGGGCATCCGTTCCGAACTCGCCTTCAACAAGACCGGCTTTGCCAAGAAGGTCGCCGTCGCCGGCCTGCTTTCGGCATTGGTCGCAGGCGTGCTGATCGCTCGTCGCGCACCGGCGGCCGAGCGGCCTTCTTCGGGCGACTGACGGAGCGGCGCAGATGCAGAAGTCCGAGGAATTTATCGGCGCACTCGCCCGTCCTTCCAACGGCGCGGCGCCGCCATGCGCCGATGCGCAATCTCCCCCGATCCCGAAGCCGCGCGACGTGCCCTATCCGGGGCAACTCGCGCTCAACATCGACGCGACAGACACCGATCGCGGCATTCTGCATGGCCATCTGACGCTCCCGGTCGCCGGACCCGGGCCGATGGTCCTGCTCTATCCCAAATGGATGCCGGGCTATCATTCGCCTCAGAATCCGCTCGAGCTGTTTGCGGGGCTCCAGATCATGGCCGGGGAAGTTCTGCTCGATTGGCGGCGCGATCCGGTTGAAGTCTACGCCTTTCATATCGACGTGCCCGGTGGCGTGGCGGCGCTGGAGGTCGACTTCCAGTTCCTCTCTCCCTCGACTTCCAATCAGGGCGACGTCGTCGTCACGTCGGATCTGTCGAACCTGCAATGGGGCCGGATGCTGCTCTATCCGGCCGGCTATTATTCGCGCGGCATCCAGATCCGAGCGACGCTTGTCTTGCCCGAAGGGTGGATGTTCTCGACTGTGCTGGATGCGCGCACCGAAGACGGGCCGACGGTCGAGTTCGAGCCCGTGCCTCTCGACGTTCTGGTCGATTCGCCGGTAATGGCCGGCCGCTTCGCGCAGGAGATCCCGCTCGACGGCGAAGGCACGGTGAGGCTGAGCCTGTACGGCCATGACGGCGCCGACCTCCAGGCTTCGTCCGGGCAACTGGCGCTCAAGACCGCGCTCGTCGATCAGGCAACGCAGCTGTTCGCATCGCGCCATTACGATCGCTACCGCTTTCTTGTCGCGCTCAGCGAAGAGCTGGGCGGGGGCGGAGTCGAGCATCATCGCTCGGCCGAGATCGTCGTCCCGCCCGATTATTTCCGTGAATGGGACGCCAATCTCCCCAAGCGCGACGTGTTCGCACACGAATTCATACATAGCTGGAATGGCAAGTTCCGCCGCGCCGCCGATTCCTGGGCACCCAGCTTCGAAGAGCCGATCCGCAACGACCTGATGTGGGTCTATGAAGGGCAGACCCAATATTGGGGGCATGTCCTCACCGCGCGCGCGGGGCTTTGGTCGACCGACATGGCGTTGCAGGCGCTTGCCAAGGTCGCCGCCACCTATGATGTGCGGCCCGGCGGCCTGTGGCGGACGATGGCCGATACGACGCGCGATCCGGTGATCGCCAGCCGTGCGCCCCTTCCCTGGCCCAGCTGGCAGCGCAGCGAGGATTATTATTCCGAGGGCCAGTTGCTGTGGCTCGCAGTCGATACGCTGATCCGCGAGCGCTCTGGTGATACGCGCTCGCTTGACGATTTCGCCGCCGCCTTCTTCGGGGTGGACGATGGCAGCATGGTCACCCGCACCTATGATTTCGGCGACGTCGTGCGGACCCTCGGCGGCATCGTCGATCATGACTGGGCGTCGCTGCTCACCCACGAACTGCGCAGCCGCAAACCTGGCGCGCCGCTCGAAGGACTGGAGCGCGGCGGCTACCGGCTGGTCTATCGCCGTTATCGCAACGATTTTTGCAAGCGATACGACGCCTTGGCGCAGCAGCTAGACATGCGCTTCTCGATCGGCCTCAACATCGGAGCCGACGGTACGATACAGGAGGTAATGTGGGGCAGCGCGGCGTTTCACGCAGGACTGACTTCCGGTGCAAGAATCGAACGAGTGCAGGGCGACGAATATGACGCGCGCCGGATCGGCAAGGCCATCGACGCAGCATGTGACGGCGCTCCCCTTCATCTGAGGGTGCGGGCGCGACCGCAGGCGAGGCCGCGCGATATCGCAATCCTCTATCATAGCGGCCATCGCTTCCCGCATCTCGAACCCGTGGCTGGTGCGCGTGCGCGGCTCGACGAAATTTTTGCGCCCCGCTGATCTGTCGTCGCTGCCTCGGCCGCTCATCAAGCGCAGCCGCACCCGTGCGGACATCGCGGCTCCCGCCGCTAACGCGTCGCGTCCGCCCACCTTGCTGGCTCTAGTGCGACCGACTCGCTTCGTGCGCTATCCCGGCTGCTCTTGGAGGAGGTCGGTGGCAGCGATCGTCCGTACGGTTCTCAGCAGGCCGTCGGTCAGCGAATAAACCCAGCCGTGGAGCATGACCTCCTGCCCGCGTTCAAATGCGGCCCGGACAATCGGCAAGCGGGAAAGGCGATCGAGCTGCTCGGAGACGTTGAGCTCCACCAGCCGGTCGATCCGCTCGCGTTCGCCCAGCACCTCCAGTTCCGTGCGGTGGCGATCGCTGAGCTCCCCTACGTCGCGCACCCAGTGGGCAACCGCGCCTGTCGCGTCACGGTTCATCCCGTGGGCGACGCCGCCGCAGCCGTCATGTCCGCACAGGATGATGTGGCTGACCTTGCTCTTTTCGATCGCGATCTGAAGGACGGCCATCAGATTGTCGTCATCCTCGTGCACCAGATTGGCGACGTTGCGATGGATCGACATCACCCCCGGCGGGGAATTGGTGATCTGATCCGGGGCTACCCGGCTGTCGGAACAGCCGATCCACAGGAAGTTGGGGTTCTGATCGGCTGCCTGACGGACGAAATAATCGGGCCGCTCGTCCTTCAGCTGGGTTGCCCAGGCCTTGTTGGCCAGCAGCAGCAGGGTTTCGTCGTTCATATATGTACCAGCTCCCTACGCGGCGCGTTGATGAGCGGCGCGCTGCGTTCGGCGATATCGCCGCGGACCAGGACTCGAATGTCCTTGAAGTCGGCGCCGCGAACGAACGCGTTGATGATGTCGATATTGTCGAGGTCTACGTAGGACGTGCCGGACAGGTCGATCAGCAGATTCGATCCCTCCGGAACCGCGTTCAGGCACTTTTGCAGTTCATATTTGTGGATGAAGTACAGATTGCGCCGCGCGCGGATCATCACATTGCCGCGCCCGTCATCGACCAGCACGAGCGCCGGGCGGAAGTTGCGGGCGATAACGAACATGAAGCCAATCGCCAGACCGATGGCGATGCCCACCAGCAGATCGGTGAACAAGATAGCAGCGACGGTCGCCACGAACGGTACGAATTGCGTCAGGCCCTGTTTCCAACGCTTGGCGTAGAGCGATGGCTTGGTGAGCTTATATCCGGTCTGGATGAGCACCGCGGCGAGGACCGCGAGCGGAATCAGGTTCAGCAGGAACGGGATCAACAGTACCGACAACAACAGCCAGGAGCCATGCAGCATCGTCGATAGCTTGCTGTTGGCGCCGGCATCGACGTTCGCCGAGGAGCGAACGATCACCGACGTTACCGGCAGACCGCCGATCAGGCCGGATATCAGGTTGCCGCTGCCCTGCGCGAACAGCTCGCGATTCTTGTCGGTAGTGCGACGGCGCGTGTCGAGTTCGTCCACTGCTTTCACGCTCAGTAGCGATTCGAGGCTTGCGACGATGGCGAGCGTGACTGCCACGGTCCAGACGGCCGAGTTGCCGATCTGCCCGAAGTCGGGGAAGGTGAACAGGCGGAGGAAGCCGCCCAATCCTTCGGCGATTGGGACCTGGACCAGATGCTCGGCCCGCAGGTACAGCCCCGGAGCGATTACGCCGAACAGGGCGTTGAGGGCGACGGCACCGACGACCACAACCAGCGGCCCCGGAAGCAGTTTCAGCGGCCCGTCTTTCGGCCGTTTCGCGTCCCACCAGAACAGGAAGGCCATCGACGCGGCCGAGATGATCAGCGCCCCGGCAGTCAAATGGGTCGCGAAACTGTAGAAGATGGCGCTGATCGTGTTGAACCCGTCGACCTGGGCGAAGCTGAAATCGCCCCCGGGATCGCCATCATAGCCGATCGCATGGGGGATTTGCTTCAGGATCAGGATGAGTCCGATCGCCGCGAGCATGCCGGTGATGACCGAGGACGGCACGAACTCCGCCAGCACGCCGCCGCGAGACAGCGAGAAGATCATCTGCAGAATGCCCGCCAGCGCGACCGCGAGCAGGAACGCCTCGAAGCTCGGCAGCCGTTCGATTGCGGCGAAGACGATGGTCGTCAAACCCGCGGCGGGACCGCTCACCGAGAGCGGCGATTTGGACAGGAAGCCGACGACGATACCGCCGACGATGCCGGCGATCAGCCCCGAAAAGAGCGGCGCGCCCGACGCGAGCGCGACGCCGAGACAGAGTGGAAGCGCCACCAGCGCGACGACGATCGACGCTGGCAGATCCTGCTTCCAGCCCGAGAACGGCAGGACTTTTGTCATTCCAGAACTTTCACGATTGGGGTGGCCCGCTTGCGAGGGCCAGGCTTTTCAGCGTGGTCGAGGCTCAGGCCGCCTCGACCCTGACGAAATCGGCGGCCAGGCGCCGCGCCGGCGACAGTGCGACCGGCAGCGCCTCCCCTTCCTGGACCGCCAGGAAGCGGCCCTTCTCGCCGTCCAGCGCCAGGATGCCGCCGGTGTGAATGTCGACGAACCAGCCATGGAGCGTCAGTTCACCCTTGGCGATCCGGCTCGCGACTGCCGGATGCGTGCGCAAATGCTGCAATTGCACAACGACATTTTCGAGGCTCGCCGCGCGGATCGCCGCCGGGCCGTCCAGCTCGGGATAGCTATGGTCGACGACCGCCTTTGCCGCCTGGCTGTGGTTGAGCCATGCCCGCACGCTGGGCAGCGCATCGAGGCCCTCGGGATTGGTCAAGGCGCCCATCGCGCCGCAGCCCGAATGGCCGCAGATGACGACGTCCGTGACGCCGAGGGCCGCGACTGCATATTCGATCGTCGCGGTGACGCCGCCATTCTGCTGGGCGAAGGGAGGAACGATATTCCCCGCATTGCGGATGACGAACAGCTCGCCCGGACGCGCCTGCATGATCTGTTCGGGGACGATGCGCGAGTCGGAGCAGGAGATGATGAGCACCTTGGGCGCCTGCCCCTCGTGCGCGAGCTTGCCGTAGAGATCCGCCTCGTTCGCGAAAACCTCGGTCTCGAAGCCGAAAACCCGGCCGACGACATCGTTCATACCCGACATAAATTCACCCTCGATGTTGCAGCGCGGTAAGCGCCTGTTCGAGAGCCATTTAGCGAGCGGGACCTTTCCGTACCCGCGCCTGATTGTAACGAAGTGTTTCTGGTGCGCTACGTTTTCGCGGCGATCGGCAACCGGATCGTGGCCGCCAGCCCCCCTTCCGTCCGGTTGACGAGCGTCAGGCTGCCGCCCTCATCGGCCACCGCGCGCTCGACGATCGAGAGACCAAGTCCGAAGCCGCTGGTGTCGCGCTGCCGCGCATGATCGAGCCTCACGAACGGTTCGCGGACCAGCATCATCGACTCGTCCGGGATGCCGGGCCCGTCGTCGCTCACGCAAATGAGGACGGCATCCCCCTCTGCGCTAAGCAGCAGCTCGACATCCGAACCATAATGGACTGCGTTTTCGACCAGATTGACGACGGCGCGACGGATCGCGATCGGGCGCAGCCGCATTTCGAGATGCGCGGGGCCCCGATAGCCCACCTCATGTCCATGATCGCTGAAATCATCGACGATGCTCGCGCACAGTACGGCCAGATCGATCAGGCGGGGCGATTCCGGCTCGCCGTCACCGCCGAGGAAGGTGAGGAGCGAAGTCACCATCGCCTCCATGCCCTCGATATCATCCTCTACCTCGCGGCGCAGCGCAGGATCCTTCACTGCCTCGATGCGCAGCCGCAACCGCGCGAGCGGTGTACGCAAATCATGGCTTACCGCGGCCAAAGCGCGCGTCCGTTCGTCGATCAGCCGCCGGATCCGCTCCTGCATGGCGTTGAACGCCTCCATCAGGCGCTGCACGTCGCCCGAGCCCTTCGGGGCCTTGGCGGTCGATGCCCGATCGAGCCCCGGGCCGAATTGCTCGACCGTCTCGGTCAGCAAGCGGACCGGTTTCAACGTATGGCGAATGAAGAGCCCGCCCAAGATCACGAGCGCCAGCAGCGTCATCACGCTCGAGAAGATGCGTCCATAGATGGCGCTGGTCGTCTGCAGGGGCTCGACGGTGCGGAAGAACAGCCAATCGCCTTGCGGCAGCTGCAGCGATCCGACCGCGATGGTCGAGCCACTGTGAGGCAGGGTTTGCGCCTGAAGGTTCGTTTGGGCCAGCGTCGGCTCCCACGCGACGATCTGCTCCCTGATCCCATCCCGGCTCTCGCCGTTGCTCGGCAATACGGGGCGGTTCGCGCTCCACTGCACGAAGTAGCGGGCCGTCGTCAGTTCCACCGCCATCGCGCGGCGCTGGTCATAGGGCTGTTCTGCAATCAGGCTGCGCGCGATGACGAGATGCTCGGCCAGGCGCCGCGCCTCGTCGTTCCGCACCGAGAACTCACTCGCTTGTTCGTAGATGATCGTGCTGATCGTGAACTCGACGACCAGCGTGACGAGAAAGATCGCGAACAGCCGTGCGATGATGCCGTTCGGGAGGAAGCGCAGCCGCTTCACTCGCGCTCGACCGGCGCGTTAAGCATATAGCCGACCCCCCGCACCGTAACGATCGGCGCGCGCTTCTCGGAGGTCGACAATTTGCGCCGCAATCGGCTGATCAGGACGTCGATGCTGCGATCGGTGGCGTCGGCCTGGCGCGTGCGGGACAATTCGATCAGCCGCTCGCGGGCGATCACGCGGCCGGCCTGATCGAGCAAGGTGGTCAGCAGATCGAACTCGGCGCCGGTCAGCTCCACCACGGCGCCGCTGGGCGCGCGCAACTCGTGCCTTCGTGTATCGGCAACCCAGCCATCGAAATGATAGAGGCCGAGCGACGGGCTGCCGGCGCCGTCGGATTCGAAACGACGCAGCACGGCCCGGACGCGGGCGACCAATTCCCGCGTGCCGAACGGTTTCGAGATATAGTCGTCCGCCCCCAGTTCCAGCCCGATGACCCGATCCGTCTCGCTACCCTTGGCGCTGATGAAGATGATCGGCACGTCGCTATCACGGCGGATGCGGCGGCAAAGATCGATGCCGCTGGTTCCCGGCAGCATGATATCCAGAAGGATCAGCTCGACGCCTCCCTCGTCCATAGCCCGCCACATTTCGGGCGCGGCCGAGCAGGGCCGCACTTCAAAGCCGTTTTCTTTCAGCGCTCGCGCCGTGAGCACGCGCAGAGCGGGATCGTCCTCGACAAGCAAGATCATCGCGCGCCGATACCGATTCACGGCTTCGGCATGCAAGGAGAGTCTTCATGTGGGCGCAGCCCTCCCCCGTCCCCCCTCGACCATGCCGAAGGGCGGGCCCGTCCTCCCGATCGCCGCATCCGCTGCTCGATGCGCTTTCAGAGTGTTTGCAGGACAGACTCCCGGGCGGATCTCGTCGATGGACCGACTAATCTCCAATGAGCATCGATTAGAAGCATACGCTTCGATTAGAAGTGTCTAAGGTACGTTGTTCTCACGCGCGCCGTGGGTCATCAGCGTAGGATCCTCGCTCGATGCCAAGGTGGTCGAACCTAGCGCTGAAGGCGACGGTCATCGGCACGGCGATATGCATTGTCGCTCTTGTGTGGGCGCTCGTGCTGATCCAGATCCAATATGAGCGGCGCGAAACCGTCTCGGCGGCGATCCGGAACAACATCAACAGGTCCATTGCGCTGGAGCAATATGTCGCGCGCACATTGGAAGGAGCGGACCTCGCGAGCGCCTATGTCGCCAACCGCTATTCCGCGCTTCTGGAGCGGAACCGGCTGGCCCCTCCCTCACCGATCCCGATCATTCCGCTCGGCGACTTCACGGTCAGATCTCCCGCCGTGCGAGAAATCAACATCATGAACGCGCGTGGCGATCTGATCGCCACCAGCGAGGCGTCTCCCCCTCCAAGGGTAAACGTCTTCGAGACCCCCATCTTCCAGCAGCATCGCTCAAACCCGAGCATCGCCCTGCGCGTGAATCCTCCGTCTCGCTCTCGCTTTTCCGGAAGATGGCTCTTGCTCCTGACACGTCGCGTGAACCTTCGCGACGGGAGCTTTGGCGGAACCGTGAGCGTCCAGATCCATCCGAACGAGCTCACCAACTTCTTCAAGGACGCATCGATAAGCGAAACCGAGCTCGTCTCGGTCATCGGTCTCGATGGGATCACGCGTGCGCGACGCACCGGGAACACGCTCAGTTTCGGTCAGGACCTTCGGGGCACCCTGGTGATGCGCATGCAGGACCGGAATCCCAACGGGACCTATCTCGGTCCCAGCGCGCTGGATGGTCTGGTGCGCTATTTCAGCCATCGCAGACTGTCTCGCTACGGGATATTCGTGACATCGGGCGTGTCCGAGGCGGCCGTTCTCCTGCCGGCTCGGGCGCGAGCAGGGGGATATTTTGCAGGCGCCACGCTGATCGGCCTGGTGATCGCGATCGCGGCATGGCTGGTGCTTGCGCTGATAAGGCGCACAGCCCTGAGGGAAGCCGAAATCATCGCGGCGAATGCGCGTCTGCGAGCCGCCCAGCGGTTGGCGAGGCTGGGCGACTGGCGCTTCGATATTGCGACGGAGACCTTCCACTGGTCGGAAGATCTCTGCGCGATGTACGAGCGTCCGACGTCGCCGGCCGATGTCACGCTCAGCGACTTCGGCCAACTCGTCGGGCAGCACGGGCTCGACATCTTTCGCTTCGCACTGAAGGAAATGCAGGCGCTACGCGGCCGGCACGAATATGAGCTCGCGGCGCGCCTTCCGAGCGGGATCATCAGCCACCGGCGCATCGTCGCCGTTCCCGATTTCGATGCGGCGGGGCAATTGGCGGGCGTTCATGGCACCGATCAGGACATCACCCCGCGCAAGCTGCTCGAATCGCTCCAGGAGCAAGTCGGCCATCTTGCCCGGATCGACGGCCTGAACGTCATTGCGGCGACGTTGGCGCACGAGTTGGCGCAGCCCCTGGCGGCGGCGTCCAACTTCCTCGCCGCCGGAACGATGCGGCTGGCGCAAGAGGGAGAGCCCGACATGCGCGAAGTCATTGCGACCTTGAACGCGACGCGCGGGCAAATCCTGCATGCCGGCGAGATAATCCGGCGCGTGCGCGATCTGGTGCGAAATCGCGAGGCCCGGGCGGACCTGATCTCGCTGCGAGAGGTAATCGAGAGTGCCGTGACCTTGTCCGAGGCGGCCAGCCCTGGAGCCCGGATCGATCTTTCCTCGCTCAGGGAAGGTGCGCCTGCAAAGGCACTGGCGGACGCCGTCCAGGTGCAGCAGGTCCTGGTCAATCTCATCCGCAATGCGCGCGACGCGTCTCGCCCGCGGGAAGCCGCCATCACGATCGCCACGAGTTTCCTCGACTCGGCATTTGTTCTGATCTGCGTGACCGATGACGGGCCCGGCATGGCAAGCAGCGGGGACGACGTTTTTTCTCCGTTCACGCCTTCGCTGCGCGAAGGTCTCGGCGTCGGCCTCGCAATCTGTCGAACCCTGGTTCAGGCCATGGGAGGCTCGATATGGGTGGCTGAATCCGGCAATTCGGGCACCACCGTCTGTTTCACGCTGCCACGCCCGATCGAGCTCGCTCGCGAGCAGGAGGTCGAAGCGCGTGCGACGCGAAGATCAAAGGTCGAGCAATGAGTCCCCGAGATTAGGCAAGGCCCGGCGCCGACTGTCACGTCGCCGACTGTTGCGAGGTCGCGGAGATTCATCGATCTTCGAACGCCCGGCAGTCGCGTCGCGCCGAAAGTCGCCGATCGGGTGAAAGGGAGGTGCCGACATGCACGAGGTCTCCACAATCATATTGAGCGGAGGCGCCGCCGAACGCACGCCGGCGATCGCCCGTGAATTTCGAGGGGGCGCGCTCCGCATTTCCGACGTCTTCATCGCCGATCATGTGTCCTATGCGCAGCAGGCGCCAAGGCATCTGCTGAACGTGCCGCTTGCCGTGGATGGCGCGCCATCGTCCGGGATTGCCTTGTCCTTCACCCCCGCGGACCGAGAACGTCGCGGTCGGACCTGCCAGGGTGGGATGATCGGGCTCCAGATCGGTTTCGACGACTGGTTCTTCGATGAGGCTTGTGAACAGCCGGTACGCGCGAGCCTGAAAGCGGCCGACAAGGTCGACGCCAAATCGACCCTGATGGCGCATGCGATCGTTTCGCTGGACCCGCGGCAGACCCCCGATCGGATCGCCCACGACACGATGCTGATCGCGCTCGCACGCCATCTCGGCCGGACCTATGGCCACACGACCGGGCGTCGCGACGACGGCTGGCTACACCCGCGCGCGCTTTCGCGCGTTATCGAGCGGATCGGATCGGACCCGGCGATGTGCGTGTCGCTACAGGATCTGGCGGCGGAGGCAGGGCTCGGCGTTAGCGCGTTTATCCGAGCCTTTCGCGGCTCGGTGGGGGTCACGCCGGCCGCCTTTGCGCGGCGAATGCGCCTGGAGCGAGCCGCGCAGCTGCTGCAGCGGACCGACCTTCCCGTCGGCGAGATCGCCCTGCTTTGCGGGTTTTCCTCCGCTTGGCATTTCATCGGCGTCTTCAGTGCGGGCCGCGGCACGACGCCCGCACGCTGGCGGTCCACGCTGGGCCCCGCGGGATAGCTGGGCCTGCACAGTCCGACTGCGAAAAGGAACGACCGGGACGGCTTGGCCTCGAATGAACATTTCGCTGGATGCTCCGGGCTGTAAGGATTATTGGACACTGCCTTCGCCAGCTCGCAAGGTACTGGCAGGGATCAGCATGGAGAGCTTCGACATGATGCAATCGGGATCGACAACTCGCTTCGGCCAACTGGCGCTGTGCGTGGCGGCTTCGGCGCTCGCACTGGCGGCATGTTCCCAGGAGAGCGCGCAGGAGGCCGATACGCAGGTTGCCGCCGCCAACGAAACGGCGGCCCCGGCCGAGGCGGCTGCGCCCGCCGCCACCGCACCGGCACCCGCAGCCGACAACACGGACACGATCAGCGGCGTCAAATTCGCCGCCTACACCGGCGATGCGACGAAAGGTAAAGCCGATTTCGCCACCTGTGCGGCCTGCCATTCGGTCGATGCCGGGGTGAACAAGATCGGACCGTCGCTGCACGGTATCGTCGGCCGCAAGGCGGGCACGGTCGCCGGCTTCGCCTATTCGGCGGCGAACAAGAATAGCGGCATCACCTGGACGCCCGAAAAGCTGTTCCAGTATCTCGAAAAGCCGCAGCGCGTAGTGCCCGGGACCAAGATGATCTTCCCCGGTTTCCCCGACCCGCAGAAGCGCGCCGACGTGATCGCGTATCTGCAAGGCAATACCTGACCATCCGAACGGGCCCGGCGACCAGCGTCGCCGGGCCCGATCATTGCCGCCGCACCCCGCGCGTCAGATCGGCCAGATGGACCGGGAAAGACAGCAGCAGCGGCAGCCCGATCCAGCGCCAGTCCATTCCCGCAAGTGCGGCGCGAAGCGCCAGCAGCATGAGCGCACCGGGCGCGAGCCTCAGCAGCGCGTCAGCGATACGCCACCCTCCCCACCTGGTCAGCCACAGCAGCTCGAGCGCGATGACGGCGAGCACCAGATCGACGGCGTGCCCGCTGGCGAACAGCCACTGCATCGCGCTCAGGAAAAGGGTCCGTTCAGATTGACGATGGTCATGTTGAGATAACCGGCAAAGGTCACCCACAGCAGATAGGGGATCAACAGCACGGCCCCGACCATCGAGCGCCGCCAGATGATCACGATCAGCACGGCGACCGATAACCACAGCCCCAGCACTTCGATCAGCGCCCAATCGGGCCGGTGCAGCCGGAAGAAAAGCAGGCTCCACAACAGGTTGAGGACGCCGTTGAGCGCGAACATGCCCAGTAGCCATTCGCGTTCGCGCCAGTCGGGTGTCGCCAGCCAGCCGGTCACCCCGGCGATCGCGGTGGAGGCGAAGATCGCGGTCCAGGCCATGCCATAGACGGCGTCGGGCGGCGCCCAATCGGGCTGCGCCAGACTGCGATACCAGGGCCCGATATCGGTAATCGTCGCGCCGAGCACCGCGACGGCGGTGGCGGCGAACGCGGCAGTCAGGATCGGCATCAGCCAGGCGCGGCCCATCCCCACTCAGCCCGCCGTCTGCATGAGATGGCGCATGTCTTTCACGAAGATGCGGAGGTAAGCGAGCGGCCGGGCATAAACGAGCCGCTTGTTCATATAAGCCGGCCAGATCAGCTTCTGCACATCCCGGTCCTCGCACATCGCCACGAAACGTTCGCGCCGACGATCGTTTCGGTACCAGAAATATTGCATGATCCCAAGGATCCAGAAGACGCGGCCATGGGCGCGCATGAAGCGCCGGCGGGCCTGGCCGAGCGCCTTCGGGTTCCCCGAGACCAGGAAGGCGCCGACCGCGGCGGCGGCTTCGCGCCCAGCCACCATCGCATAATAGATTCCCTCGCCCGACGCCGGAGCGACCACGCCGGCGGCATCGCCGGTGACCAGCACGTCGCGGCCATTGTCCCATTTGCGCAAGGGTCGCAGCGGGATCGGCGCGCCCTCGCGGCGGATCGTCTCGCAGCCCGCAAGTCCTTCGCGCGCGCGCAGGCGGGCGACCGCGTCGCGCAGTCCGAACCCCTTGTTGGCGCTGCCGACGCCCACGCTGGCGGTGTCGCCATGCGGGAAGATCCAGGCGTAGAAATCGGGCGACAGCGCGGCCTGGTAGAAGACGTCGCAACGCCCGCGATCGAAGCCCGCGTCGCCGGGCGCGGGCGAACGGATCACTTCATGATAGGCGAAGACGCAGGGCATGGTCTCGGCTCCGTCGAGCGTGGCGCGCGCGACTCGCGAGCGGGCGCCGTCGGCCCCGATCACGCACCGTGCACGGACGCGGCGCTCGGGCCCGCCGCGCGCGTCGGTATAAACCACGATCGCGCCCTCCTCGCCGTCCCGCTCGATCCGGTCGAAAGTGCCAGTGCGGCGTTCCGCACCGGCCAGCGCGGCGCGCGCGCGCAGCCATTCGTCGAAGCTCTCGCGATCGACCATGCCGACGAAGCCCTTGCCCACCGGCATGTCGACTTCGTTGTCGGACGGCGCGATCATCCGCGCCGCGACCGCGCGGCCGACGATCAGCTCGT
The DNA here is from genome assembly GCF_026167525.1 of Sphingomonas sp. M1-B02. Lineage (NCBI taxonomy): Bacteria > Pseudomonadati > Pseudomonadota > Alphaproteobacteria > Sphingomonadales > Sphingomonadaceae > Sphingomonas > Sphingomonas sp. M1-B02. The sequence continues at coordinate 421,965 of NZ_CP110679.1, read as the reverse complement.
CGGGAATCGCGAAGTCCTCGATCAGCCGCGGCGGGATGGCACCGCCGCACGGCTTGATTCGTCCGCCCCGGTCAAGAAGCAGCACGCTGCGCCCCGCCCCGGCAAGATCAGTGGCAGCCGTCGCGCCCGAGGGTCCGCCGCCCACCACGACGCAATCGAAGCGTTGCACGCTCATGCCGGGCTGCCGGTCCAAGCGCGCCGCGCGACGCGCGAGGGTGCGCGACGGGCGACCGACGCGGCGGCGAGGAACAGAAGCGATTCGAGCCCGAAAACGAGGGTGAAGGTCTGTGGCGTAGAGCCGATCAGCGCGCGCCCTGCATCGACGCCGACCGCGCCGATCAGGCCGCCCAGCCCGAACGCGACCGCCTGCGCCGCGCCCCACACACCCATGCGAATGCCTTCGCGACCTCCGCTGGGGCTGGCCTTGCCGCCCCCCGCCAGCGCCATCATCGTGCTGATCGCCGCTACTGCGAACACCCCGTTGGCGAAGCCCAACATCGCAATATTGGCGGCCAGCGGCCATACCGGGCCGGCCTGCGCCGCCATGGCGAGGCCGACAAGCGCCAGCGCCGAGCCGATGCAGCCGCCGACGATCCACCGCCGCAAACCCGCAGCGCTGCGCCCACCAAAGGCACTCCCGCCGACACCGACCAATACCATCCCGGCAAGCACCCCGGCATGCTGGATGCCGGACAGCTGGGTCGATTGCCCGGGGCTATAGTCGAACAGCAGCCCGGCAAAGGGCTCTAGGATCAGATCCTGCATCGAATAAGCGCACATCGACAGGAACACGAAGATGGTAAAGCGGCGAGCCTCTTCGTCGGACCATATCTCGCGCAGCGCAGTGGCGAAATCGGAAGCCGGCGCGACGGGGGGCGCAGGCCCGGGCGCCGGGCCTGCGCGCTCGCCCTCGACGCCCCACACCGCGACGATCGCCAGCAGGAATGCCCCGCCTGCAACTGCGCTCCCTACGGTCGCCAGCCGCGGCAGCGAGAAGGGATCGATCAGCGCGCCCGCAACTCCCGCTGTGACGACGATGCCCGCGATCATCATGATCCAGGTGATCGATGCCGCCGCCGCCCGGCGTTCGGGTGCGACGCATGTCGCGAGCAATGCCAGCAGCGACGTGCCCGCCGCGCCGACCCCGGCGCCGATCATCGTGAAAGCGACTAGGGCCAGCGCATACCCCCATGCCGAGCCCGTCGCGAGCAGGCTTACCGCGTCTATCGCCAGCACCGCGCCCAGCGCCAGGATCGCCATGCCGAGCAGGATCCACGGCGTCCGCCGCCGCCCGCGATCCGAGCCGTGGCCCCACATGGGCCGCGAAAGCTGGACGGCGTAATGCCAGGCGACCAGCCCGGCTGGGAGCGCCGCGGGGAGCGCATATTCGACGACCATCACCCGATTGAGCAACGATGTTGCCAGCATCACGATCGCCCCGATCGCACTCTGCACCAAGCCGAGCCGGACGATGCCGAGCCAGCCAAGCGACGCGGAGGTCATAGCCCCATTACCCCGCCCAGCCCGAATGCCGACGCGAGCATCCCGAACACGTACAGCGTCGTCCCGGTCGCATTGTACCAGGGAGTGTGGGTACGGGGATCGCTGAGAAGGCGCCGCATCAGGATCAACTGGCCTGCCAGCAGTGCTGCGACGATCGCCGCCGCGACCGAATGTCCCCACGTCGCGAGTAACGCCACGACCACGAACTGCGGCAGTGCCATCACCGCGCAGGCGAGCCGCGCGGCGCGATCGACGCCGAGCACCACCGGCAGCGAGCGCAACCCGGTGGCACGATCGCCCTCGACCGCCTTGAAATCGTTGAGCGTCATGATGCCGTGCGCGCCGAAACTATAGAGCGCGAGAATGATGAGCACCGGGACGGACGGCAGCGCGCCGGCCATCACGCTCGCGCCGGTGAACCAGGTCAGGCCTTCATAGGTCAGCGCAACCACGGCCGGGCCCCAGATGCCGCTTACCTTGAACCGGAACGGCGGCGCGCTGTAGCCCCAGGCGCAGAGCAGGCCGAGGCAGGTCGCGGCCAACACCCATGGCCCGGTCACCGCGGCCAGCGCCAGCGACAATATTGTCCCGGCAATGGCGATCCGCAGCCCCCAATTGCCGCCGATTCGGCCCGACGGGATCGGCCGACCCGGTTCGTTGATCGCGTCGACGTCGCGGTCGAACCAGTCGTTGATCGCCTGAGAAGTGCCGCACACCAGCGGCCCGGTCAGGAGCACGCCCGCGATCAGGAAGGGCCAGCGATCGGCGATCGGTACGCCCGACGAGACCACGCCGCACATGAACGCCCACATCGGGGGGAACCAGGTGATCGGCTTTAGAAGTTCTAGGACATCCCGCGCCGCCGGGATCGGGGCCGGGCTTCTGCTGGAGAGCGATCGATCCATGCCCGAAGGCTAGGCATGACACTGCAGATCGTCAAACCAAATTGACATACCCGGCCGGGCGCCGGTCAGTTGGAGTCGGGAACCAGATTGCCCAGGCCATGCCGATGCATCTTGGAATAGAGGCTCTGCCGGCTGACCCCGAGGATTTCGGCCGCGGACGCACGATTGTTCGACGTATATTCAAGCGCCGCTTCGATGCAGAGCCGCTCGATCAAGTCGGTCGATTCGCGAACGATTTCCTTGAGCGACGTCCGGCCGACCAGTTCGGTCAGCTGCTCCACCGAACGCGGGACATCGCGCGGCGCCGGAGGCAGGTCGCGCATCCGGCGAGCGACATTGCGAATGGTGAAGCCGTAGCATTCGCCATTGGCCGTCGGGGCAACGACGCCCGAAACCTCGACCTCTTCCTGCCCGCCCGCCGATCCGCGCAGGATCGTCGCGACGTTGCGCACGGTGCCATGTTCGCGCAATTGCCCACGGATCAGATCGAGATCGATGCCGGGACGGCCGAGCCATGTCGCGAGCTTGGCGCCGGTGACACGTTCGGCCGAGGGCATTTCGGTCAGTTCGACGAAGGCGGCGTTGGCGGTCAGAATATTGAAATCGCGATCGGCGAGGACGAAGGCGTCGGGCATGCGCTCGACTACCTCGCTCAGCGTCGCCTGGTGGCGATCCCCCGGGCTCGCCGCGTCCACCGGCAGCGCGCGCACCAGCATCAGCGGAACGCGCGATTCGCGAAACAATTGCGCCGAGATGCGCGCCGGACCGCGGCGATCGCGCAGCCGCAGGGTGACCGGCGCGATATAGTCCGCGACTTCGGCCGCGCCGAGATGGGCGATGAAATTATCCCGGTCATCGGCTTCCACGATCGCATTGACCGGGGTGCCGGCAAGCGCGCCGTCGGCCAGATCGAGCATGCGATGCGCGGCAGGGTTTGCTTCGCGGATGAGACGGGTCTGGGCGTCGACGATAAGCACCGGCTCGGATGCGATATCGAACAGCATCCGGTAACGCGTCTCGACCTGCCGCAGCCGGATATAATCGCGTTCCAGCGACTGCTGAGTGCGCAGCAATTGTTGCTGCATTGCAGCAGCGCCGCGCATGTCGCGACCGATCGCGATCAGCCGGCTACTGTCACCCAGCGCCATCACCAGGTAACGGACGGGCACGTCGCCGCCTGCGACGCTGTGGTTGATCTGGCGCCAGCGCTGGTTCCCACCGGGTTCGGACGCGGCGTCAAGCATCTCGCGAACCTTGGTCCGGCTCTCCACCGTCACCGTATCGATCCACCTGCCACCGACCCACGCGTCGAAGCCGTGGCCAAGCAATTCGCCCTGGGCGATCGCGACATCGAGGACCACGCCCTCAGCCGTCAGGATGATCGTCAGGTCGCCGACCGCGGCGAGCAACGATGCCGCAGTGCTGGCGGACAACGATCCCGGGGTCGTTCCGGCAATAGCGAAAGCCGCGTTGCGTGTATGGGCTGCAAGCTTGTTCATCGAAGATCGTCAAGCTCCGCGAAAGGGATGACCTCAACGGTAGTGCGCGGCCTCCCGGGCTCGCTCACGCACCAGCGACGTGGCCATTTTGAGAGCAACTTTTGCATCGCGGGCGGTTCCATCAGCTCCAATTTGCCGCGCGAGATCAGGGTTCGCAGCGAAAACTCTGCCCCCGACCATAACGCATGCACGCGGATTCCTGGAAACGTTTCGCATTGCAGCAATAAGCGAAGGCAGTTCGGCAATATGGCAGTCGCAACTGATCGTCAATCCGATGAGGTCGAACCAGCCGGCGGAGACCCGCTTGAGCAAGTCGGGCGTGGTCGCGTCGCTGAGGCGGTCGGTCTCCCAGCCGTCGCGGCGAAAGACTTCCTCGATCACGACGGTACCAAAGCTGTGGCCGTCGCCCGGCATGGACGCGAACAGCGCACTGCTGCTGCCGCCGGCGCCGATGCGCTTCGGCGAGGCGGGCGTGGCGATCTCGTGGACGATTTCCTGCAGACGCCACAAGCCCATCGTCACGTCGATGAAATCGCAGCGATCATCTTCCCAATATTCGCCCAGCAGCCGAGCCGCCGGCGCGAGCAAATCCACCATGACCGTGTCGACCGAGACGCCGCGCGAGAGGATTCGCTCGACATGCGCCAGAAGCACGTCTGCCTCGACCTGCAAAGCCATCGGCGCGAGCGCCTCGACCTCGGCAGGGTCGATCGTGACGCCGCTCTCCTCGATCTCCGCGGCCGGGGGCTCCAGATCGGTTGCGTGCGCCACCATCAGGCGCGGAATGATCTCGCTTTCGATCAGTGTCGTGAGCGATCGGCTATCGTCCAGATCGACCCGCGATCGGAAAGCGGAAAGACTGTCGTCACTGCGTCGCCAGTTGCGAGTCAGCATGCCGCCGTCGTCGGTCGGAACACCTCTGGCAGATCGCATCAGCGACGGCATATCGATGCCCCTCCCCGTTCGGGCCAGGCCTTGCGGACTGGTCAGTGATACGCCCGATCACAGGATGCGCCGCCTTATTGGCTGGCTCCATCGAGTCGCGAGCATAGGATCATTTCCGGCCCGCTTACAACCGCAAAGAACCACCGCACTGCAACATGTGTCAAATAGTTTGGACGTCAGTTTTAATTGACACTTTGCCGAAGGTTGGCCTAGTCTTTGTGCATTGGGGCAATGGCTAGGCGGGACGCGATGCGGTCGAACGACCCTTCCTTCGCAGACATCAAAGGGGGCACACTCCAGCCTCTCTACACGCCCGAACAGCGCCGCCGCCGCGACTCGACTCGCTGGACGCTGGTGCAGGGGATCCTCGCCCCGGTGCAGTTCCTGATCTTCCTCGTCAGCCTGGCGTTGGTGCTGCGCTATCTCGCCAACGGCGAAGGTGCTTATGCCGCGACGGTCTCGATCGTGGTCAAGACGCTGGCGCTCTACGCGATCATGATCACCGGCTCGATCTGGGAAAAGGTCGTGTTCGGCAAATGGCTGTTCGTCCCTGCCTTCTTCTGGGAAGACGTGTTCAGCATGCTCGTGCTGGCGTTGCACAGCGCCTATCTGGTGGCGTTGTTCGCCGGGCTCGGCTCGGAGCGCGATCGGATGCTGCTCGCGCTGGCCGCCTATGCCACCTACGCGATCAACGCCGCGCAGTTTCTCCTCAAATTGCGCGCGGCGCGGCTTCAAGGGGCGACCCAAGCCCGAAGCCTGGCGGTGGCAGGGTGACCGCGTTGCTGTCCGCCGCGCCGCTGGGATGCGAATCCGCACCCGTCCTGCGCGAACGCGGACAGCGCGAGGTTTTCTGCGGACTGACCGGGATCATCTGGCTCCACCGCAAGGTTCAGGACGCTTTCTTTCTCGTCGTCGGCTCGCGCACGTGCGCGCATCTGCTCCAGTCGGCCGCCGGCGTGATGGTGTTCGCCGAGCCGCGCTTCGGCACCGCGATCATCGAGGAGCGCGACCTCGCCGGGATGGCCGATTGCAACGAGGAGCTCGACCGAGTCGTCGATCGGCTGCTCGCACGCCGGCCGGATATCAAATTGCTGTTCCTCGTCGGCTCGTGCCCCTCCGAAGTGATCAAGCTCGATCTCTCGCGCGCCGCTGCGCGGCTCTCGGTCAAGCATGCCGGCGTGACCAAGATCCTCAATTATTCGGGCTCGGGGATCGAGACCACCTTCACCGAGGGCGAGGACGCCTGCCTCGCCGCTCTGGTCCCCGATCTCGCCGCCGACACCTCGGACGCGCCGAGCCTGATGATCGTCGGCGCGCTGCCCGATGTCGTCGAGGACCAGTTCCTGCGGCTCTTCGCCGAGCTCGGCATCGCCCCCGTCCATTCGCTCCCCGCCCGCCGCGCCGGCGCCATGCCGCCGGTTGGCCCGAACACGCGCTTTCTGCTCGCCCAGCCCTTCCTGGGCGAGACCGCGCGCGCGCTCGAAGATCGCGGCGCGGTACGCCTCGACGCGCTGTTCCCGTTCGGCGCGGAGGGAACCACCAACTGGCTCCAGGCCGCCGCGACCGCCTTCGGCGTGGACGACATGCACTTTCGCCGGGTGATCGCCCCGGGCCGCGAGCGGGCCAAGCGCGCGATCGCGCATTCGGCCGAGCGGCTGGCCGGCAAGCGCATCACCTTTCTCCCCGATTCGCAGCTCGAAGTGCCGCTCGCGCGCTTTCTCGCCACCGAATTGGGCATGGTCCCGGTCGAAGTCGGCACGCCCTATCTCCACCGCCGCCATCTCGCGCAGGAACTGGCTTTGCTCCCCGCCGACACGCTGATCAGCGAAGGCCAGGACGTCGACAAGCAGCTCGATCGCGTTCGCGCCGCGCAACCCGATCTCACGGTCTGCGGCCTGGGGCTCGCCAACCCGCTCGAGGCCGAGGGGCTGACGACCAAATGGGCGATCGAACTGGTCTTCTCGCCGATCCACGGCTTCGACCAGGCCGGCGACCTCGCCGAACTCTTCGCGCGGCCGCTGCGGCGCCGCGACGTGCTGAGGGTCTGAGGCGATGCAGCTGACCGTCTGGACCTATGAGGGACCGCCGCATGTCGGGGCGATGCGAGTCGCGACAGCGATGGAGGGCGTCCATTATGTCCTCCACGCGCCGCAGGGCGACACCTATGCCGACCTGCTGTTCACGATGATCGAGCGGGCGTCCAAGCGCCCGCCGGTCACCTACACCACCTTCCAGGCGCGCGACCTCGGCAAGGATACCGCCGAGCTGTTCCAGACCGCGACGCGTGAGGCCTATGCCCGCTTCCGCCCCCAGGCAATGCTGGTCGGCGCTTCGTGCACCGCCGAGCTGATCCAGGACGATCCCGCCGGCATGGCGCAGGCGATGGGCCTGCCCTGCCCGGTCATCGCGCTCGAGCTGCCGAGCTATCAGCGCAAGGAGAATTGGGGCGCGGCCGAGACCTTCTACCAGCTCGTCCGCACCCTCGCCGACAAGAGTGCCCGCCCTGCCCCGCGCGAAGGCCGCCGCCCGTGCGCCAATTTGCTCGGCCCGACGGCACTCGGCTTCCGCCACCGCGACGACGTGATCGAGATCACCCGCCTGCTCGACACGCTCGGCGTCGATGTACACCTGGTCGCCCCGCTCGGCGCCTCGCCCGCCGATATCGCGACGATCGGCGCGGCGGACTTCAACATCCTCCTCTACCCCGAGATCGGCGACACCGCGGTGCGCTGGCTGGAGAAGACCTTCGGCCAGAAGACCGTGCGCACCGTGCCGATCGGCCATGGAGCAACGCGTGACTTCATCGCCGAGGTCGCGGAGATAGCCGGGATCGACGCATCGGCGGCGCTCGATACCTCGAACCTGCCCTGGTGGAGCCGCTCGGTCGACTCGACATATCTGACGGGCAAGCGCGTCTTCATTTTCGGCGACGCGAGCCACGCCATCGCCGCCGCCCGCGTGGCCCGCGACGAGCTCGGCTTCGAGGTCGTCGGCCTGGGCTGCTACAACCGCGAATTCGCCCGCGACCTGCGCGAAGCCGCCGTGCGCTACGGCGTCGAGCCGCTGATCACCGACGACTATCTCGAAGTCGAGGAGGCGATCCAGGCGCTCCAGCCCGAACTGGTGCTCGGCACCCAGATGGAGCGCCACATCGCCAAGCGGTTGCGCATCCCCTGCGCAGTGATCTCGGCACCGGTCCACGTCCAGGATTTCCCCGCACGCTATTCGCCGCAAATGGGGTTCGAGGGCGCCAACGTGCTGTTCGACACCTGGGTCCACCCACTGGTGATGGGTCTGGAGGAACATCTGCTGACGATGTTCCGCGACGATTTCGAATTTTCTGACGCCAGCGGGGCGAGCCATCTGGGGCATGGTTCTTCTTCTATCCTCCCCGGCACGGGGAGGGGGACCGCCGACGAAGTCGGTGGTGGAGGGGGCTCTCCACAAACGGACTCGCCCGCGGAGAGCCCCCTCCACCATGCTACGCATGGTCCCCCTCCCCGTGCCGGGGAGGATTTCTGGTCCCCCGAAGCCGAAAAAGAACTGCTCAAAATCCCCTTCTTCGTGCGCGGCAAGGCACGCCGCAACACCGAGAAATACGCCGCCGAACAGGGCCTCACCGCGATCACGCTCGACACGCTCTACGACGCGAAGGCGCATTATGCCCGGTAGCGCGCCCCTCCCCCAGAAACCCCTGCACGTCGTGATCGTCACGCTCGACAACCATCTGTCGGGAGCAGCTGAACGCGCCGCCGCGCAATTCGCCAGCGACGGTTCGCCGATCACGATCGGCTTTCACGCCGCCGCCGACTGGGACCGCGACGCCGGCGCGCTCGACCGTTGCACCGCCGACATCGCCCGCGGCGACATCGTCATCGCGACGATGCTGTTCCTCGAGGATCATATCCGCGCGGTGATGCCCGCGCTCGAGGCGCGGCGCGAGGAGTGCGCGGCGATGCTCGGGCTGATGTCGGGCAGCGAAGTCGTCAAGCTCACCCGGCTCGGCGACTATCGCATGGACAAGCCCGCCAAGGGCCCCCTCGCCTTGCTCAAGCGCCTCCGCGGCTCGTCCAAGCCCGGCGCGACGGCGGGCGCGAGCCAGATGAAGATGCTGCGCCGCCTGCCCAAGATGCTGCGCTTCATCCCGGGCACCGCGCAGGACGTCCGCGCTTATTTCCTCACGCTGCAATATTGGCTGGCGGGCAGCGACGACAATGTCGTCAACATGGTCCGCGCGCTCGCCAATCGCTACGCCGGCCACGCCGCCCGCGCCGAAGCCCCGCGCGACTATCCCGAAGTCGGCCTCTACCATCCCGAGCTCGCCGAACGGATGGTCGAGCAGGTCGATGCCCTTCCCGCCAAGCCAGGCACCGCCGGCACCGTCGGCCTGCTGATGCTGCGCTCCTATCTGCTCAGCCGCGATACCGGCCATTATGACGGCGTGATCGCGGCGATGGAGGCCAGGGGGCTGCGCGTCATCCCGGCCTTCGCCAGCGGGCTCGACTCGCGCCCGGCGATCGAGGCATTCTTTCTCAAGGACGGCCACGCCACCGTCGATGCGGTGGTGTCGCTGACAGGCTTCAGCCTCGTCGGCGGCCCAGCGTACAACGATGCGGCAGCGGCCGAAACCACGCTGGCGCAGCTCGACATACCCTATGTCTCGGCACACCCGATCGAGTTCCAGTCGCTCCAGCAATGGGGTGCGAGCCGCCAGGGCCTGCTGCCGATCGAAGCGACGATGATGGTCGCGATCCCCGAGCTCGACGGCGCGGTGCTGCCCAGCGTGTTCGGCGGCCGCGCCGACGGCTCGGGCGAGGCCTGCACCGGATGCGGCCGGCGCTGCATATTCCCCGCATCGGGCCTGGCCCGCGCAATGCAGAGCTGCCCCGAGCGCGCCGAAGCGCTCGCCGGCAAGGTCGCGAAGATGGTCGCGCTGCGCCGCTCCGATCGGGCCTCACGCAATCTGGCCATCGTGCTGTTCAACTTCCCCCCCAACGCCGGCGCAACCGGCACCGCCGCGCACCTCGCGGTGTGGGAATCGCTCCACGCCACGCTGACTCGGCTTTCGGCCGAAGGCTATGAAGTCGCGGTCCCCGCCGACGTTGATGCGCTGCGCGAGGCCGTCCTCCACGGCAATGCCGCGCGCTACGGCGCCGACGCCAACGTCCACGCCCGCATCCCCGCCGACGATCATGTCCGCCGCGAGCCACACCTCGCCCAGATCGAAGCGCAATGGGGCCCCGCACCGGGCAAGCAGCAGAGCGACGGCGGCACCATCCACGTCCTCGGTGCGCAGTTCGGCCAGGTCTTCGTCGGCATCCAGCCCGCCTTCGGCTATGAAGGCGATCCGATGCGACTGCTGTTCGAGGGCCGCTTCACCCCGACCCACGCGTTCAGCGCCTTCTATCGCTGGCTGCGCGAAGATTTCGGCGCGCACGCCGTCCTCCATTTCGGTACGCATGGCGCGCTCGAATTCATGCCGGGCAAGCAGGCCGGCCTTAGCGGCGATTGCTGGCCAGAGCGGCTGATCGGGGACCTGCCCAATATTTACCTCTACGCCGCCAACAACCCCTCCGAGGGTCTGATCGCCAAGCGCCGCTCGGGCGCGACCCTGGTCAGCTACCTCACGCCCCCGTTGGCCGAGGCCGGTCTGTACAGGGGTCTCAACGACCTCAAGGCACTGCTCGAGCGCTGGCGTTCCTCCCCATCCGAGGACGAGCGCGCCGCGCTTGAGCCGATGATCCGCGCGTCGGCGGAGGCACTGGACCTCAGCCCAGCTCCCCCCCGTCATGCTGAACTTGTTTCAGCATCTATCGCGTCACAAACGACGACATCGCCGGTGGAGGAATGGACCCTGAAACAAGTTCAGGGTGACGGAGCGTGGGACATAGCCTCGCTCCCCGCGCGCCTCTACGAAGTCGAACGCGAACTGATCCCGCACGGACTCCACGTCCTCGGCGCGCCAATGTCCGAAGAAACGCGCGCGCAGATGATTGCGGCAGGCGCCGATGCCGATCTGTCGGTCGAGAACGAAGAGCTCGATGCGCTGGTCCATGCGCTCGATGCCGGCTTCGTCCGCCCCGCGCCGGGCGGCGACGTGCTGCGCAATCCCAAGGTGCTGCCGACCGGGCGCAATATCCACGGCTTCGACCCCTTCCGCATCCCCGGCGCATTTGCTTGTGACCAAGGCACGCGCCAGGCCGAGGAATTGATCGCGCGGCACACCGGATCCGGCGCGCCCTTCCCCGAGACGCTGGCGATGGTGCTGTGGGGCACCGACAACCTCAAGTCCGAAGGCACCCAGATCGCCCAGGCGCTGGCGCTGATCGGCGCCCGGCCGCGCTTCGACGGGTTCGGCCGGCTCGCCGGCGCCGAACTGATCCCGCTTGGCGAACTCGGCCGCCCGCGGATCGACGTGGTCGTCACGCTTTCGGGCATCTTTCGCGACCTGCTGCCGCTCCAGACGCGGATGATCGCCGAAGCCGCCTGGCTCGCCGCCTGCGCCGACGAACCGCTCGACCAGAATTTCGTCCGCAAGCACAGCCTGGCGCACGCCGCCAAGCATGACTGCGACTTCGAGACCGCGGCGCTGCGCGTCTTCTCCAACGCCGAAGGATCGTACGGCGCCAACGTCAATCTGCTCATCGACGACGGCGCGTGGAGCGACCCCGACGAAATCGCCGAAGTGTTCGAGCGCCAGAAAGGCTATGCCTATGGCCGCACCGGCAATCCCGCGCGCCAGGCCGACTTGTTCAAGACCGCGCTCGCCGGCGTCGATCTCGCTTATCAGAATCTCGACTCGGTCGAGCTCGGCGTCACCGACATCGATCATTATGTCGATGCGCTCGGCGGGATGAGCCGCTCGATCACCCGGGCCAAGGGCAGCAGCGCCCCGATCTACATCGTGGATGCGACCCAGGGCGCGACCAAGGTCCGCACGCTCACCGAGCAAGTCGATCTCGAGACCCGCACCCGGATGCTCAATCCGCTCTGGTACGAAGGCATGCTCAAGCACGGCTTCGAGGGCGTCCGCAACATCGAGGCGCACGTCACCAACACGATGGGCTGGTCCGCCACGACCGGCGAAGTCAGCCCCTGGATCTATCAGCGGATCAGCGAGACCTATGTGCTCGACGCCGAGATGCGCGAACGCCTCGCCACGCTCAATCCCAAGGCTTCGGCCCGCGTCGCCAATCGCCTGATCGAGGCGAGCGACCGGCAATATTGGGCGCCCGACGCGGCGACCCTGGCGGCGCTCCACGCCGCCAGCGACGAACTCGAAGACCGCCTCGAAGGCGTCACCGCGGTGGCGGCATAAGGAACCTATATGGCATTGCTCGATCCCCCCACCCGCACCCGCGACAGGATAGGCCTCGATGGCGAGGGCAGCCTTCAGGTCGCGCTCGATCCCAACGATCGGATCGGCACCGCCAAGGTGTTCGCGGTCTATGGCAAGGGCGGAATCGGCAAGTCGACCACCTCGTCGAACCTTTCCGCCGCCTTCTCGCTGCTCGGCAAGCGCGTGCTCCAGATCGGCTGCGACCCCAAGCATGACAGCACCTTCACGCTGACCAAGAAATTGATGCCGACGGTGATCGACGTGCTCGAAACGGTCGAGTTCCACGCCGAGGAACTGCGCCCCGAGGATTATATGTTCGAGGGTTATAACGGCGTGATGTGCGTCGAGGCGGGGGGGCCGCCGGCGGGCACCGGCTGCGGCGGCTATGTCGTCGGCCAGACGGTAAAACTTCTCAAGCAGCACCATCTGCTCGAGGAAACCGATGTCGTCCTGTTCGACGTGCTCGGCGACGTGGTGTGCGGCGGGTTCGCCGCGCCGCTCCAGCATGCCGAGCGCGCGGTGGTGGTCGCGTCGAACGACTTCGACAGCATCTTCGCGATGAATCGCATCGTGGCGGCGATCAAGGCCAAGGCTAAGAATTACGACGTACGGATGGCGGGCGTGATCGCCAACCGTTCGGCCGCGACCGACGAGATCGATCGCTTCAACGCCGCGACCGGGCTCAAGACGCTCGCGCACTTCCCCGATCTCGACGCGATCCGCCGCAGCCGCCTCAAGAAATGCACCCTGTTCGAGATGGAGCAGACTCCCGAGGTCGCCGCCGCCTGCGACGAATATAAGCGCCTCGCCGCCTTGATGTGGGCGGGCTGCGACGCACTCGACGCCGAGCCGATGAAGGACCGCGACATCTTCGAATTCCTGGGATTCGAATGATGTCGACGCTGACCTACGATCGCTTCCGCACCGATCTCGAAGCCTATTTCGATCGCACCGCGTCGAAGGCATGGGAGCAGCTGACCTCGGATGCGCCGGTCAGCGGCGTCCGCGCGAAGGTGCGCGCCGGCCGCACCGAAATGCGCGACACCCTGCTCTCGTGGATGCCCGCCGACATGACCGGGCTGCGTATGCTGGACGCCGGCTGCGGCACCGGCGCGCTCGCGGTCGAGGCAGCGCAGCGCGGGGCGGAGGTCGTCGCGATCGACGTGGCGGGGAGCCTGGTCGAGATCGCCCGCAAACGCGCGCCCGCCGGCCTCAACATCGACTGGCGGGTCGGCGACATGCTCGATCCCGCGCTCGGCCGCTTCGATCATGTCGTCGCGATGGATTCGCTGATCCATTACCCCGCCTTCGATATCGTCGATGTCATCCGCGCGCTGGCCGATCGCACCGCCGGATCGATCGCCTTCACCTTCACGCCGCAGACCCCAATGCTCAGTGCGATGCTCGGCATCGGCCGGCTGTTCCCGCGCGGCGACCGTTCGCCCGCGATAATTCCGGTACGCGAGCCGTTGCTGCGCACGCTGATCCGCCATGCGCTGCCCAAGGCCCGCCTCGGCCGCGACCGCCGCATCTCGGCGAGCTTCTACACCAGCCATGCGCTGGAGATACTGCCCTGAGCTACCTTATCGCCTTGAAAGCCTCGCTGGCTCCGCCCCCCGCGCCCGATCCCGGCGTTGCGCCGAGCCCGGTCGAGAGCCTCAAGACCGGCGCGTTCTGGAACCGCCTCGGCGCGCGCTTCCTGCCCTTCGCCGATGCCGCGACCGAGGATCTGCCGCTCAGCCGCATCCTGCGGCTGTCGCTGTTCCAGGTATCGGTCGGAATGGCCGCGGTGTTGCTCACCGGCACGCTCAACCGGGTGATGATCGTCGAGCTCGGCATGTCGTCCAGCCTGGTCGCGGCGATGGTCGCCCTCCCCTTGCTGTTCGCGCCGCTGCGCGCGCTGATCGGGTTCAAGTCGGATCACCACGCGTCGCTGCTCGGCTGGAAGCGCGTTCCCTACATCTGGTTCGGCACGCTGATGCAGTTTGGCGGGCTCGCGATCCTGCCGTTCGCGCTGCTGGTCATGTCGGGAGACGGCGTCGGATCGCCGTTGATCGGGCAGGTCTGCGCGGCGCTCGGCTTCCTGCTGGTCGGGGCTGGCATGCACACCACCCAGACCGCGGGGCTCGCACTCGCCACCGATCTCGCCCCCGACCATGCGCGCCCACGGGTCGTCGCCTTGCTCTACGTCATGCTGCTCGCCGGCATGATGATCAGCGCGATCGTGATCGGCCGGCTGCTTGCCGATTTCACTCCCACCAAGCTTGTCCAGATCGTTCAGGGCGCCGCGGTGCTGACGATGGTGCTCAATCTGGTCGCATTGTGGAAGCAGGAAGCCCGTAACCGCGCGGCAACCGCGGTGCGCGCCGATCAGCCCGCGTTCCGCGATGTCTGGGCGGTCTTCGTCGCACGGCCCCGGACGATGCGGCTTCTCGTCGCGGTCGGGCTCGGCGCCGCGGCCTTCAGCATGCAGGACGTGCTGCTCGAACCCTATGCCGGGCAGATCCTCGGCCTGACGGTCGGCGCGACGACTTCGCTCACGGCGTTGTGGGCGCTCGGCATGCTCGCCGGCTTCGCCCATGCCGCGAACCGGCTCGGCGAAGGCAGCGATCCGCACCGGCTGGCCGGCTTCGGCGGCGTTGCCGGCATTTTCGCCTTCCTGTTCGTGATCTTCGCCGGACCGCTGCAGTCGGTCGCCTTGCTCGGCATCGGCGCCACCTTCATCGGCTTCGGCTGCGGTCTCTTCTCGGTCGGCACGCTCACCGCGGCGATGGCGATCTCGGACGACACCGCGCTCGATGGCCGCACCGGCCTCGCGCTCGGCGCCTGGGGCGCGGTGCAGGCAACCTGCGCCGGGCTGGCGATAGCGGTCGGTGCCTTCGTCCGCGACCTGGTGTCGGCAGCCGCGGTCGCGCGCGATCTCGGCCCGACCCTCGCCGCCCCCGCCACCGGCTACACCTTCGTCTATTGCGTCGAGATATTGCTGTTGCTCGGCACGCTCATCGCGCTCGGGCCGCTGGTGCGCAGCACCGATGCCCCGCTTCCTACCAATCGCCGCTTCGGCCTCAGCGAATTTCCGATCTGAAAGGGACCGCCATGCACCCCCAGCTCACCCCCGGCATCGATGTCGCCCTCCTCGTCTTCTGGGCGTTCGTCCTGTTCTTCATCGGCCTGGTCTTCTACCTGCGCCGCGAGGATCGACGCGAAGGCTATCCGCTCGAGGATGAAATGACCGGTCGGCTCCAGGCGCCGGGCGGCCCGCTGTCGATGGCGTCGCCCAAGTCTTTCCTCCTGCCGTTCGGGCATGGCACCGTCACCACCCCGACCCAGGGCCGCGAGCCGATCGACATCGCCGCGCAGCGCACCGAACGTTCGCACGGCGCGCCCTATGCCCCGACCGGTAACCCCCTGGTCGACGGTATCGGTCCGGCGGCCTGGGCGGATCGCGCCAAGCGTCCCGACCTCGACATGGAGGGCCATCCGCGCATCGTGCCACTCAGCACCGCGGCCGATTTCTGGGTGGCGCGTGAAGATTCCGATATGACTGGCTGGCCGGTGATCGGCGCAGACGGGGTCGTCGCAGGCACGGTCAGCGACCTGTGGATAGACCGGGCCGACCGGCTGGTCCGCTACATCCAGCTCAGCGGCACCGATGGAGTCGGCATCGGGCCGGTCATCGCGCCGATGATGATGGCCAAGGTCGACCGCCGCCGCCGCCGCGTGGTGATCGACGCGGTCAACGCCGCCCAGTTCGCCGAGGCGCCGCGCCCCGCCGCGCCCGACCGGATCACGCTGTACGAAGAAGAGCGCGTCCAGGCCTATTTCGGCGGCGGCTATCTCTATGCAAACACCAACCGGCAGGAGCCCCTCATATGACCGAGTATGAGAATGAGCCGATCCCGGGACTGCCGGGTATTCCGCCCGCCGGCGAGCAGATCCTCTGGCAGGGCTCGCCCGACTGGCGCGTGCTGGCGCGTACCGCATTCCACACCAGGCTCGTCGCCGCCTATTTCGTCCTGCTCACCGCCTGGGCGCTGATCAGCGCGCTGGCCCAGGGCGTCGGCGGGCCCGGCGATCTCCTCGGCGCCGGGATGACCGCGCTCGTCGGCGTGATCGGCGTCGGCTTGCTCCATCTGCTCGCCTGGGGCTCGGCGCGCACGACGATCTACACGCTCACCAATCGCCGGATCGTGCTTCGCATCGGCATGGCGCTGCCCAAATGCATCAATCTGCCGCTCGCGCTGGTGGGTGCGGTCGATCTCGCCGCGCGTGCCGACGGATCGGGCGACATGCCGCTCACCATCCGCGGCCAGCAGAAGCTCGGCTATCTTGCACTGTGGCCGCATGCGCGGCCGTGGAAATTGGCCCGGCCGCAGCCGATGCTGCGCGCAATTCCCAAAGCGGCGGACGTCGCGGCGCTGATCGCGCGGACCTGCCTGGCCGCCAATCCCGAAGGCCGCATCGCCGCAGCCCGGCCCAGCGCCGCCCCGATCGAATCCTTCGGCGAAGCGGTGGCGGCATGAGCGGCACCCACAGCCATGGCGACATGCTGCCGCGCGGGACCCTGTTCCTCGCCGGTGCGCTCGTCCTGTTCGCGTTGACTGCGGCGAGCGTCGTTCGAATCGCCGACATTCCGCCTGCGGCATCGCCCACATTGATGCGCGAACAGGCCGGGATCCGGGTCGTTAAGTCGCGCGACCTGCGCTTCATCGATCGCGCCGACGGCGCGGTGGTGATCGAGGACGTGAAGGGCGGCGTCGCCTCGACGGTGGTGCCTGGCCAGCAGACCGGCTTCATCCGTGGGGTGATGCGCGGACTGGCGCGCGAACGGCGCGCGCACGGCATCGGCGACGGCCCTCCCTTCAAGCTGACCTTGTGGGCGGACGGCGAGCTCTCCTTGGTCGACAGCGCCACCGGTCGCGCACTCGAGCTCACCGCCTTCGGCACCACCAACCGCGCGACCTTCGCGGCTTTGCTCGACGCGAAGAACGCCGTCTCCGTGGACCCCGAAGCATGATCGCGCTGCGCCGCACCCGCTTCGACACGCCCTGCCGCGTCGAGGTCGAGCTCAGCGACGAATATTGCCGCGCGAATGTGGTGCTGGCGAACGACTATGAAGTCGGCCCGGGTGATCGCGTGAAGGTCCACGGCGCGCCGATCTGCGTCGGCTTCGGCGAGCGCCGCGTCGAGGATCGCATCGCCACCGTCGAGCGCGCGAGCACGGTCGAGCGGCTGTGGACCAAATTCGCCGGCCATTTCGAAATGGCGGAACTCTACGAAGTCAGCTTCAGCGATCGGACAGTGCTATGAACGCCGTGACCCCCATCAAGGCCGCAACTTCGGCCGATGCGATGGCGCTCGCCCGTGAGGACACCGTCCTGAGCCCGCGCTTCTACACCACCGATTTCGCGGCAATGGACCGGATCGACGTGACCCCGGTGCGCGCCGAATGGGATGCGCTGATCGCCGAGATGGTCGCCGATCCCAACCGGCTCCACTTCAAGCGCACCGAGGCGTTCGACGGCGTGATCGAGAGCCTGCCCGACGGCCTGCGTCAGGAATTCACCGATTTCCTCGTCAGCTCGCTCACCGCCGAATTCTCGGGCTGCATCCTCTATGCCGAGATCGCCAAGCGGGTGAAGAACCACGACATCAAGCAGCTCTTCAAGCTGATGAGCCGCGACGAGAGCCGCCACGCCGGCTTCATCAACGATACGCTCAAGGACGCCGGCATCGGCATCGATCTGGGCTTCCTGACGCGGACCAAGAAATACACCTATTTCCGCCCGAAATTCATCTTCTACGCGACCTATCTCAGCGAAAAGATCGGCTATGCGCGCTACATCACGATCTTCCGGCATCTGGCGAAGCATCCCGAGCTGCGCTTCCACCCGATCTTCAACTGGTTCGAACTGTGGTGCAACGACGAGTTCCGCCACGGCGACGCCTTCGCGATCCTCATGCGCAACGATCCCAAGCTGCTGACCGGGGTCAACAAGCTGTGGATCCGCTTCTTCCTGGTCGCGGTCTACGCGACGATGTACGTCCGCGATCACAATCGCCCCGCTTTCCACAAGGCGCTCGGCATCGATCCAACCGAATATGACCGCCGCGTCTTCACGATCTGCTCGGAAATCACGCGCCAGGTGTTCCCGGTAGTACTCGATACCGACAGCCCAGGCTTCGCGCGCGGGCTCGAGCGGATGCGCAAGATCGCCGTCGCCATCGATGCGGCGAAGAGCCAGGGCGGGCTGGCCGGCGGGATCAAGCGCATCGGCCTTGTCGGTGCCGCCGCAGTCAATTTCGCCCGGCTCTATTGCACGCCGGTCAAGCGCAACATCGCACCGGCCACGGTCCGGATGGTCCCGGCCTGGTGACACTCCCGCCGCTCCTGTTCGCGCTGCTGATGTGGTTCATCGGCACCGGCGCCGTGGTCTGGCTCGACAGCCGGCCGCGCGAGACCTTCCGCACCAGCCTGATCCTCGCCGGGCTGGTCGCGATCGGCGCGATCGGACTGGTCTGGGCGAGGGCCGGCGATAGCAGCGTCGGCGGCGCCTATGCCGGTTTCGCCGCGGCGATCCTGATCTGGGGCTGGCACGAAATGAGCTTCCTGATGGGGCATGTCTCCGGTCCCAACCGCGCCGAATGCCCGCCCGAGGCGGTCGGCTGGGCGCGGTTCAAGGCCGCGACCGCCACCGTCATCCACCACGAGCTGGCGATCGCCGCGACCGCGATCCTGCTGTTCGCGATCACCTGGGGCCAGCCCAACCAGGCCGCGCCGCTCACCTTCCTGTTGCTGTTCGTGCTGCGCGTCTCGGCCAAGTTCAACCTGTATCTGGGCGTGCCCAATCTCAGCGACGAGGTGTTCCCCGAACATCTCGCTTATCTGAAAAGCTATTTCCGCAAGGCGCGGTGCAATGTGCTGTTCCCCTTCTCGATCGTGCTCGGCAGCGCCCTCGCTTTCTGGGCCTGGACCGTGGCGGAGGCCGCGCCCGCGGGCAGCGGCGCCTCGGCAAGCGCGACGCTGATCGCCGGGCTCACGATACTCGGGGTAGTCGAGCATCTATTTCTGGTTTTGCCGCTTCGCGATGCGAAGATGTGGCAATGGGCATCCAACAACAAGGCGGCACGAGCCGTCGTCGAACGCGTGGGGAGAGGGTAATGGATTACGAGGCAGTGTTCGCAGGGCAGCTCGACGGTTTGCGCGAGGCGGGCAATTACCGCGTCTTCGCCGAGATCGAGCGCCAGGCCGGCCAATTCCCTCGCGCCAAGCGCTGGACCGAGGATGGCCAGGTCGCGGACGTCACCGTCTGGTGCTCGAACGACTATCTCGGCATGGGCCAGCACCCCAAGGTGCTGGAGGCGATGCACGAGACGCTCGATCGCTGCGGCGCCGGCGCGGGGGGCACGCGCAACATCTCGGGCACCAATCACCAGCATGTCCTGCTCGAGGCCGAACTCGCCGATCTGCACGGCAAGGAAGCGGCGCTGATCTTCACCTCGGGCTATGTCTCGAACTGGGCGGCGCTTTCCACCCTCGCCTCGCGGCTGCCCGATTGCGTGGTGCTGTCCGATGCGCTCAACCATGCGTCGATGATCGAAGGCATTCGCCACAGCCGCGCCGAGTGCAAGCGCTGGCGGCACAACGATGTCGCGCATCTCGATGAACTGCTCAGCCAAGTCGAGCCCGGCCGCGCCAAGCTGGTCGCGTTCGAGAGCGTCTATTCGATGGACGGCGACATCGCCCCGATCGCCGAGATTATCGAAGTCTGCGAAAAGCATGGTGCACTCAGCTATATCGATGAGGTCCATGGCGTCGGCCTTTATGGCCCGCGCGGCGGCGGCGTCGCCGAGGAGCTGGGCCTGATGCACCGCATCGACGTGATCGAGGGCACGCTGGGCAAGGCGTTCGGCGTGATGGGCGGCTATATTACCGCGTCGAAGAATCTGTGCGATTTCGTCCGCAGCTTCGCGAGCGGCTTCATCTTCTCGACCGCGCTGCCCCCCGCGGTGGCGGCCGGCGCGACTGCGTCGATCCGGCACCTCAAGGAAAGCCAGATCGAGCGCGTCCGCCACCAGAACCGCGTGGCGATCGTCCGCCAGCGGCTCGACGCGCTCGGCATCCCGCATTTGCCCAACCCCAGCCACATCATCCCAGTGATGGTCGGCGACCCGCACCACGCCAAGATGATCAGCGACTGGCTGCTGGCCAATCACGGCATCTATGTGCAGCCGATCAACTATCCCACCGTGCCGATGGGCACCGAACGGCTGCGGATCACCCCGTCGCCGGTGCATACCGACGGCGACATCGATCGGCTGGTGACCGCGCTCAGCGAGATCTGGTCGCAATGCGCCCTCGCCCGCCAGGCAGTCGCGGCTTAGACTCCAAGCTTCGACATCGCCATCCCGGCGAAGGCCGGGATCCAGGGCCAAGCAGTACGTCGCTTGGTTACCCTGGATCCCGGCCTTCGCCGGGATGACGTTTTTGGAACCGGCAAATCGAGCCCTATTCCGAAAGCCGCCGCCGCAAGCGCCACAGCGAGAATGCAACGACCGCCAGCACCAGCGGCACCGCCGCCGCCATCGCGAGATCGTGGCTGTGGCCCGGCAATGCGCCCACGAGATAACTCATCAGTGCCACCAGATAATAGCTGATCGCGACGATCGACAGCCCCTCCACCGTCTGTTGCAGCCGCAGCTGCAGCCGGGTGCGGCGGTCCATCGACGTGAGCAGATCGCGGTTCTGCTTGGCGAGCGCGATGTCGATCCGCGTTCGCAGCAATTCGCTGGTCCAGGAGGCGCGCCTCGACAGGTCATCCAGCCGTGCCGAAAAGGATTCGCAGGTGCGAAGCGCCGGGGTCAGCCGCCGTTCGGTGAAATCCGCCAGCGTTTGATAGCCGCGCACGGTGCCGATTTTGAGGCCGGCCAGGCGATCGATGCTGAGCTGGCCATAAGCGCGCGTCGCGCTCATCCGATAGCGCGTCTCGGCGAGCAGCCGGGCGAGTTCGGCCGACAGGAAGGTGAGCTCGTCGAGCAGTTGGTCATCTTCCGACGTCCGTTCCGAAACGGCATGCGTCAGGCCCGCGAGCCGCGCCTCCAGTCCGGTCACCGCCGGAGTCAGCCGTTGCGCGAGCGGGAGGCCGAGCAGCGCCATGTTCCGGTAATTGCCGAGTTCCTGCAGCCGCAGCAGCAGTTGCGCCGGCTCGTCATGTTCCAGGCCACGATCGCGCACGAGCAGTCGGCCATAGCCGTCCTCATTCAGCCGGAAATCCGAGATCACCGTCGCCAGGCCGCCGGCGACATCGCAGACGATCATCGCCTCAGGCGCGAACCACGCCTCGAGATCGGCGGGCAACGGGTCCGGCGCATTGCCGCCGACGAAGGCGATCTGGGTCGCGCGGACGATCTCTCCGGGCATATGGTCGAGGATTCTGGACTGGATCGGCTCGAACAGCTCGGGGTCGAACGGCGCGTCGAACGGCCCGGGGCACAGCAAGGTGTAGGTCGCGAATTCGGTGTGGCGTTCCCAGACAAGCGTCACGCCGCCCAGGTCCAGCACCGCATATCGGGCCGACACCGGCACCACTTCACGCCCGGCGGTAACCAGCATCGCGATATGGTCGCGTGCGGAATCGCCCGAAGCTTCGCCGAGCAGCGTTACGATCTGGAGCAGGCGGCACGGCGCGGCAAAACGCGGCAGCCGGCGGACGTGCATCTCTTCCGAAAGCGCGGCACGCAGCGGGTGGCTGCGGATCGTCACGATGCCTGGCCCCTTGCGGCGAGGCCGCCGCCCCGGCTCGTTGCGGCGAGGGCGCCGCCCTGGCTCGTTGCGGCGAGGGCGCCGCCCTGGCTCGTTGCGGCGAGGGCGCCGCCCTGGCTCGTTGCGGCGAGGGCGCCGCCCTGGCCCGGCGCGGCGAAAGCGCCGGCAAGCCGCTCCGCGCCGCTCGGATCAGCGGCGCGGAGCCAGGTCACTTCTTGTCAGTCATTGCCGCCGGCTTGGCGAAGGCGGCCGGCACCGCGCCGCCCGCGGCCGGCCCGCCCTCAGGCGCTGCGGCCGGCGCACTCCCCGCTAACGAAGGCGCCTGGCTGAGCATGCTAACCCCTCCCAGCGGCTTGGAAACGCCCTGGTGGCAGGTCGTGCAATTGACCTTGTAGGGATCGCCTTGCGGCCCCTTGCGATTTGCCGGGAAGGTCGCTTTCAGCGACTCGATATAATTGTCGTTGACGTCGCGAACCATGCGGATGCCGTAATAGGCCGTACCGCGCTGCGCACGGCTGAGGTTCCAGGCGCGGAACGACTGGCTGTTGTGGCAATAGGTGCAGTTGACCCCAAGCGCAGAGCTGACGTGCATCATCAGGCCGTAGGACTTTTCGGCATCCTTGATCGACACGACATGGTTCGGCGACGGATATGCGCTGCTGCTTGCCACCGGGACCTGGCCCTTGCCGGCCAGATAGGCGGCGAACGGATCATAAGGCAGCGCCGAATAGCCGACATTGGTGTTGGGGCTGTTCTGGCCGTGGCGGTTGCCCAGCACCGAGCCCGGATGCGGCGTGCCCTCGGCCAGCGCCCATTTGTTCTCGGGGACGGCATTGCCGCGGTGACAGGTGAAGCAGGTGACGCCGGTCGTCTTGACGTGGCTCGCCCATTTAGAATTGATGGTCTGCGTCATCTGGATCATGCGCCGCGCGACGACCTTGGTATATTTTTCGTCGGACGCCAAATTCTCGGGGTTATGACAATAGCTGCACCCTTGATCCGGGGGCGCGACCCACTGATTCATCTCGGCCATCAGATGGTCGAACCGCTCCTTGCTCACACCGCCGAGCACCTTGACGTTCTGATAGCTCTGCCCTGCAGTCGGGCCGCCCTCGGGCGGCAGGGGATAAGGTGCGGCGGGAATTGCGCTGGCCTTTGCGACGGTATTGACGTCGACGATCTGCTCGAGGCCCGTGCCGCGATAGCCGGTCTGGGTTGATTGCTTGGGGCCGAGCTCGCAACCGCCCAGCAGCAGGGTGATCGATCCGGCGGTGACGATGAGGAAAGAACGGCTCATTGCGGCGCTCCCGGCAAGGTTGCAGGATCGACGACGCCCGTGCCCGGATAGCTCGGGGCATAGCCGTGCAGAACCGCCCAAAGGTACCAATTGTCGACCACCGTCCCGGTCAGCAGGATCCCGATCGCACCGGTCAGCGGCGTCAGCACCGCGAACCACCACGCCCAGCGGTGGATCGATTCCATCGTCGCGTTGAAGCCCATCGTCCAGCGCCAGAATAGCGCCGCGCGCTCGGCTGCGGTTCCGCGATCGGTGATCTGCTCGATCTCGCGCTCGCCGCCATAGCGCCCGACCGCGAGGATCGTCGCGCCGTGCATCGCGAACAGCAAGGTCGATCCGTACAGGAAGACGATCGAGAGGCAGTGGAACGGATTGTAGAAGAGGTTGCCGTAGCGGATCGAGAAGGCCGCGGTCCAATCGAGATGCGGGAAGATGCCGAACGGCACCGCCTCCGCCCAACTGCCCATCAGCATCGGCCGGATGAAGCCCAGGGTCACGATCAGGAAGACCGCCGACAGGAACGCCCAGGCGACATGCGTCCCCATCCCGAGCTGCGTGGCGCGTCGATGCGTACGCAGGAACCAGAGCAGCAGCGAGGCTACCATGAAGAAGCCCGCAATCTTCCACCACCCGCCCTCGGCCAGCGGCACGAACAGGCTGAATCCCCATTGCGGGCCGGGCGGCTCGAGCGCGAGCCAGGGCAGCTGCCGGACGAACTGGATCGGATCCCAATTGACCGAGGCGAACATGTTCAGCCCGATGATCTCGAAGCTGAGAAAGGCGCAGATCAGCGAGGCGATGCCAAGCTTGCCGAGATAGATCGGGCCGATCTGCGCGGCGCCGAGCTTGCCGGCCCAATAATTATAGGTGCTCGCCTCGCCACGGGCAAAGCTTCCCGCCGGCAGCGGCGGTCCAGCCTCGAGCGGTCCGCGCAACTGCACCTGGGTGAATATGTTCTGATAACGCAGCATCGCCCGTCCCCCCTCAAGACCAGATCGGCAGGTTGAGCCACCACGTCCACCATTCGGGCCAGCCGCGTGTCCATAGCGGCCCCGAGATGATGATGCAGATCGCGCTCCAGAACCCCGCCGAGAGCGCCAGGAACAGCCCGAGGCGGTGGATCCCGAGCGTGCCGATCGAATAGCCGATCGTGTCGCGGAAGAAGGCGTCCTCATATTCCGGCGACTTCACCGCCTCGCCCTTGGGCGGGTTGACCGCCGAGAGCACCAGCGCGCCGTGGAACGCCAGCGCGCCACCGGTGACGAAGAAGAAGCTCACCGCCAGCATGTGCGCGGGATTGTAGTGGAAATGGAGATATTGGTAGCCGGTGTTCGACACCCAATCGAGATGGCTGAAGATGCCATAGGGGAAGCCGAAGCCCCAGGCGCCCAGCATCCACGGGCGGATCACCACCAGGCTGACATAAGCGAAGATCGCGAAGCCATAGGCGAACGGCACATGATAGCCGATCCCGAGCTTTCGGCAGATCTCGACTTCGCGCAGCGCCCAGGAAACGAAGGCGCCGATCGCGCAGACCGTGATGATTTGCCAGAAGCCGCCCTCCCGCAAGGGTGCCAGGCCCAGGCCATAGCTGATGTCGGGCGGGGCGATGCTGACCAGCCAGGGATTCCAGGTCGGCCCCAGCGAGGCCGCATAGAAGATCAGGGCAGTCCCGAGCGCCGCGGTGATCGCGGTGGTTACGCCGAAGAAGCCGACGTAGAAGGGACCGACCCAGAAATCGAACAGGTCGCCGCCGATCAGCGTGCCCCCTCGCACTCGGTATTTTCGCTCGAAGCTCAGCAGCGCCATGGCATATCTCCGCTCCCCGACGCATGCCGGGGATCGTTACGTTCAGGTCGTCGTCCTCAGACGAGGCCGGGCTTTCGCCCGGCTTCGTCCGCCCGCGTGCGCATCAGCCCACGCGGTGGCGTCAATCGCTCAGGTCCCGGGTGTCGCGGGAGCCATCGCTGCCGGTGCCGCCTTGTGCGGACCGTCGAGCCAGTTGAACCGGTCGGTGCTGAGCAGGATGAAGTGAATCAACAGTGCCAGCACGAACAGGAAGATAAACAATGCGACGAGCGCGCGGCGCGGGTCGAATATGAGCCAAATTCTCCACATGATGTGGTCCTCCTCACTTATGGTCGAAATATCGGTCCGGGCTTATCCGAGCCAGGGCCGCCAGTTCCAAACCAGTACATGCGCGATGATCGCGATGACGGTGAAGATCAGGAAGCTGGTGATGAACAGCTTGTGGAATTCTTTGGCTTCATCGGGGGTGAGGTAGGTTCCCAGGCCCGGCCTTTCGTTTGGATCGCTCATTTTCTACGTCTCCGTGTTTTCCCGTCAGGGCAGGAGCGTGGAACGCGCTCCCAGGCGGTATCCGCGCGGGCCAAAACCCACGAGGATCGGTGTGTCCGCAGCGATCGGCGCAGCGGCGATGCCGGTCCGATCGGGCGGAGAAGCGTGGCCGCGCTCACAGGTCGCGGCTTTCGGTGATCGCGAGCGCCAGGCGCTCGGGCGTGACGGAGGCCTCGCCGGCCCGGCGCGCGGCGCGTTCGGCGGCGTCGCGGATGCGCTTGGCCATCGAGATGCGCACCAATACCGGCGCGCGCTCGACGACGGCATCGAGTTCCGACTTGGCGGCCTCGTCCCACATCAGCTCGCGCTCGATCCGCGCCGGCGTGGCCTCGACCTTGTCGAGCTGGCCGGCGAGCGGGAGGATGTGGAAGAGCGCATCGAACAGCGCGTTGCAGACTTCCTGGATCAGATAGGTCGCGCCGGCATAGCCCATGAACGGCGTGCCGGTATGGCGGCGGATCACCGCGCCGGGGAAGCTCGCCGGGATAAAGACCCCGCGCATCCCGCCCCCGCCGGCGGCCTCGGCCATGTACATCCGCTCGTTGAAGCTGCCGAACAGCACGAGCGGCGGATTGGTCGCGATCATATCCTTGACCGACTGGTTGTCGGACTTGGCCCCCGCGCAGCGCGACACCGCGAAGTTGCAGGGCAGCCCCATATCCTCCTCGAGGAACTTGCGGATGCCGCGCGCATAGGTGTCGGTGGCTACGATCCCGAAGCTGGCGGTCCCGAAGAAATCCTGGGTCACCGAGCGCCACAGATCCCAAAGCGGCTTGATCGTCGTATGCTTCTCGCGCTCGATGAACGGCTCGGGATCGAGCCCGGTCAGCTCGCCCAGCTTGCGCAGGAACAAGGTCGTCGATTCGAGCCCGATCGGCGCTTGCAGATAGGGACGCTCGAGCGCCTCGCAGAGGCCGCGCCCGAACTCGCGGTACATGCAGACATTGACCTGCGCGAGCGGCAGTTTCTTGACGTCGGCGAGGTGGCTGCCGAGCGGGAACACCATCCCGACCTCCGCGCCGATCCCCTCGATCAGCCGGCGGATCTCGGCCAGGTCGGACGGCATGTTGAAGGTGCCGTACATCGGCCCGATGATGTTGACAGTCGGCTTTTGCCCCTCGCGCGGCGGCTTGGCCGGCGGAACCTTCTTCGTCCCGAACTGGGTCCACAGCCAGGTCAGCGCGCGATCGCCCGATTGCCACTGATCCTCGTCGATCGTGCGCGGCAGGAAGCGCTGGATATTGGTCCCCTCGGGGGTCACCCCGCCGCCGATCATCTCGGCGATCGATCCGGTGACCACCACCGCCGGCAGATCGGGATCGAGCGTCTTCCACGCCCGCTTCATCGCGCCCTCGGTGCCGTCGCGGCCGAGCTCCTGCTCGCCAAGTCCCGTGACGACGATCGGCAATTCGTGCGGCGGCAGGCCGTCGGTATAATGCAGCACCGACGTGACCGGCAGATTCTCGCAGCCGACCGGACCGTCGATGATCACCTGCAATCCCTTGATCGCAGTGAAGGCATAGACAGCGCCCCAATAGCCTCCGGCCCGATCGTGATCGAGGATCAGCGTCATGTGCCGATATGCTCCTCGGCCTTGGCCGCGGCGATCCGCTTGGCGGCGTATTTAGCCTTGAACTCGGGGCGATCGACCGGAGTGTCTTCCCACACCCCCGCGGTCGCGCCGGTGCCGACACCCTCGAAGAAGGCCGTCATCTTGTCGAAGCGATGCTGGTTGGCGAGCGCGGCGTTGACCACCATTGCCAGGCTGCCCGCCCCCGCCGGCCCCATCAGCGGTCGCGCCGAGATGAGGTTGGTGAAATAGAGCGCCGGGATCGATTTCTGCTTGGCGTGCTGGACCACCGGCGTGGTGCCGATCGCGAGATCGGGGCCGAACTCTTCGACCGCGGCGATATCCTGTTCGAGGCTCGCGCGATATTGCACGCGGCAGCCATGCGCCTCGAGCCATTCGCGATCGGGATCGGACCAGACCGTCCGCGGGCAGGCGGTGCCGACATAGGGCACGTCGGCGCCGCTCTCGATCAGCAGCCGCGCGACCAGCAGTTCCGAGCCTTCATAGCCCGACACCGTGATCCGCCCTTTGACCGGCTTGGCGGCGAGCGCCCCGCGGATCGCAGGGATGAAACGATTCTTCGAAGCGTCGATCCTGTCCTGCGCGACTCCGCACGCCTTGCCGATCGCATCGAGCCACGCCGCGGTGCCGTCCGCGCCGACCGGCGCCGAGCCGACCACGGCGCGTCCCGCGGCCTCGAACTCGCGGATGCTCGCGGTGTAGAAAGGATGGATCGCGCCGACGACCGCGCAATCGAGCGCCGAATACAGCTCGCGCCATTCGCGCGTCGGGACGACCGGCCCCGCCGCCAGCCCCAGCGGCTCGAGCATCAGGCCGATCCCGGGCGGGTCGGCCGGAAACATCTCGCCGAGCAACGTCACCGTCGGCCGGTCTGGCCGCTCCTTGGGCGCGGCCACCGGGCCCTGCTCGGCCTCCTTGCGCGCATAACTAAGCATCGCCCCGGCGAGCACATCCTTCGCCTCGGCATGCGTCGGCACGCCAAAGCCGGGGACGTCGATACCGATCACCCGGACGCCGTTGATCTGATCGGGCAGCAACTGCAGCGGCACGCCCGAAGCAGTCGGCACGCAGAGATTGGTGACGATGATCGTGTCGTAGAGCGCCGGGTCGGCGAGGTCGTGAACCGCGTCGCGGATATCCTCGAACAGCTTGCCGGTGACGAGCGTCTCCGAACTGAACGGGACATAGCCGACGCTGCGCTTGGCGCCGTAGAAATGCGAGGTGAAGGTCAGGCCATAGACGCAGCATGCCGAGCCCGAGAGCACGCTCGCGGTGCGGCGCATGCGCAGCCCGACGCGCAAGGATCCGAACGCCGGGCACATCGATTGCGGCTGATCGTGCGGCCCCTTGGGATAATCGGCGGCGTAGCGATCGAGGATTTCGGACTTGCCGGCGGTGACCGCCGCCGCGTGCATTGTCTCCTTCGAACCGCAGCCACCTTCGGCCGGGCTCGGCGTGAGGTCGATCCGGTCGCGGTCGCGGGGAAGGGCTTCTACCGTCACCGATCAGACCGTATCGTACACGACTTCGAGGCTCGGCTTGGCGACATAGGCCGCGCCGCGCATATCGGCTTGGGTCGCCGGCTTGAGCGAATAGTCCGCGCCGGTGACGTCGGCGCTGAACAGGCCGAGCAATCCATCCTGGTCGAGCGGTGCGGGGCGGAGCGGCGGCGCCTCGGCTACGTTGACCGCGAGTTCCTCGAACAGCGATGCCCATTGGCCGCCGGGCTTGCCGATGATCTGGTAGTTCGCGCTCTTCTTGCGGATGTCCTCGTTGGCGGGGATCGCACACAGCACCGGAATGCCGACCGCCTCCGCAAAGGCATTGGCCTCGCCGGTGCCGTCATCCTTGTTGAGGATCATCCCCGCGACGCCGACATTGCCGCCCATCTTGCGGAAATATTCGACTGCCTTGCAGACGTTGTTGGCGACGTAGAGCGACTGGAGATCGTTCGAGGCGACGACGATGACCTTCTGGCACATGTCGCGCGCGATCGGCAGGCCGAAGCCGCCGCACACCACGTCGCCGAGGAAATCGAGCAGGACGTAGTCGAAGCCCCATTCATGGAAGCCGAGTTTCTCGAGCGTCTCGAAACCGTGGATGATCCCGCGCCCGCCGCAGCCGCGCCCCACTTCCGGACCGCCCAATTCCATCGCGAACACGCCGTCGCGCTGGAAGCAGACATCCTCGATCCCGATCTCCTCGCCCGCCAGCTTCTTCTTCGAGCTCGTCTCGATGATCGTCGGCGTCGATTTGCCTCCGAACAGCAGGCTGGTCGTGTCGCTCTTTGGGTCGCAGCCGATCAGCAGCACGCGCTTGCCCTGCTGCGCCATCATGTAGCTCAGGTTGGCCAGCGCGAACGACTTGCCCGACCCGCCCTTGCCATAGATGGCGATGATCTGCGTTTCCTTGGTAACGGGGCCTGTGTGGACCGGATCGGGCTCGAACGCGGCTTCCTCGCGCAGCTCGCCTGGATCGAACATGCTCATATACTTCTCCAGTCGAGGACCATCTTCAGGCAATCGGGATCGGTGAAGGCCTGCGGATAGGCGTCGACTGCCTCCGCGGCGGGGCGGGCATGACTGATCAGC
Source organism: Sphingomonas sp. M1-B02 (assembly GCF_026167525.1). Lineage (NCBI taxonomy): Bacteria > Pseudomonadati > Pseudomonadota > Alphaproteobacteria > Sphingomonadales > Sphingomonadaceae > Sphingomonas > Sphingomonas sp. M1-B02. The sequence goes on along the minus strand of NZ_CP110679.1, from coordinate 392,174 downwards.
CCGTCAAGCTCGAGCAGCCCGGTGTCGATCAGCGCCAGCGTCGCGGCGATGTCGGCGGGGGTGAACTCCGCGGCGATGCGCAGTCGTGCCTCGCGCATGAAGGCCGGAGGAAAGGCAAAGGATAGCCGGTCGTAGAAGCCGGCCAGCACGACTTCGCCGCCCTTGCCGAGCCGTCCAAAGGCAATGTCTAGGATGTCGCCGGCGCCGCTCGCGTCGCAGATCGCCCGATAGTCGCGGCGCTCGTCGGTCGCGGGGTCGATTACCGGATAGCCGAACCCGTCGCGCCGGTCAGGATTGGTTTCCCAAACGGTCGGGGTGCCGCCACCGCTGGCCACCGTGATCCGTGCGATCAGCCGCCCGAGAATCCCGTGGCCGATCACCAGATCGGGCACGCCGCCGATCGCGATCGCGTGGTGCGCCGTCGCGGCCAGCGCGAGCAGGATGCCGTCGCGGCCGAGCGATTCGCGGATCGGGATCGCCCGCGCCGCCGGCAGCAAGACTTGGCGCGCAGTGCCGCCGAACAGCCCGCGCGCTTGCGCATAGCAATTCGCACCCGGCACGAAGACCCATTCGCCGATCCGTCCGCGCGCCTCTGCGCCGGCATCGACGATACGCCCGACCGATTCGTAGCCCGGCACCAGCGGATAGCCCATGCCCGGGAAGTTCGGCATACGGCCGGTCCACAGCAATTTCTCGGTACCCGACGAAATCCCGCTCCAGTCGATCTCGACCCGGACGTCGCCGGCAGCCATGGGATTGAGTGCAAGCGGTCGCAGCGCCAACTTTTCCGGCGCTTCCAATATGACCGCTACTGCATCCATCTGGTCACCCCCCGCGGCAACGGTTCTGCATGGAACCTGCTGCTGGGGCGTAACCTGCTCTAGACACATCTGGATGTCAATCAGATTGGACAGTCGCCTAGCGCGTGGCGACGATTGCACTTGTCGTCAGCGGCATCGCAGTCGCGACGGGGCGCGACCGGGAAAAGCCCGCAGCATGCAGCATCGCGCGGATTTCAGCGCTGCTGCGCGCCCTCCCCGATCCCATCGCCAATAGATAGAAGCCGAAATAAGCGTCACCGACGGGTTCCGCACCGGGCGTCCGGGCCATCGGCTCGGCGATAAACAGCGTGCCGCCGACGGGCAGCGCCGCATGGACATTGCGAAGCAGCGCCAGCGCCGGAGCGTCGTCATGATCGTGCAGCACGCGGATCAGCGATATCAGATCGTAGCCCATCGGCAGCGAGTCGTTGAGGAAATCGCCTCCGAACACAGTGGTTCGCGCTGCGAGCCCGGCCGAGTCGAATCGCATCCGCGCCCGTTCGCCGACCGCGGGTAGGTCGAACAGGCCGAGCTCGAGCCCCGGAACGCGCGCCGCCACCGATTCGAGAAAGGCGCCTTCGCCCCCGCCGACGTCGAGCAGCCGGCGGTGGCGATCGAAGCGATAGCAATCGATCGCCTGCGCCGCGATCAGGGGCTGGGAGCGCGCCATCAGGGCCGAGTAAGCGGCCACGGCATTCGCATCCCCGTTTCCCGACGACTCGGCATAATGCCAGTGCCGCGACAACTGACCGCCTCCCCCGCCCCGCCGCAACAACGCCACCGGATCGGAGAGATCGGCGTAGAGCAGGTGATGGTGCGCCACCATTTCGGCGATCCCGCGATTGCCGCGCAGCGCTGCGCCGTCGCTCCCCAAGGCCCAGGCATTGGCGATCGGCTCGACCAGCCCGAGTGCCGCCGCCCCGCGCAACAGGCGTTCGGCCCCGGCGGGCGGCAGGTCGATGCGCGTCGCGATCGTCGCGGTGTCGAGCGGGCCCTCTGCAAGCAAGTCGAGCAGGCCCGTCTGCACGCATGCCGCCAGGATCTGCGAATAGGTGAATCCGGCCACAAGATCGAACAGCCCCCGCGCACGCCGTCGCGCGATCGGACGCGTCAACGGGAAGCGCACCGCGAAGCGCTGAAACCGTTCGGACCCGAAAATGCGGTTGCGCCAGGCGATCCAGCGACCGCGCCAGCCGAAATTTTGTGCGTTGGACGAATGCATGTGTCCAGTTGTGTGGACAGATGATAGCATCGTCAATCGAAAGGGGTGCGATGTCGGACGAACGGATCGTCGTGATCGGAGCGGGGGTCGGCGGGCTGGTAAGCGCCGCTTTGCTCGCCGCGCGTGGCTGCGACGTCACCGTGGTCGAAGCGGCGGCAGGCCCCGGCGGCAAATTGCGTGCGATCACCACCGACGGCGTCGCGATCGACGCCGGGCCCACCGTCTTCACGATGCGCCCCTTGTTCGAGGAAATCTTCGCTGCGTGCGGCACGTCGCTCGACGATCACCTCAGCATGCGCCCCGCCTCGACGCTCGCGCGCCATGCCTGGGGGGAGGCGCGGCTCGACCTGTACGCCGACCCGGCAGCAAGCGAAGCCGCGATCGGCGCGTTTGCCGGCGCCGGCGAAGCACGCGGCTATCGCCGTTTCCGGGCCGAGGCCAAGCGGCTGTTCGACGCGCTCGACCGGCCGTTCCTGCGCGAGACCAAGACCGATCCGATCACCCTGGGCTGGCGGATGGGCGCGCGCGGCCTCCCCGACTACCTCAATCTGCGCGCTTATGTCTCGATGTGGCGCGCGCTGGGCCGATATTTCCGCGATCCGCGGTTGCAGCAATTGTTCGGACGCTACGCCACCTATTGCGGCTCCTCCCCTTTCCAATGCCCCGCGACGCTGATGCTGATCGCGCATGTCGAGGCGAGCGGGGTGTGGCTGGTCGACGGCGGCATGCACCGCTTGGCCCAGGCCCTGGAATCGCTCGGCCGAAACAACGGCGTGCGTTTTCGCTACGACGCGCCGGTGCGCGAAATCCTGGTCGAGCGCGGCCGTGCGGCGGGCGTGATCCTGGGCAGTGGCGAGCGGATCGGCGCCGGATCGGTGGTCTGCAACGCCGATCCCGCCGCAATCGGCGCGGGCCGGTTTGGCGAGGCGGCACGGCGCGCAACATCCGCCCTGCCGTCAAAGCGCCGCTCGCTCAGCGCGATGGTCTGGACCGCACACGCGACCGCGAGCGGCTTCCCGCTCGCGCGACACAATGTCTTCTTCTCGGCCGATTACCCGGCCGAGTTCGCCGCGCTCGCCAGCGGACGGCTGGCGCAAGCGCCCAGCATCTATGTTTGCGCGCAGGACCGCGACGACAGCGCCGCCAGTCCCCAGGGCCGCGAGCGCTTCCAGATCATCGTCAACGCGCCCGCCACCGGCGACGGCACCCCCTTCACACCAGCGGAGATCGAAACATGCAGAGTGCGGATGCTGGACGGCGTTTCGCGGGCGGGGCTTTCGCTCGATCTGGGGGACTCGCCAGAGTCGGGGACGGTGCTGACGACGCCGACCGACTTCGAGCGCCTGTTTCCGTCGACGGGTGGGGCCCTTTATGGACCGGCCTCGCACGGGTGGGCGGCCTCCTTCCGCCGGCAGGGCAGCCGGACGCGGATCCCTGGGATCTACTGCGCGGGCGGGAGCACGCACCCCGGCGCGGGCGTCCCGATGGCGGCGCTTTCCGGCCGATTAGCCGTCGAATGCTTGCTCAGGGACCGCGCTTCGATGTCGCGGTCGCGGCCAATGGCTATGCCTGGTGGTATATCGACGCGACCAGCGCGGACGGCGCCCATGGCCTGACGATCATCGCCTTCATCGGCAGCGTCTTCTCGCCTTATTACAAGCTTTCCGGACGCGGCAATCCCGAGAACCATTGCGCGATCAACGTCTCGCTGAACGGTCCGCGCGGATCCGCCTGGGCGATGACCGAGCGCCCCGCTAGCCGCGTGGATCGCAGCGCCGATCATTTCGCCGTAGGCCCCAGCGGGATGCAGTGGGACGGCGATACGCTGGTGATCGACATCGCCGAGATTTCGGCGCCCCTCCCCTACAAGGTGCGCGGTACGGTCCGCGTCACGCCCGAGATGATCGGCACCACCGCCTTCATGCTCGACCCCGACGGCAGGCATCGCTGGCACCCGGTGGCACCGCGCGCGCATGTCGAAGTGTCAATGACGAGTCCCGGCACGCGCTGGAGCGGGCCGGGCTATTTCGACTCGAACTTCGGCGACGAGCCGCTCGAAGCCGGTTTCGACGACTGGCACTGGTCGCGCGCGCATCTGAAGAACGACGTCGCAGTCCTTTATGAGGGGCGGCGGCGCGACGGCACCCCCTTCGACCTCGCGCTCAAATTCGATCGCCAGGGGCGCTGGCATGATGTTGTCCAGCCCGCCCCCGCCAGGCTCCCGCGCACCGGATGGCTGGTCCAGCGCGCGACTCGAGTCGATTCGGGCCACGCCCCGCGCGTGCTCAAGACCTGGATCGACGCGCCCTTCTACGCGCGCTCAAAACTGGCGACGCGCTTGTTCGGCGAGGATGTCCATGCGGTGCACGAAAGCCTGTCGCTCGGGCGCTTCCGCTCGCCGATCGTCCAGTCGATGCTCCCTTACCGGATGCCGCGCGCCTTTTGGTGAAGGATCAGGGCTCCTCGGGCGGCTTCTTGCCCCGGGCGATCTCGCGATTGATCGAAATGAGCTGCCAGATGCAGAAGAGGATCACCGGCACGCCCGCGATCGCCATGTCGAGCAGGCTGAAATATCGGCTTTCCATCACGGCTCCTCGGCGAACTGGCGGACGATCGCGGCGACCTCGCTTGGTCGCTCCTCATGCGCCAGGTGGCCGAGCCCGTCGAGGGCGACCACTCCGCCGTTGCCGACCATCGGCGCAGCCTTGCGCGCGCTCGACAGCGGGATCGCTGCGTCGGCCGCGCCATGGACGAGCAGCAGCCGGGTCTGCAGGCGCGGCAGGTCGCGCGCGAGCGACCCGAGGTCCCAATCGGCCATCATCGTGATCGCGCCGGCACAATGCCCGGGTGTCGCGAACAGGCGCTGGTAGAAGCCGATTCCGGCAGCATCGATCCGCGAGCCCGTGCTGCGTAGCAGGAATCGCGCGGTCTCGCCCTGGGTCCGCGCCATCCGCGCGAAGAAATGCGGCGCGAATGGATTGACGAACAACAGCCGCGCCAGCGACGGAAACAGCTTCGCGCCAAGCCCCGGAAAGGGCAGGAGCGCCGCGTTCAGGCCAATGATCGCGTCGGACTCGCATACCCCGTCGAGCGCCATCCGAACCGCAATTGCCGCACCCGCCGAATGCCCGACCACAAAGCCCGGGGTCACGTCCAGGGCGCGCATCAGGTCGCCCACCGCGCGCGCCATCGCCGGCATCGACAGGCCCCCGGCCGGACGCCCGCTGGTAAAGCCGTGCCCGGGCAGATCGGGCGCGACGATCGTGAAATGCTCGGCGAGCAACGGCGCCAGAGCGCGCCAGCTATGCGTCGCCGCGCCGGTGCCGTGGAGCAGGAGCAACACCGGCCCCTCCCCCATCACCTGCACATGCCAGCGCACCCGGCCGGTATCGACGAAGCGGCTGGACGCGCGATTGGGCCAGTCGCGACCTTCCACGTCCCAGCGCGGCGCGGCGCTCATCCGCGCTGGACCGCGCTGACCGCCGCATGCATCGCCGCCGCATCGGCGCGCGGGAGCGGCAGGTATCGCGCGCGCATCGCCGCCGCGAGCGCCGCGCCCTCGGGCCGGGGCCGCGCCGAGATGTCGACGAACGCGGCGGCGATCCCCGCCGCGCCGATCGCCCGCGCTGCGGCATCGGCGTCCGCCTCGGCGGTGGCGCGCACGGCACTGCCGTCGGCAGCGATATTGGCGCGACCATCGGTCAGCACCACCACGAACGGCGTCCGACCCCGCGCCCGCGCCGCCTCGGCAAGCTCGCGCGCGGCGTTCAATCCTGCCGCCAGCGGCGTCCCGCCACCCCCCGGCAGCTCGGCAAGCGAGCGCCGCGCGCGGGCCAGCGAGCGTGTCGGCGGCAGCAGCAGCTCGGCCGAAGTCCCGCGAAACGACACCAAGGCAACCTGCGCGCGCTTCACATAGGCTTCGGCCAGCAGCAGTTCGACCGCGCCCTTCGCCTCGGCCAGGCGCGCCAGTGCCGACGATCCCGAGGCATCGACTGCGAAGATCGTCAGCGCCTCGGCGCGCGATTCGAACCGGCGAATCCGCAGATCGTCGCGACGGACCAGGATGCGATCCTCGCGCCCGCGCAGCCGCTGCCAGGGCGCCGCGGCGCGCAACGTATCGATCAGGCTCAACCGCCGCCCCCCGCCGGGCATGCCGGCCCGCGTCCCCATCGGCCGCCCGCGCGCCGGCGACTTGCGCCGTTCGCCCGCACCCTGCGCGCGAGTCGGGGCGGCGCGGCGATTGCCCCCCGCGGCGATCTTCGCGAGCACGTCCTTAGGCAATGCCGCCAGCGCCGCGGCGAGCACGACATCCTCGAGAGGACCGGGCTCGCGCTCCTCCTCGCCCTGGTCGCCCTCAGGAGGTGGCGGTGGCGGCGGCGCTTCGGGCTGCGGCTCTTCGGCTGCCATCGGCATGCGCGTGGCGCGCGGTGCCAGCACGAGGCGCGCGGCGAGCGCGACATCCACATCGGCAATCGCATCGCGCCCGGCCAGCCGAGCCGCAGCGCGCGCCGCCCGCAGCGCGAACAGCGGCGCACGCGCGGAATCGATACCAAGCGCCGCTGCCGTGGCGACGATCGCGGACAAAAGATCCTCCCCGGTACGGGGAGGGGGACCATGCGAAGCATGGTGGAGGGGGAGCACCTCGAGCGATTCGCCTGGGGCGGGCCCCCTCCACCCCCAGCCTTCGGCTGGCGGTCCCCCTCCCCGTTCCGGGGAGGATCGGGTCAGATCCACCCAGAACGCCGCTCGTTCGGCCAATGCCACCGGAGCCCGCTCGTCCGGTTCGATGCCGTCATCCAGCGCCACAACCAGGAACCGCGCCTCGCTTTGCAGCGTAACACCGTCTCGCTCGACCGTGATCGCCCCGCTATCGATCACCCCCGCGATCCGCCCGGCATTGGCATCGGAGACTCGCTCGGCCATCGGCACTATGATGATTCCGCCATCCGCTTCGGCGAGCAGCCCGATCCGCGACACCGGCGTGCCCCTCGCCAAGGTCAGCGTTAAGTCGAGCCCGCCGAGCATTCGTTCATCGTCGATATGCGCCGGGATTCGCCGGACCGGCGCCGCCTCCGGCAGAGCCGCCCGCAATTCGGCAATCACCGTGTCGCGAAGTTCCCCCCCGCCACGCAGGATCATTCCGCCAAGTCCGGGATCGATCCCGCACAGCCGCGCCGCGATCAGCGCATCCGCAAATGCATCGGGCGCATCCTCGCCCGGCGCACTCACGCCGCCAATTCCTCCAGCGCCCGTTCGATCCGCACCGTCGATCCGGTCTCGTCGAGCACATTGCGACGAAGGCGGTGTCGCAGCGCCAGCGGTGCGACACGATGGATGTGCTCGGTGGTGGCGACACCGGCGCCATCGAGCGCCGCCAGCGCCCGCGCCGATCGCATCAGGGTAAGCTCGCCGCGCAGGCCGTCCGCGCCGACCGCCATGCATAGCCGTGACGCGAACCCCAGCACTTGGTCGGGCACCGCGACACCCGCCAAAGCCGCACGGCCTGCAGCAATCCGCTTCAAGGTCTTGCGTTCGGCCCGCCGCCACGTCTCGGCGAAGGTATCGGGCTCGCGCTCGAAGGCGTCGCAGCGCTTCAATATCTCGATCCGCTGCTGAAGATCCTGCGGCGTGCGCACTTCCACGGAAAGCCCGAACCGATCCAGAAGTTGCGGACGCAACTCGCCTTCTTCGGGATTGCCGCTCCCCACCAGCACGAAGCGCGCCGGATGCCGCACGCTCAGCCCCTCGCGCTCGACGACATTCTCGCCCGATGCGGCGACGTCGAGCAGCAGATCGACGATATGATCCTCGAGCAGATTGACTTCGTCGATATACAGGAAGCCGCCATTCGCGCGCGCCAGCAGCCCCGGTTCGAACGCCTTTACCCCCGCGCCCAGTGCACGTTCCAGATCGAGCGCGCCAACCACGCGGTCCTCGGTGGCGCCGAGCGGCAAGTCGACGAACGGCACCGCAACGTTGCCCTTGCGCGGCGAACCGTCCTGATACCCCGCCTGCGCCGCCGGGATCGGCGGCAGCAGGGCAGCAAGGGCGCGAACCGCGGTCGACTTGCCGGTGCCCCGGTCCCCGAACACCATCACCCCACCGATTCGCGCGTCCACCGCAGCGATCAGCAACGCCAATTTCATCTCGTCCTGGCCGACGATCGCGGAAAAGGGGAACGACACGCGCACAGACACGCTGTACCACGCACTGGACACTCTTCAATATGGACATGACGCAATGTGGACCCCGATCCTCGTCGCCGCGGGCGTGGCGATCTTCCTCGGCGCGTTCGGGGGGCTGATGACGCCGATCGGGCCCTGGTACCACAATCTGCGCAAGCCGACGCTGCAGCCCCCCAATTGGCTGTTCGGCCCGGCCTGGACGCTGATCCTCGGCCTCGCCGCATGGTCGGCGGTGACTGCCTGGAACGCGGCCGCCAATGACGCAGAGCGCAGCAGCGTGATCATCCTGTTCGCCACCAACGCCGTCTTCCACGCGCTGTGGAGCCCGCTCTTCTTCCGCATGCGACGGCCCGATTGGGCGCTGATCGAAGTCGTCTTCCTCTGGGCCTCTCTCGTCGCGCTCGTCGTCGGGCTCTGGCCGATCTCGCAATTCGCGAGCCTGCTGATCGTGCCCTACCTCCTGTGGGTCAGCTTCGCCACATGGCTCAACAGCGCCATCGTCCGCCTGAATCGGCCCTTCGCGTGAATCAGGTCAATGTTGACACGAGGAGTGTACGGCACGGTTGACACTATCGAGGACCAGCGCGCACATTATCCAGGATCGGAGATCGCATATGCCGACGATTCTGGACTCTGCAGCCGCCGCTTCCGACGAGATACCCGAAGTCCGGCGGATCGGCACCGGCGACCTGAACTGGGCGCTGCGCGAGGGATGGAAGGATTTCCTCGCAAAACGCGGCGACCTCATCGTGATCGGCCTGGTATATCCGATCATCTGCCTCATCGCGGCGGTGGTGACCCTCAACGATCCGCTGCTGCCGCTGTTCTTTCCGCTCGTCGCCGGATTGTCGATCGCCGGGCCCGCCGCGGCCTCGGGCTTCTACGAGCTGGCGCGGCGCCGCGAGGAAAAGCGCGATTCGAGCTGGTGGCATTTCCTCGACCCGCTCAATGGCCGCAGCCGGGTCCCGCTCGCCATGCTGACCGCCGGGCTGGCGGCCTTGTTCATCGGCTGGCTGGTGGTCGCCTATGCAATCTATGCGGTGACGTTCGGCGCCGAAGCGCCGATGCAAGTCGGTGATCTGCTCGGCCGACTGTTCACGACCCGCGAAGGCTGGGAACTGATCATCCTCGGCAATCTCGCCGGGCTGGCCTTCGCGATCGTCACGCTGGTCTTTGCGTTGGTATCCTTCCCGATGGTCGTCGACAAACCGGTCGATGCAGGGGTGGCAGTGCGCACCTCGCTGGCCGCCGTCCGAAAGAATCCGGCTGTGGTGTTCGGCTGGGGGCTGCGCGTCGCGGCCCTGCTGCTGCTCGGTACGATCCCGTTTGCGGTCGGTCTGGCGGTGGTGCTGCCGTGGCTGGGCTATTCCACCTGGCACCTTTACACGAAGCTCGTCGTCCGCTGATGCTGGGGGCTCGGGGGGGCGATAGCGAACCACGCTTGCACATCGTCCTCGCGAAGCCGCGAGGTTTTTGCGCCGGGGTGGTGCGCGCAATCGACATCGTCGAGCGCGCGCTCGAGCGCGAGCAGGGCCCGGTCTATGTCCGCCACGAAATCGTCCACAATCGCCATGTCGTCGACAAGCTGCGACGCAAGGGCGCGGTGTTCGTCGACGATCTTTCCGAAGTACCCGCCGGCGCCCTGACGATCTTCAGCGCGCACGGCGTCCCCCGCGCGGTGGAGCAGGATGCCGTCCGACGCGGCCTGCCGGTAATCGACGCGACCTGCCCGCTGGTGACCAAGGTCCATATCCAGGGCCGCCGCTACGCCAGATCGGGGCGCACGCTGATCCTGATCGGCCATGCCGGCCATGCCGAAGTCGAAGGCACGATGGGTCAGATCGATGCGCCGATCCACTTGATCTCCACCCCCGCCGCGGTTGCGGCGCTGCCGATCCCCCGCGACGCCCCGATCGCCTATGTCACCCAGACCACGCTCAGCGTCGACGATACCCGCGCGATCATCGATGCGCTGACCGCGCGCTTCAGCGACGTGATAGGCCCCGAGACGTCGGACATCTGCTACGCCACGCAAAACCGCCAGAGCGCGGTGCGCGATCTCGCCCGGATCAGCGACCTGCTGATCGTCGTCGGCGCCGCCAACAGCTCGAACTCGAACCGGCTGCGCGAAATCGGCGCGGAAATGGGCATCCCCAGCCAGCTCGTCGACGATGGCGATGGCGTGGATCCGGACTGGCTTCAGGGCGTCGCGACCGTCGGCATCACCGCCGGCGCGTCCGCCCCGGATGAACTGGTGGACAGCGTGGTCGCGGCCCTGGAACGGCTGCGCCCCCTCGTGGTCTCGCAGCTCGACGGGCTCGACGAGAATATCGAATTCACCCTGCCGAGCGAATTGCGGCACGATCGGCGACGAACCTCCGCCTGAATCGTCGTCGACGGCTCGTCTCACATCAGAGCGCATGGCCGCGCGCAGTGCCGACAATATCAAAAGATCCGCGCAAATCGGGCGGGATCGTGCCGACGGCTATCGATGCGATATCCCGCTTGTTACCCTTCGGGCCTTCTGGGAGACCCCGATGCGCAGCGACCCGACCCCCACAGCCCGAACCCATCCGTGGGGCCCCATGCTCTTCGGCTTGGCGTCCACGGGACTGGGCCTGATCGGCCTGTTGCGCGGCGAGTTCACGATGGTGTGGCATCCGGTGCCGGACGTCGTGCGCAGCCAGGTCTGGCTCGCTTACGCCGGCGCGTCGCTGTTCACCCTCGCCGGCATCGCGCTCCAACGCCGGCAGTCCGTGCCCGCCGCGGCAACGATTCTCTTCGCGCTCTATTTGCTCTTCGCCTTGTCCTGGCTCCGGCGAGTTGCAGCCTTTCCGTCGCTCATCGGCACCTGGCTCGGCTTCTGCGAGCAGCTTGCCCTCGCCCTCGGCGCCGTCGCGGCGATGCTGATCGCGGGCAAGAAAGCGCCAGGGGCGGTCGCGGCCTGCCGCATCGCCTTCGGTCTGTGCGAGCTCGTCTTCGGCCTGGCCCATTTCCTGAGCCTCGCCGAGACGGTCTCGATGACCCCGGCCTGGCTTCCGCCCGGCCCAGGCTTCTGGGCAATGGCCACGGGCGCACTCCATTTCGGTGCGGGCGTGGCCTTGATCGTCGGCTTCAGGGCCGAAGCGGCTGCGCGCCTTCTAGCGGCGATGTTCTTGTCGTTCGGGGCCTTCGTATGGGCGCCCCGGGTCTTCGCCGATCCCTCGGCGGCAATCGGCTGGAGCGGTAGCGCGATCAATCTCGCAATGGCCGGCGCGGTATGGGCGCTCGCCGATCTATTGGCATCGCACCGGCCCGCCCCCGTGCATGCCAGGGCCGGATGAACCACTGCACCGGCTCAAGCGACGGCGAGCAATCGCCCGTTGCGCTCGGGGGCCATGTCGGCCACCAGATAGGCGGAATCGAATTCGCCCACGCGCGCAAGGCCATCCCAGTCGTGGATGTCCACATGCCCCCCGCGGATCGTCATCAGACTCTTCAGCGTCTTGAGCGACCGATTGACATGCACTGGCGTGAGCGCCGCCGCATCGCCGAGCTGTTCCTGGGTCACCGGAAAGGCATATTCGGTCAGCACCTCGCGATCATTGCCGCAACGGATCGCCATCTCGCAAAAGATGTGCGCGAGCCGGGTCCTGGCGTCGCGCCGGCCGACATTCACGATCCACTGCATCAACACGGCGGCGTCGAACATGCAGTCGCGCCAGAATGCTTCGGCGATGGCGGGATAGCGCGCCGCCACCCCACGGATCGCCGCGTGCGGAATGCGCAGGATCGTGGTGTCGCAAAGCGCGCTCAACCCGCCAATGCCAACGGGTCGAACCGCCGAGTGGAGATCGACGATATCACCCGGCAGATGGAAAGCGGTGATTTGCCGCGCGCCGCTCGGACCTTCGCCGAAGCGACCGACGATGCCCGAGGCGATCAGGCTGGCATAGGAAGTCTCTTCGTTGATATAGGCGAAATCATGCTTCCGGGCGACGTGGATCACGTGGGTCGGCAGCGTGAGAATGGCCTGTCGCTCCTCCTCGCTCAGGACCGACCGCGCCGTGAGGCGCTCGGCGAAAAGTTGCAGTTCTGTGGTGTCTGGGCGAGGCATACGAAGCTCCCGATCTGCAAGCGGGAGCTTATTAGCACTCTCAGTCATCGACGCCTGCGGGCGTATGTCAACAATGAAGCTTGTTTAACACAGATCAGTCGAAGCGCCTAATCGCAGGCAATCGCCTTCGTGCGCCCTTGTGTGCCGCCTGCTGATCCGGCGATCATTTCCAGGCAGCTAGTCCGTATCCGACCGCGGAACCGAGCGCCGCCGGCGGCATTTTTGCTGGATGCCCAATTATCGTTTCCACGTCCTGAACGACATCGATGCCCCGGCCGAAGAGAGCGAACAGCACGCAAACCTCGCGGTCGCGCACCTCAAGGCGATCGAATATGCGCGCGACCTCGCCTCGGCCGCGGTGCGGCTGGGCAAGCTGGACCTGAAGCATCGCATCGACATCGAGGACGAGGAAGGCAAGGTCCTGATGTCGGTCACCTTCGGCGACTCGATCGAGGTTTCCCGCTGACGCGTCCGGATCGTCAGCGCAGCCTGACCTCAACGCGCTTCGCACCCGTCGGGATCGTCAGGCCCTTGGCCTCGAAGCGCGCGGGCTTGCCGTCGATCCGCGCCGCGCCCGGGCTGCCCGATAACGGCCAGGGGAGGAGGTAGCCGCCCGCAGGTCGAGCCGAACCGCCCAGCGTCACGAGCAGCCGCGTCGCGTCTGTCCTCATGCCGAAATCCAGCGTGCCGACCGAGGTGCGCAACCCGCGGATCGCAGCGCCCTCCCCCGCCAGCATTTCGGGCGACAATCCGGCGCCGAGCACGATCCTGTCGTCTTTCTCGTAAGCGAACAGATCGAGCGCCGAGCGAATATAGTCCGAGGCCACCCAGGCATGCGGCATATCGCCGATGAAGCGGATCTCGCGCGGATCGCGGCCGACCACTTCGGCCCAGCCGTTCCAGGCCTGTGGCCGTCGATCGCGTAAGAAGAATTCCAGCGCCTCGTTCGCCCGCTTCCGCCAGCCGAGCCGAACGAAGGCCGAGACCGTGCGCAGTTCATAAGGCGTATAATCCGCCCAGGCGATCTTCCCGTCGCGCCGTGCGACGAAGTTAGCCCAATAGCGCTCGAACGTCCGGCGCAATTGCTGCGGATCGAGCCGGTCTGCCTCGCCCGCGGGGTCGAACGCCATCGTGGTGGAGGTGGCGTCGAGATCGCCCAGGCTCGTGGCGCCCGGGATATAGTCGATCTTCCAGTGCACCGCCGCCGCGCGGATCGCCGCGTGCAGATCGGTCTGGAATTCGTCGCGCTGCGCGGCGATCGCCTTGGCCTCGGGCTTGCCGAGGACGGTCGCCGCAAAAGCCGCATCCTTGTAGCCGCGCAGCGCCCAGAAATCGTCCCACAGGCTGTATTGGGGCTTGGCCGAATAGCCCTCATGGCTGATCGACGGCGGCATCAGGCCATAGAGCATGCGTCGCTCGGGAATCTGGTTCGCCGGCGTCCGCTCGGATTGGCGCAGCCCTTCCATATAGCGTTGCGCCGCCAGCAGCTTGGGCCATCCCGCCTCGAGCCGGCTCCTGTCGCCGGTGAAGCGATAGAGCTGGGTCAGCAGGTGGATATATTGGCCATGGCTGTCATTCTCGGGCACCGGATCGGCGCCGCGGAAATCGACGCAGCAGGGCACCTTGCCATTTTCGAACAGATAGTTGGAATACCAGTCGGCATAGTCGATCGCGGGCTGATCGATCCCCAGCCGCAACAGCCCGTCGGAAATCATGGCGCCATCGCGGATCCAGCTGCGATTATAGGAGCGCGTGCCCGGCTTCAGCATCGGCCCGGCGCGGCTCATCAGCATCTGCGCGGTCGCGCTGCGCACCGTATCGCCGATATGGCCAAACGCCGCGGGCAGGCGGATGTCCACCTCCCCCAATCTCGCACGCCAGTAGGAAACGGCCGCACCATGGAGCGCGCTATGGGCACTGCCATCATAGGCGGCTGGTAGCGGCTCGCCTTTGGCGCCGATCAGCAGCGGAAGCGTGAAGCTCTCCCCCGGCTTGAGCACGACGTCATAGCGCAACGCTGCGGACGCCATGCGTTGCGGATCCTCGATCGAGGTAGCGTCCAAAGGAGCCCGATCGATCGCATCGCCCGAGTCGAACGTGCCGAAGGCCGCCCGCCCCGGCGCACGCCCCAGCCGCAGCCGGCGCACCACGTCCGCATCGCCGTCGATCGCGCCGGGCGCGGTTACGGTCACCGCAGTGCCCTGCGTGACGATTCTGCCGATCGGGCTGACCCCGCCCTGCTGGCTCAGAAACTGCGCCGCGGGGTTCACCTGATAGGGGCGCAGCGCCAGCATCAGCGTCAGCCGCCGTTCGGTAGCGCCCTCGTTGGTCAGCCGATACTGCGCTGCCAGCCGCCCGGCCTGCGACACCGGATCCGCGACCAGCGCACTGTCGAGCGTCCAGCCGGGGCCTGCCCATTCGACATGCGGCAAGGGCAGATAGCCATCCTCCAGGCTGTGCCGCGCCGTCACGTCCGCCCAGGAGAAGCGCCTGCCGCCTTCGATCACGAAGGGCTCGATCGAGAAGCCGCCCTTGCCCACCTCGATCGCGCCATCCTCGTTGATCAGCCCGCTATCGAGCGCGCCGTCGGCGCCCGCCAGCGTCCAATAGCTTTGCTCGACGAAGCCGCGCGGATAGGCGCCGCGCGGCGCTGTCTTGGCAGCCGTGAGGGTGAAGGCATTGAGGTTGGCGCCCCATTCCACCGGCTTGAGGGTCACTTCGGCGAGCGACGCGGCGTCCTCGGGCACGATCCGCAGCGCCCGGACCTCGGTAGCGGGCAGCGGCAGCGGATCCTCGCCGCCATTGCCGTTCTGGACCGTCCGCAGCGTGCGCCAGCGCTTCCGATCGTCGCTGCCTTCGATGCGATAGGCACGCGGCGCGGAGCCTTGCGCCCAGTGCAGCACCAGCCCTCCAAGCTCGCGCGGACCGCCGAAGTCGATCACCAGCGGACGGCGGCTGGTCAGCGGAGCGCTGGTGGCGACCGCGCCGTCCATCGCCCGCGAGTCCGAAAGGGCGGGCGCGGCAGGTGCCGGCGGGTTCGCCGGGAGCGGCTCCAGTTCCAGCTCGTCGATCTCGACATGCCCGGCCCCGCCGTCGCGGCCGCGCACCACGACCAGTTCCAGCGACGCGGTTCGGCGCAAGACCTTGTCGGTCTTCGGCCCCCAGGCGAAGCTCAGGTCGCGCCGCCGCACGCGCACCGTCTGCCACGCGGCGCCCGGGCGGAAGTTGACGATCTGATACCACCAGACATTCTCGCCCGAGGCATCGACGAACTTCAACTGCAGATCATTGACCCCGCCGGTCCCCCGAACGCGGAAACGCAGTTCGTAATTCTCTGGAAAGATAACGGGCAAGACTTTGCGTGCGAAGGCATATCCCGACACCCGCCCGAAATCGTAGCTGAGCCGCAGCGCCTTGCCCTGCTGGCCCGGGACCGAGGCGATGCGCGAACTCACCCCGTCGGATGCCTGCGCGCTCCAGCCCTCGATCGTGTCGAACCGCTCGATCGCCTGCGGCGCCGCGGCGGCGGCGAGCAGCAGCGCGCCGAGCATCACGCCAGCCAACCTCCGCCGAACCCTGCGCGCAGCAGCCCGTCACGGATCGGTGCGGACTTGCGCATATACCTCCAGACGAAATCATCCTGATGGTTGGCGATCATCGCCAGGATCGGACCCTGGTCGATTCCCAGATATTCGTCGTCGAACCAGCCGAGTTCGGGATCGACCGCACCCTTCTCGACTGGAAGCCCCGCCCCCGCCAGCGTCGGATTGAAGCTGTCGAGAAAGCCGTATTTCCCATAGAGCTTGCGTCCATAGCGCGCATGCATCGCCGTGGCGCAGGGCAATACGATCTCGGGCGCGAAGGCGATCGAGGCGAGCGCCGCGGTCGGCGCCAGCGTGCCGTCGTCGAATTCGTCGGGCAGCCCGAGCGGGCCGCGCGCCGAGTAAGTGCGGAACTGGCGCGGCTGACCGTCGATCCTGTGGGTGCCGCCCAGCGGGCCGTCGCAGGCGGTCAGGCCCCAGATATCGGCCGAATAGCCTTTCCACCCCATCGGGTTGCGGATGGCATAGTCGCGCTGGGCATAAGTCGCGCGGCGGCTATTTTCGAAATAGTCCATGCCCGCATCGCGCATCATGGCGTCGCGGATGCCGCGGAAGTCGATCCAGCTGTGGCTATACTGGTGTCCGAAATGGGGGGCGAACGCCAGGTGGCGGCTGCCGCCCTCCCCGCGCCAGCTGTTCGGATAGGTCGCGGTCCAGGCGGTCCATGCCTCGGGCCCGAGTCGCCGCGCCGGATCGGGCGCGCCGAGCCCGAGCAGATAGACCAGCATCGCCTCGTTATAGCCCTTCCAGTCGGACGGGATGAACCCGCTCTCGGGATGCCAGCCCATGCAGACAAAAGGCGCGCGCGCCTGCATCCAGCGCCAGTCGACTCGCGCATGGATCTTGCCGGCCAGGTCGCGGATCTCGCGCTCTGCGGGCGACGCGCCGGTGAAGTAGCTCGCGGCGAACAGGATGCCACCGAGCAACAGGCTGGTGTCCACCGACGACAGCTCGGTCCGCCCGAAGCGGTGCCCGGTCTCCATGTCGAGGAAATGGTAGAAGAAGCCCTTATGCCCGCTGACGCCGGTGGCGGCGGGTCCCTGCGGCGCGTTCCAGAAGAATCGCAGCGTCGTCAGCGTCCGCTCGAGCGCCTGCTCGCGGCTCACCCAGCCACGCTCGACGCCGATCGGATAGGCGGTCAGCGCGAAGCCGACCGCGGCGATGCTGGCGAAGGGGCGACTCGGCCAGCGATCGGGCACTAGGCCGTTGCGGGGGTTGGTGGTGTCCCAGAAGAATCGGAAGGTTCGTTCGGCCGTCTCGTCGATCAGCGTGCTCTGCGACGACGCGGTGCGGACACCGGTCGCGGGCGTACAGGCGCCGGCCGCGCCCCCCGCCACCAGGATGGAGCTGCGGGCGAGTAGCGAACGGCGGGTAATCAAGTTCAATCTCCAAAAAGGGGGCGGGGCCGACAAAGGGGAAGCGGCCCCGCCCAGGGAGGGTTCGATTAGAAGCGGTATCCGAGTCGGAACTGGATGCGCCGCGGGAGCGTGAGAAGGTTCCGGCCGATCACCTCGGAGTCGAGCGTATCGGTAACGCCGCCTGTCTCCGGATTGATCGCGTTGTTGAAGAAATCGTCGAAGCCTTCGAAATTCTTGTTGTTGAAGGCGTTGAGAAGATCGACCGCGACCTGGACGCGATCGCCGCCGAACACTTCGAAATTCTTCGCCAGCGTGACGTTGACTTCGCAGAAGGCAAGCAGCCCCTCGATGCAATTCTTGGGAGTGTATCGCGCCGAGAAGTCGTTGAAGCCCGAGGTCGCGCCGTTGGTCCCGTCGGTGACGCGGAATGCCTGGCCGCTGCCCAGCGTCGTCAGCGTCGAGAATTGGAAGCCGAGCGGCAAGTCGACTATGCCCGAGACGACGACGCGATGCCGTTCGTCGCCATTGCGCGGACGCCAGCCATAATCGTCCGGAGTCACCGCATCGAGGCTGAACAGATCGCCGCCATTCTGCTCGCCCTTCGAGAGGGTGTAGGCGATGTTCAGTCCCCACCCCGAGCTTTCGGTATAATTCTTGTCGAGCGTGACGAACAGCGCCTTGTAGCGCGTGTCGAGCCCGTCGAAGCCGATCAGCGCGTTGGCATAGCCCAGCGGCACCAGCGTCGCGGTATTGCAGCACCCGCCCAGACCATTGTTGTTCCGCGTCGCGAACAGGTTGGTATAGCCGTTGCGGCCGCGCTGATAGGAGCCCGTCACCGAGGCCTGGAAGACCCCGAAGGTCTGGCGGACGCCCAGGCTGACCTGGTCGTTGACCGGCGGCCTGGCGTCGTTCTTCACCGCGAACAGTTCCGGCAGGCCCGCGCTCTGCGAACTTGCGCGGAGCGCCAGCAGGCCGTCGCGCGTCAGATAGGCATTGTTCCACGCGATCGTCGGCAGGCCGTCGCGGGGCGCGCCATTTGCTGAGAAGCGGAATACGCCCACCGGATTGATCGCTCGCGAGAGCTCGTCGACCGTATTGCTGAAATTGTTGCGGTCGTAATAGCGGCCGAACCCGCCGAATATCACCGTCGAACGATTGCCGCTCAGATCCCAGGAAAAGCCGACCCGCAGGGCGATCGCCCCGGTGAAAGGCTTGCGGTTGCTGCCGTCGGAAATGTAGTTTTCGGGGTTGAAATAGCTGGTGGTCGGCAACGACCGCAGCGCCGCAGCCGCGGCGACCGGCGTGCGATATTCGTTGTTGAAACCGTTGGTCTCATAATCCCAGCGCACGCCCAGGTTGAGTTGCAGCCGCGGCGTGATGTCCCAATCGTCCTGCGCATAGAGGCCGATCTGCGTGTTGGACGCCTGGATCAGCCCGCTGCCGAGGCCCAGCCGCGCCTCCGCCGGGAAGGCGAAGTTGAGGTTGTTCTGCGGCTCGCGGCGATAGGTGAAGCGCGGCTGGATATAGGATTGGTTGTCGAACTCGATATCGGTGATCTCGACCCGCGCGCCCACCTTGAAGGCATGGCCGTCGAGCCCGGTGTAGGTGAAGTCGTTGCGCAGCGTGTGGCCCTTCTGACGCTCGCTCCGAGTCGAATCCTTGCCGCCGAAGATGATCACCGAATCATAATCATAGGTCGGCAGATCCGGGTTCAGCGATACCGGGTTGAACAGATAGTCCAGATAGCTGGCGTTGAATTCATTGGTAAAATTATCGCCGCTATAGGTCCATTTGAAGAGATAGGTGTCGACCCGGTTGATCTTGTTTTCGGCATTCTCATAGGAAGTATTGCCGCCGAAGTTCTGGATGTCGGTCTCCTCGCGCCGGCTGAACGAGAGATCGAAGATCTGCCGGTCGTCGGGGGTGAGGGTCAGCTTCCCGAAGTAGAAGTCGCCGCGGAACGGGCTGACGAACGCGCCCTCGAAATCGGCCAGGCGGCGACCCGAAAATCGCTCGAACTCGGTAACTGCCTCCGCGGAGCCGGTGCTGTCGACGTTGAAGGCGCGGTTCTGATCATTGCCTTCATAGGCGGCGAAGAAGAACAGGCGATCCTTGACGATCGGGCCACCCAGCGAGATGCCATATTGCTTGCGTTCGAATGCCGGCTCTGGCCGGTTCTCGCGCTTGTCGAAATAGCCCTTCTGGCTCAGTTTCTTGTCGGTATATTGGCCGAATATCTCGCCGTGAAATTCGTTGGTGCCCGATTTGGTGATCGCGGTGATGATCGCCGAGCCGGCCTGTTCATACTCGGCCTTGTAATTCTGGGTGAGGACGCGGAATTCCTGCACCGCGAGCTGACCGAAGGGATTGCCGCGGCTGTTCTGCTGGCCGGCGACGCCGCCCTCGCGCAGCTTGTTTTTCAGGCTCACGCCGTCGATGAACACATTGACCTGGCTCGCGGTCGCGGCGCCCGACTGGATGCCCCTGTTACTCTCGCTGTCATTGTAGCGCACGCCCGGCGCGAGCGCTGCGAACGACAGGAAGTTGCGATCGGTCTGCGGCAGCGTGCGGAGTTGCTCCTGGCTCACGTTGGTCGCGACTTCGCTGGTCCGCGTCTCGCGCAATCGCGATCCGGTGACGACGATGTCGGGTCCGCCCGCGGTGCCGCCGGCGACGACCGTCGCCTCGCCGCCGATCGACAGATCGAGCGATGCCGATTGCGCAACCCCGATCTGAATCGTCTGGCTGTCAGACACGGCGTCGAGCGTTGCGGTCACTTCATATTCGCCCGCGCGCAGGCCCGCCAACGTGTAGCTGCCGTCCGCCTGGGTGGTAGCCCGGCTGGTCTGGTTGGTGGCGGTGCTTCGCGCCGTGATCGCAGCGCCCGCCGCCGGGGTACCGTCGCCATTGGTCACCTGGCCACGAAGTTGCGACGTCGTCACCTGCGCCGCGACCGGCGCGGGCAACAGGACTGCGCCCGCGCTCAGCATCGTCGCTGCGGCGAGATAGGCGCGGAATGCCTTCCCCTTGCTGTTCATTTTCCCTGTTCCTTCTTTTTTGGTATCAAGCGGTGGTGGTGCGGACCACGATTTCGGGCGCATGTAGTTCGGTGGCCGGGGGGCCACTTCGACCGCCGAGCCGATCGGTCAGCCGAGTGACGGCTAGTGCGCCGATCTCTGCGATACGCACGCGCATCGTGGTTAGTTGCAGATAGTGGGCGACGGGGATGTCATCGAAGCCCGCCACGGCGATCTGGCCGGGCACCGAAATGCCCGCCTCGCGCAGCGCCATCAGGCAGCCGATCGCCATCATGTCGTTGGCGGCGAAGATCGCGTCGACCCGCTTTCCGCCCGCGATCAGCGCTCGCGCCGCCGCAGCGCCCGCTTCCTCGGTAAAGTCGCCGGGCAGCACCAGCGGATTGTCGATGCCGCCATGCCGTCGCATCGAGAGTCGGAATCCGGCCAGTCGCTCCTCGGCGTCCAGATTGCCCGCCGGGCCGGCCACATGCGCGATCGAGCGCCGCCCGCTGGCCAGCAAGTGCCGCACCATCGTGTCCGCACCGCCGACATTGTCCACCAGCAGCGTCGCGGTACCGCGATCGGCCCTGCAATTGACCAGCACGGCGGGGACGTTTTGCGGCATGTTGCGCATCAAGGCGGTCACATCCAGATGCGGCGCCATCATCACCAGCCCGTCGACCCGGCCGCGCATCGCGCGCAGCGCATGCACCGCGTCGTCCAGATCGGCATGCATGTTGGAGAGCAGAAGGTGAAAGCCGCGCGTGCTGGCTTCCTTGTCCATGCCGCGCACGATCTCCGAAAAGAATTCGCCGTGCAGATCGGGAAGAACCACGCCGATCGCATGCGCACGCGCCATGCTCAGGCTGCGCGCGCCGGCATGCGGAACATAGCCCAGCTTCTCGGCCGCCGCCTTCACGCGGGCACGCGTATCGGGATGAACGTTGTCGGCGCCGTTGAGCGCGCGCGAAACCGACGCGACGGAAACCTCCGCCTCGCGCGCAACATCTCGAATAGTGGCTTGCGCCATCCCGATCGTCTCCCTGCCCCGCGCATGTTCCTGCGGTTGGGCCAAATCTACTCGCACGCGACGAAACCGGTTGCGTTCCTGTCGGTGCAGCATGCTATGTAACCGGTTACACAAAACGACCCAAGCGAAAAATGCATCTGGGCCGCTGGGTCAGGAGAGGAATGGAAATGGTCGAAGCACGGATTTCGCGACGCGCCGCACTGATGGGCGCAGGCGCGGTCGTCGCCTGGGCTAGCAGCCCGGCGCGCGCGCTGTTCCGATCGATCGAGGATCCGGCCACCCCCGCATTCATCGATGGCCTCATCGCCCGGATGACCCCGCAGGAAAAGGCCGGCCAGCTGACTCTCAACGCCGCCGCCTGGGCCGGATCGGCTGCCACGAACCTCAATCCACCCACCGCCGGTGCCAGTTTCGAAGAGCAGTTGCAGCAGGTTCGCGATGGCCAGCTCACCGGCGTGTTCAACGGCAATGGCGCCGAAATGTCGCGCCGGATGCAGACCGTCGCGATGCAGGAATCGCGGCTCAAGGTCCCGCTGATCTTCGCCGCGGACATCATCCACGGTCACCGCACCGTCTTCCCGGTGCCGCTGGGCGAAGCCGCGAGCTGGGACCCCGATCTCGCCGAGCGCACCGCGCACATCGCCGCGGTGGAAGCCGCCGCCGCCGGGATCGACTGGACCTTCGCGCCGATGGTCGACGTTGCCCGCGACGCCCGCTGGGGTCGCGGCGTCGAGGGCGCCGGCGAGGATGTCTATCTCGGCAACCTCTTCGCCGCCGCCCGCGTGCGCGGTTTCCAGGGCAAGCGCCTGACCGATCGCGACTCGGTGCTCGCCTGCGCCAAGCATTTCGCGGCCTATGGCGCGGCCGAAGCAGGGCTCGATTACAATACGGTCGACGTTTCCGAACGCACCTTGCGCGAAGTCTACTTCCCGCCCTTCCAGGCCGCGTTCGATGCGGGTGCGCTGTCGGCGATGGCCTCGTTCAACGAATTGTCGGGCATCCCCGCGACCGGCAACAAATGGCTGCTCGACGAAGTCCTTCATGGCGAGTGGAATTATGGCGGGCTGGTCGTCTCCGATTATACCGGCGACGAGGAGATGATCGCGCACGGCTTCGCCAGGGACGCGCGCGACGCCGCGCGCATCGCCTTCCTCGCCGGGGTCGATATGTGCATGCAGAGCGGCTTCTACATGAAGCATCTGCCTGATCTCGTGCAGGCCGGCGACGTGCCGATGGCGCGGCTCGACCAGGCGGTGCGCCGCGTGCTCGCGGTAAAAGCCAAGCTCGGCCTGTTCGACGATCCTTTCCGCCGCATCGAACCGCGGCGCGAGAAAGCGGTCGTCCTCTCCAAGCCCCACCGCGCGCTCGCCCGCGAGGCCGCGCGCCGCTCGGTCGTGCTCCTGAAGAATGACGGCGATCTGCTGCCGCTGCGGAAGAATCAGAAGATCGCACTGATCGGCCCCTTCGCGGCAGGCCAGCACGATCTGGTCGGCCCCTGGTGCGTCTATGGCGACGACAAGCAGGCAGTCGATCTCGCCACCGGCATGCGCGCCGCGGCTGCTAACCCCGCCTTGATCACCGTGGCCGAGGGCTCCGAAGTCGAAGCGCCGCTCGCCGGCGGCATCGAGGCTGCAGTCGCCGCCGCGCGCGCCGCCGATGTCGTCATCCTCGCAATCGGCGAGGGTACGCGCATGTCGGGCGAGGCACAGTCGGTCACCGAGATCGTCGTCCCCGCCCCCCAGATGGCGCTCGCGGAGGCGATCGCCGCCACGGGCAAGCCGATCGTCGTGCTGCTCAAGAACGGCCGCGCGCTCGCGCTCGAAGGCGCCGTGGCGAATGCGCCGGCGATCCTGGTCAGCTGGTTCCTCGGCACCGAGACCGGCCCTGCCCTCGCCGACATCCTTTACGGCGCCTATGCGCCCTCGGGCCGTCTGCCGGTCAGCTTCCCGCGCGCGGCGGGCCAGGTCCCCTATCATTACAGCCACAAGCCGACCGGCCGGCCCAATCCCGATGGCCCGCTGCAGGAATATAAGACGCACTATCGCGGCGTGCCCAATTCGGCGCTCTATCCGTTCGGGCACGGCCTAACCTACGGCCGGATCGACTATGCCGACCTGCGATTGGATCCGACGCTCGCTTGGGACGGCACGCTCAAGGTCCGCGCCGTCGTCCGCAACAGCGGCAGTCGCGCCGCCGAGGAAGTCGTCCAGCTCTACATCCGCGATCGCACCGCCAGCATCACCCGCCCGGTCCGCGAGCTAAAAGGCTTCCGCAAGATCGCGCTCAAGCCCGGCGAATCGCAGCAGGTGGAGTTCACCCTGCGCCGCTCGGACCTGATGTTCGTGGGGACCGACAATCGCTGGACGGTCGAGCCCGGCCTGTTCGATCTGTGGATCGCCCCCTCCGCCGAGGCCCCGGGGCTTTCGGGCCGCTTCGAGCTGGCGAAAGCCTGAGCCTCACCCCCTCCGCTCCAGCTCCGCCACCAGTTCGGCATGGGCGCGGCGGCGGAGGGGGTTCGCGGCCATCAGCGCGATCGACAGCCCGACGCAGGCCAGCGGCACCAGCCCGATCGCGAGCCGCAGCCCCTCCAGCGTCTCGGCCGACTGCGCGATCGTCGCGCGATAGCCGATCATGTCCAGCGTGAGCCCGAACAGTCCCGTCGCCAGCCCGATCGCGCTTCGCTGCACCAGCGTCGCCAGCCCGAACACCGCGCCCTCCAGCCGCGTCCCGGTCTCGCGCTCGCCCCACTCGACCGTGTTCGGCAACATCGCCCAGAAGGCGATGTGCAGCCCGATCAGCAGCAGCTGGATCGCGACCAGGAACAGCCGCATCATGCCGGTGTCGCGCACCGCCACTGCCGCGAACAGTCCGAGCAGCAGCGCCGCCGGCAGCGTCGCCGCGAACCAGGTCGCGCGGGCGCCGGCGCGCCGGCAGACGATCGTCCAGAAGGGCACGGCGATCGCGCCGACCACGCCCATGGCGGCGAGGGCAAGCTGCCCCGCCGCCTCGTCCCCAAGCTCGTATTTGTAATAATAGAGCACCGATTTCGACAGGAAGATCGACGCGATCGTGACGGCCGCCATCGCCGCGTTGAGCGTCACGAAGGCGCGGTTCGCCGCGAGGTTCGCGAGGGCCGTTCGCAGCGAGATGCGCGCCTCGACCATCGGCGCAGTCCGCTCGGGCACCCACCAGCCCACCGCCAGCAAAATCGCCGCCCCCACTACGCTGAACGCCGCCGCGCTGGTGAAATAGCTATTGCCCAGCGCCTCCCCCCCGCTCAGCCACCGCCCCAGCGGCACCGTCCCCAGGCTGACGATCACCATCGCCCCCGTCCCGAACAACATCCGCAATCCCGCCACCAACGCCCGATCGCCGCTATCGGCGCTGATCCGCGCGGTCATGGCCAGATAGGGGATGTTCACCGCCGCATACGCGGTGCGGAACAGCAGGTGCGTCGCCAGCACCGTCGCCGCAGCCCAGCCCCCGCTCCCCATCGGCGGCAGATAGGCCAGCATGAAGGAGAGCCCCAGCGGCACCGCGCCCAGCGTCAGATAGCGCCGATAGCCCTGCGCGCGATGCCGATCCGCCCACATCCCGACGGCCAGGCTGACCAGCCCGTCCCACACCAAGGCGATCATATAGGTGGTCGCCGCCCATCCCACCGACAGCCGCAGCACTTCGGTATAGTAAAAGAGCAGGAACAGCGTGGCGCTCTGCCAGTAGAGATTGAACGCGAAATCGCCGAAGGCGAACAGCCCTAGCCGCAAGCGATCGCTCTTCGGGATTCGGTGCGAAGTCACGGAGGTGCACTCGGCACCATCGCCGCCGCATGCAAGCCCGATCTGCCGTTGCCGACTAGCTAGTCGAAAAAGGGTAGGAGCGCCGTGGCGATGCGGGGGATCGTCGCCTCCTGAAGCCCGGCCACATTGATCCGGCCCGAACCCGCCATGTAGATCCCGTGATCCTCGCGCACCTGGACCACCTGCTCGGGGCTGAGGGGCAGAATTGCGAACATGCCGCGCTGGCGGCCGATCGGCGCGAGTCGCGGGTGCATCACGGCGAAGGCGGTGCGCAATCCGTTGAGCCGGCCGCGCATCGCGTCGAGCTCCTGGTGCCAGTCGGCAATAAGCAGTTCCGATTCGAGGATCAGGCGGACCAGCGCCGCGCCATGATCGGGCGGCATCGACCACAAGCTGCGGGCGAGCGTAAGCACATTATCGGTGATCGGGCCGATCGCGGCGGACGAACCCGCCTGCACCCAGAGCGCGCCGACTCGATCGCGATACAGGCCGAAATTCTTGTCGCAGCTATACGCGATCAGTGCCTCGGGCACGGCCTGCAGCACGATCCTGAGCCCTGCCGCATCGGCCTCCAGCCCGTCGCCCAGGCCCTGATAAGCAAGGTCGATGAACGGCACCACGCCGCGCGTCGCCATCCATATCG
The DNA here is from genome assembly GCF_026167525.1 of Sphingomonas sp. M1-B02. Lineage (NCBI taxonomy): Bacteria > Pseudomonadati > Pseudomonadota > Alphaproteobacteria > Sphingomonadales > Sphingomonadaceae > Sphingomonas > Sphingomonas sp. M1-B02. Next base: position 366,400 of record NZ_CP110679.1, on the reverse strand, counting down.
CCAGCTCGGCCCATTGCTCGATAGTGAAGCCCGCGCCGGTCGGGTTGTGGCAGCAGGCATGGAGCAGCAGCACGTCTCCCGGCACAGCGCGCTCGATCCCCGCCATCATGCCTGCAAAATCGAGTTCGCGGGTCGCCTCGTCGAACAGGCGATGCGCTTCCACCTCGAGGCCCGCCCTGCCGAAGATCGGCGCGTGGATCGGCCAGCTCGGCGTTCCGATCCAGACGCGCGCGTCCGGTCGCGCCCGCGCGATCAGCTCCGCGCCCAGCCGCAGCGCGCCAGTCCCGCTGGGAGTTTGCACCCCGGTCAGCCGGTCACCATGGCGATAGCCCGCCCCGAACAGGATCGGAGCCAAGAGCTCGACGAAGCGCATGTCGCCTTCGGGGCCTAGATAGGATTTGCTGTCCTGTTCAGCGAGCAGCTGCGCCTCGGCCGCCTTCACAGAAGCCAACACCGGCGTGTCCCCCGCTGCATCGCGGTAGACGCCGACGCCCAGGTCGATCTTGTCCGGCCGCGGATCGCGGCGGTGCATGTCGATCAACACCAACAGGGGATCCGCCGGCAGCGGCCCGAGATTCGCGAACATCCCAGGCGCAGATTGCTGGACAACCTCAATCACGCAGTCAGCTCCGCGTCACGGCTACGCGCATATTGCTGAGTGCCGTGGGTATAGACATTGTCAGAGCGCAGGATAGTCTCGATCTCGATATCCGCGGCTCCCTCCAGCTCGGCATAAAGCGGGCCGAAGTCGGTCTCGATCGTCTCGCGCAGCAGGTCCTCGAAACTGTCGATCACGAAGTAGTTCTGCTGATAGTCGTCGATGCGATATTTGGTCTGCATCACGCGCTTCAGGTCGAATGCAATGCGATTGGGCGATGCATCGTCGAGCGCGAACAGCGACTCGCCGTAGGAGGAGACGATCCCCGCACCGTAGATGCGCATCCCCTCACGCGATCGGATCAGCCCGAACTCGACCGTGTACCAATAAAGCCGCGACAATTTGTCGATCGCCCCGGCCCCGGCAGCCCGCTGCCCGCCTTTGCCATAGGCCTCCATATAATCGGCGAACACCGGGTTCGACAGCAGCGGCACATGCCCGAACACGTCGTGGAAGATATCCGGCTCCTGCAAATAATCGAGCTGCTCAGGCGTTCGGATGAAACGCCCCGCGACGAAGCGGCGGTTGGCCAAATGCTCGAAGAACACTTCGTCCGGAACGAGCCCCGGAACCGCCACCACGCTCCATCCGGTCAGATCGGTCAGCCGCCGGTTCAGTTCATCGAAATCGGGGATGCCCGGCTTCGACATGCGCAGCACATCGAGCCCGGCGAGGAACTCGGGCGCGACCCGGCCCGGGAGCATTTTCGATTGTCGCTCGAACAGGCGATCCCAGGTCGCATGCTCGACATCGGTGTAACGCGACCACGATTGCGGAACGGTCCAATCATCCGCCGTCCCTTCAGGGCGTTGATATTCTTCTTGTGCCATGGATATAAATTTACATGATTCACCTGCGCTTGCCTTTCAATCTTCCGCTGCTTAGGCTGTTTTCTGAAACAATCGTTCGCAATAGGCGCAAAATATGAAGCCAAGTGCCGGACTGGACGCGCTCGAGCGTCGAATCGTGACGCTACTGCAGGAAGACGCTTCGATCAGCCATGCTGAGCTGGCCGAACGGGTCGGATCCTCCTCAGCGTCCTGCTGGCGCCGAATTCGTACGCTGGAGGAATCGGGCGTCCTCTCCTCCACCGTACGACTGGTCAACGCAGAGCGAGTCGGCAGGGGCGTCAACGTGATCTGCAACGTCCGAGTCCGCAGCCATGCGCGCGAAGTGCGCGGCGCATTCGAGGATTTCATTCGCTCGCGCCCCGAGGTGATGGAATGCTATTCTATGTCGGGCGAATGGGATTATCTGCTGCGTATCGTAGCGGCCGATGTCGCCGATTATGAGAATTTTCTGATGCGCACTTTGCTCGATCACCCGTCCGTGGGGGGCGCGGCTTCGCATTTCGCGCTGTCGACGACCAAATATACCACCGCCGTCCCCGTCTGACCGGCGGAACCGGGCTGCGCCCGCGGGGCCTTGGGCAAGATCGCGCCCCAGTTGCGGCCAAGCAACATCGCCTCTGCGACTATGCGCCGCCGGCGCCCGAAGCTTGCGAATTACATCGCCACTTCGGGATTCGAATCCCAATCATCTCGGCAAAAAGAGCGCTTGGGCGATCTCATCACGCTTCGGCCTAATCGCGACACAGTTTTGCAAAAAAACTGTAGCAGGGCGCAAAAATGATATGAAATTTCTCCAAATCGTGGGCTACCATGCAGAAACGAACCAGGTGACGCGGAGCTACGACATAAAAGGTCGTTGCCGGTCATAGGCGCCGCATGCCTGGTTCCAAGGGCGCGCCGAGCCTCGACGGCGCACTCAGCAATCTGGCCGGCGCGTGGGCGCTAGGCGAGGTCGCATTTCTAGGGGCGTTGGGGGTGCCGGTTAGGGCTGGTTCGAACGATTCCGACTGCCTGTCCGATCGCCATCAGGCGACGGCCCGGTGCGGAATGCAAAAGGGGTTGCAATGAAACAGCGTATCATCTCGGGCGGGTCGATCATTGCCATTGCGATCGCCGCAATTTCGATACCGCAAACAGCCTTTGCCCAGGCAGCCGACCCCACACCGGGGACGCCGCTGCCGAGCGCAGTTACCGACCAAGGTGCGCCGCCGATAAGTGAGGCGCAGGACCAAGACGAGGCGCCCGATATCGTCGTCGTCGGCTCGCAGATTCGCGGCGCCAGCACCGGCGCGCTTCCCGTCTCGGTTGTTACCTCCGACGACATCGTCGCCACCGGCGCAGTATCCGCCAACGACCTATTCCGCACCATTCCCCAAGCGGGCGCAGTGAGCTTCACCGGCCTTCCCTCCGGCGCCGGCCAGAATGCGGCGCGCGGCGACGTCTCCACGGTCAGCCTGCGCGGCCTCGGCCTCGGCACCACGCTTGTGCTCCTCAACGGTCGCCGCGTCGTGCAGCACCCCACCACGGTGAACGTAGATGGCGCTCCGCAGATTTCCTACAACGTCAACACGATCCCGATCGCCGGCCTGGAACGTGTCGAAATCCTGCGCGACGGCGCCGCCGCGCTTTACGGCTCGGATGCCATCGCCGGCGTCGTCAACACGGTGCTGTCCGAAGACTTGAAGGGCGGCGCGATCGACTTGCAACATGGCTTCGCCGAAGGCACTCAACTCAAGGAAACGACGCTCAATGCCAGCTACGGCTCCGATTTCGCCGGAGGCCGCGGCCACTTCTCGGTCCTGGCGAGCGTCTATGCGCGCGAGGCCGAGCTCTATACCGACGTCGACTATCTGGCCTCGCAGGACGTCCGCCCGCTGATCGGCGATCCCGCCTTTTCCAGCCTGACCAATTTCGATGGCCGCCAGCAGGCCTCGCCCTGGGCGCAGTTCCTGATCCCTAGTTCGGCGCGGTTCAGCGGAGCAGTACGCCAGAACGCCACTGCGCTGACGAGCACAGGCGGCGTCTTCAGTTTCGTGCCCTGCTCGAACGGAGCCAACCTGCCCGCCACCTCGTACGCGGGCGTGTGCTTCCGCAACGGCGCGAATACCGGCAACGTTGATCGCAACACCCGTTCGGATATCCCCCGCGCTTTTCCGCAGACGACTGCGGTTCCGCGGGCGCGCCGCGCCAATATCTTCCTTTTTGGCCAATATGAGCTGTCCGACGATGTCGAACTATTCAGCGAAGCCAGCTATTATTACGCCAAGACCCGTCAACTCGATCAGAATGCCCAGATCGTCTCGGCATTCCCGATCACGGTCGCGGCCAATGCCTATTGGAACCCGTTCGGCCCGGTCGGCTCGCCCAATCGCCTGCCCGGCCTGAACATTCCCGCCGCGGGCCTGCCGGTGACGATCACCGCGTATGCGCCGTTCGAGACCGGCCCGCGCGAAGTCGAAGTTCGCAACGATCAGTTCCGCCTGCTCGCCGGACTGCGCGGCGAACTCGGGAACTGGGACTGGCAGACCGCAGCCCTCTATTCCGAAGCGCGCGTCCGCGATGTCAGCGATGCCGTCAGCAACACGCTGTTCCAGGCGGCGGTCAATCGTACGACCGCCGATGCTTACAACCCCTTCAGCGGCGGCAATCCCCTTGACCCATCGGGTGCCGATACCACGCTCAGTTCAGCGGACGACTTCCTGATCAAGGGGACGCGCACTAATAAGACCTCACTCGGGCTGATGGATTTCAAGGTTTCCAATGGCAAGCTGCTGCCGCTTTGGGCCGGCGACGTTGGCATCGCGTTCGGCATTGAGGTTCGCCGCGAGACCTATTCCGACGATCGCGACGAGCATCAGGACGGCACGATCACCTTCCGCGATACGGTGAACGGCAACGCCTACAATACCGATTTCGCGATGAGCAGCCCTCGCCCGGACGTGTCGGGACGCCGCACCGTCTTCTCGGCGTATGGCGAGCTGGCCATTCCGCTGGTCAATGAGGAGATGAACATCCCCCTGATCCGAAAGGTCGATGTTCAGCTTGCGGGCCGATACGAGCGATATAGCGATGTCGGCAGCGTGGCGAAGCCGAAGGTCGCCGTGGCTTGGGACCTGTTCGACGGCTTGCGCCTGCGCGGCTCGGCTTCCGGCGGCTTCCGTGCGCCAACACTCGAAGCGCTGAACATCCCGCCATCGGGACTTACCAGCAACGGCAATTTCGACTTTGTCCGCTGCGAGGCAGATCTGCGCGCGCGTCGCATCAGCACTTGGTCGGCCTGCACCCAGCAGTTCACCGTGTCGTCGACCACCTCCGGCAACCGCGCGCTACGCCCCGAAACGTCGCAATCCTACTCGGTCGGCGTAGTATTCGAGCCAAAGTTCATTCCCGCATCCTGGGGACGCTTCACCTTCACAGCAGATCGCTTCTGGATCAATCTCGACAACGTCGTCAGCTCGCTCAATGTGGCCACGCTGCTCCAACTCGATTACCTCGCGCGAGTGACCGGCGGCTCATCGGACTCGATCGTGCGCGCGCCGGTCACCGCCGACGATGTCGCCCTGTTCGCGGGCACCGGGATCGCCCCGGTGGGCGTGATCCAGTTCGCTAACACGCAATATCAAAACCTGCAGCCGTTGAAGATCGAAGGCATGGACTTCAGCCTCAGCTATGCTTCGCCGCTCACCAGCATCGGTCGCTTCAACATCAACCTAAACGTCAGTGAGATGATTAAGTACCAGCAGGATCCGCTGATACCGCAGCAGACCCTCCTGGATGCGCAGGCGGCCGGCACGATCAGCAACGGTTTCGTCGCGGCGACCGGCACTGGCAACCTCGTGGGGTTGGGCACGCGCCCCAAATGGCGCGGAACCGCGACGGTCAACTGGTCGCTCGACAATTGGCAGGTCGGCGCCTTCGTTCAGTACACCGATCCGGTGAAGGTCACCGCGATCCTCGACGCCAACCGCAACATGTTCACCGTCAACGATCAGACGACCACCAATCTCTACGCATCCTACACGTTCGACGGCGGGACGCTGGATGGCACCAAGCTGACCGTGGGCGCGCGCAACGTCTTCAACCAGGACCCGCCGATCGCCAACGGCGGCTATCTGGGCGGGCTGTACCAATCCTTCGCCCGCTATTGGTACGCGAGCGTCGGCTACAAATTCTGACCCCTCTGCGCCGGCGGCATCGTCCGCTTTTCTAATCTCTCTTCGAGGATCTCCTATGAAACGCAGTATCTCGATCTTGCTGACCGCCAGCAGCCTGGCGATGGCGACCCAGGCCGCGGCGCAGACGATGGATCCCGACTTCGCCAAATCGGTGAAGGAGTGGACGACCCGCCCGGAATTCATGAGCCCGCTCGTCGATCACCTGCCGCTTTCGGAGACCATCCCGTCGCCGAAGAAGGCGCTCGGCGACCATATCGGCGTGCCGAACAAGCTGCACAGCCAAGAACAAATCGTCGCATACTTCCGCCAGTTGGCCGCCGCCGCGCCGGATCGCGTTAAGATTCTCGATCTCGGCAAGACAAATGAGGGCCGCGACAATATCGTCGTGATGCTTTCAAGCGCGCCAAACATGGCCAAGCTCGACACCTACAAGGCGAACATCGCCAGGCTCGCCGACCCGCGCAAGCTCAGCGCCACCGAGGCGACGCAGCTGATCTCTCAGACCAAGCCGATCTACCACATTACCGCCGGCCTCCACAGCGCCGAGACTGGGCCGCCCGAAATGACGATGGAGCTGGCCTATCGCCTGCTCACCGAGGATTCGGAGCTCATCCGCAAGATCCGCGACAATCTGATCGTCGCGATCAGCCCCGTGCTCGAAGGTGATGGGCGCTCACGCTATGTCGACTGGTATCATCAGAGCTTGATCGACGAGACAAATGATCTCGATAAGCCCGGCGGCCCGCCTTACTGGGGAAAATATATCTATCACGACAATAATCGTGACATGAACTATTCGGACCCGAGCGCCCGCCAGCTGCTCAAATATTATCTCGAATGGCATCCCCCGATTATGCACGAGCTGCACGAATCGGTGCCGTTCCTCTACACCTATAGCGGCCAGTCGCCCCAGAACCCGGACCTCGATCCAATCCTCTATGGCGAGCTGCCCTTCTACTCGAACTTCGAGATGTCGCAGCTGACCAAATATGGCATGCCGGGCGTGTGGACCCACGGCTTCGTCGATGCCTGGTCGCCGGGCTATGTCGGCTTCATGTCGTCCAACCATAACGGCATGCTCCGCATGTACGAAACCTATGGCAATGGCGGCGCCACCACGATGCTGCGCCATGTCGACAACGGCGCCGATCAATCGGGCGTGCGCGGCGGCAATCAGCTCAAGCGCGACTGGTTCCGCCCCTCCCCGCCCTACCGCAACGTCATGTGGTCGATGCGCAACAACACCAATTACATGCAGACCGGCGTGCTTTCGGCGCTCCAGCTCGCCTCGAACTTTCCCGAAGTCATCCTAGAGAATTTCTACAAGAAGAGCGCGAACGGGGTCTATGCCGGCACCGCCAAGGCGCCCTACGCCTATGTCATCCCCGCCGGACAGGCCGATCAGACACGCGTCAAGTTCGTCGTCGATCAGTTGATGATGCAGGGGATCGAAATCGGCAAGGCGACCGGTCCGCTGAAGTTCAAGGAAGGCGAATATCCCGCCGGATCGCTGATCGTGAAGCTCGACCAGCCTTATGGCCGCCTGGCCAAGACCCTGCTCAAGATCCAGGACAATTATCCCAACGAGAATCTGACGACCTACGACGATGCGGCCTGGACGATGGGGCTGATGACCGGGACCAAGATCGTCGAGATCGACGACAAGTCGGCGCTCGGCGTGGCCACCACGCCGGTCACCAGCTTCGATCCGGTCGGCAGCGTCGCATCGGCGGGACCCGGCGGCTTCGTCGTGCTCGATACCGGCTCGGTCAATCTGGCGGTGCTGCGCTATCGGCTGAAGGACGTATCGATCCGCGTCGCCGAAAAGCCCTTCAAGATCGGCCGGACCGCGGTTCCAGCGGGCTCGTACATCGTGCCCGCAAGCGCCGCCTCCGCGCTGCGCCCCGCCGTGCAGGAGCTCGGCCTCACCGCCATCGCCGCGCCGACCAATGTCGACGTGTCGACGCACGAAATTCCAGTGCCCCGCACCGCGGTGTTCAGCACCTGGGGCGGGACGGAGAAGGTCGGCTGGGTCCGCTATGCCTTCGATCAGTATGAAACGCCCTATGACCTGATCTACAAGGAGCAGGTCCGTGGCGGCAATCTGCGCGCCAAATATGACGTCATCGTCCTGCCGCACCAGGCGCGCTCGACCAACGACATCGTCTTCGACATCCCGGTGAAGGGAAAGCCCCTCCCCTACAAGCCGTCGGAACAGTTCAAGACGCTCGGCACCTATGGCCAGTCCGATGATATCCGTGGCGGAATGGGCCTTGAAGGGCTCGCTGAGCTGCGCAAGTTCGTCGAACAGGGTGGTACGCTGATCACCACCGGTAACGCCAGCGCGGTGCCGGCGTCGTTCGGGCTTGTGAATGACATCACCGTCGGCACGCCGGGCGGCAATTTCTACGCTCCCGGCCCGATCGTGAAGGCAAAGGTGCTCCAGCCGCTCAGCCCGATCTTCTATGGCTATACCGAGGAGACGATGCCGGTGCGCTGGGCGACCAACGCGCTGTTCGGCGTGCGTCCGGCCAACCGCCAGCAGGTGCTGATGGAATTCCCGGGCGGCAAGGCCTCGGTCGTCAGCGGCTTCATGCGCGGTGCCGAAGAGGTCCGCAACCGCCCCGCGATCATCAACGTCCCCACCGGTCAGGGCCGCGTGCTGATGTTCGCCACCAGCCCGATCTGGCGCTGGCAGACGCTGGGCGAGTATCGGATGCTCTACAATGCGATGCTGAACTGGAAGGCGCTGGGCGGCGTCACCGGCATGTCGCCCAAGCGTCCCGATCCCGGCCTGCCGCTCGATGCCACCCCCGAGCAGGATGACGGTTCGAAGCCGACGAACGGCGACGGATCCTAAGAATACCCCCCGGGAGCCGGTGTCGGGAAGACGCGCTTCGTGTGCGGCCTTCCCGGCACTGCTCCGGCGGCCTTCAGAACCGGCGCACCGCGCCACCAGACATTGGAGAAACAGGATGGCGTCTTCGTTGATCGGCGTGGCACGGCTGCCGCTCGCCACGGCTCTGCTCTGGGGCGCGACTACCTTGCCCGCATCCGCCCAGTCGGTCGACCGCAAGGCCTGCCCCGCCTGGTCGCCATCGATGACCTTCGACTGCTATCATGATTATGCCGAGCAGACGAAAATGCTGCAGGACATGGCTGCAGCATATCCCGGACTGACGGTGCTGGAATCAGCCGGGAAAAGCTACCAGAAGCGCGACATCTGGGTACTCAAGATCACCGACAAATCGACCGGCGCGCCCGAGGACAAGCCCGGCATCTGGGTCGAAGGCGGCGTCGATTCAGACGAAGTTACGTCGGTCGAGGCAACGCTCGCCACCGCGCACAAGCTGCTCACCGCGAAAGACCCGGAGACGCTGGAGTTGCTTCGCACCCGCACCTTCTACATCGTCCCCAACGTGATCCCCGATACCGGCGAACTCTGGCATCACAGCGCGCTGCGCCCCGACGATTCGACCCAGCGCCCGTTCGACGAGGATGGCGACGGGCTGAAGGACGAGGATGCGCCGGAGGATCTGAACGGCGACGGCCAGATCACCCAGATGCGCTGGATCGACGCGACCGGGCCGATGGCGCTCGACGAACGCGACCCGCGCCTGCTGCGCCCGCGCAAGGCCGGCGACAAGGGTCCCTTCTATCGCACCGCCTTCGAAGGCGTCGATAATGACAAGGACGGCAAATATAACGAGGATTGGCTGGGCGGCATCGATCCCAACCGCAACTATCCCTTCTTCTGGAACGCCAAGGAGCAGAAGGGGGCGGGCTATTTCGCGGGCTCGGAATCCGAAATCCACGCATTGCTCAACTATAATGTCGAGCATCCCAACATCGGCACCGCGGTGCATTTCCACACCTCGGGCGGCGTGATCCTATATCCGTTCGGCGTGCCCGAAGTGCAAATGCCGGCCAGCGACATGTCGCTCTACAAGGATCTCGCGCGCCAGGGGCTCGAGGTCACCGGCTATAATCTGGGCACCACCGTGATCGATTGGCGCTGGCCGAACGGCACCGACGATCGCAAGCCCGATCAGGTCTGGCGCAACGCGAAGGGCAAGATCCAGGTCGGCACGCCACGCACCGACGTCAGCATGCCCAGCTACATTCCCGGCAGCTATCCCGCTTATGGCGGCTCGATGGACACCACGTATCCGATGTTCGGCATCCTCGCTTATGCGGTCGAACTCTATGAGATGGCGCCCGATCTCAACGACGACGGCCAGGTCAACGATGTCGATCGTCTGCTGCAGAACGATCGCAAGCTCGGCGGCGCCGCTTTCGCTCGCTGGTCGAAATATCAGCATCCGACGCTCGGCGAGGTCGAGATCGGCGGCTGGACCAAGACGGGCTGGAACAACCCACTTCCCCCCGCGCTCGCGGCCGAGACCAAGAAGGGCGTGGACTTCGCTTATGTCCTCGCCAAATCGACGCCTTTGCTGTCGGTGGGCGAGGTGAAGGTAACGCCGTTCGACGGCGTCTACCGCGTCTCCGCCAAAGTCGCGAACCTCGGCCAGCAACCGACCGAACTCGCGATCCGCAAGGGGCAGAAAGGCGAACTTCCGGTCACCGCCTGGATCGAATTGCCGCAGGGCGCGACGCTGGTCACCAGCAAAGGCCGCCAGCCGCTAGGCCCGCTCGACGGCCATGCCGAGAAGTCGATCGAATGGGTGGTCAAGGCGCCCGCAGGGGCCGAGATCGTCGTCGGCGCACAGCATCCGCGCGCCGGCAAGACGCGCAAGGCAGTGAGGCTAGAGCCGTGATGCGCGCGCGTCAGCCTGGTCAGAAAGGGAAGAAATAGGGGATCGCGATGACCCCCGCGGCCCAGGTCAGCAGGTTCAGCGGCACGCCGACCCGCACGAAATCCATGTAGCGATATTTGCCGAGCTGGAAGACGAGAACGTTGGTCTGATAGCCGAAGGGGGTGGCGAAGGCCGCGCTGGCGGCCATCATCACCGCGACTAGGAACGGTCGCGGCTCGACCCCCAAGCTCTCCGCCAGCGCCACCGCCACCGGCGTGATCAGCACCGCCACTGCGGCGTTCGACAGGAATTCGGTGGCGAACAGCGTCACGCCGTAGAGCACCGCGAGCGCGACCCAGGGTCCGAACGGCCGGATGAAGTCGATCAGCAATTCGGTCCCTGACGCGGCCAGCCCGGTCACCTCGATCGAGAGTCCGACGACGACCATCCCGGCAATCAGCAGCAGCACTTCGGGCCGGAGGCCCGCATAGGCCTCCTCGGGGCTGATCACTCGCAAGAGTATCAGGGTGACGGCGCCGGCGAAGGCGGCGGCGGCGATCGGGACGAAGCCGATCGCAGCGCCGAAAATAACCGCCGCGAACACCGCCATAGCGATCGTCGCCCGCTTGGCGTCGAATGGCCGATCGACCGCAAACAGCTCAGCATCGCCCATCGTACCATCGCCGGTCTGCTCGTGCGGCTCGTGGACGGGTGCGCTGCTGCCATCGCTATTGGACAGCTGCCGCCCGCCGACGAAGAACAGATACAGGCCTCCGACCGCAGCGATCACGAGCCCGACCGACGTGATCTCGAAGATTCCGAAGACCGGCTGCCCTGCATTGCGTGCCATGTCGTTGACCAGCAGGTTGGTCGAGGTGCCGATCAGCGTGCAGCCGCCCCCCATGATCGTAATGTAACTGAGTGGGATCAGGAAGCGCTTGGGCGAGAGTCCGATCGAAGTCGCGACATCCTTCACCACCGGCGCGGCGAGCACGACGATCGGGGTATTGTTGAGAAAGGCGGAGGCAGCGCCGCATGCCACCAGCATCATCCAGATACCAAGCGCGCCGAGGCGGGCACAAAGCTTCGTCGCCTCGCGGATCAGCAGTCCCAGCAACCCGGAAAGCTCGATCGCATAGGCAATCACGAACAGGCAGGCCAGCGCGATGATCGCCGGGCTGGCGAATGCGCCCTGCACCTCGACCGGCCGGATCACCCCGAGCAGGAGCAAGGCCGCCGCCGCCGACAGCGCCGCCACGTCGGAACGTAGCTTGCCGTGAATCAAGACCGCCACCACGGCCACCAGCACGACCAGCGCAGCGATCTGATTGAACTCCATTCGACCTGCAGACCCTCGCCCGGCGCTTTCGTCAAGTATCAAGCGGCGCCCTCTCCCATTTTCAGCGGGACCTGCTAACCTCTTCTAATGATTTCGTTGGAGCCGAATCCGTCGCAGTTTCGCCTGGCCCGCAGGCTGGTCGCCCCCTCCTTCCTCGCGCTTGTCCTGGCAGGGTGCGGCGAGCAGCCGCCCGAGCCTAAGGCCAATGTCCAGACCGAAGCGCCGCCGCCCCCGCCGCGCAAGCTTCCCGCTCCAGATCCTGTGCTTTCGCGCGGCGATCTGGTCGGAGCGGCCAGCCGTGCGGCCTCGGCTTATGCGGGCGGCGAGACGAGCGAGGGGACCGATCCGCTGGTGGGGCGCACCTTCTCGATCAAGATCGCATTCGGCTGTTCCGGCCCGGCCCCGGCCCCTGCTGTCTCCCCTGATGCACCGGCGGTCGGGGGCGCGTCGGGGCTCGCAGGCTGGTCCTGGGGTCGCGACAACAAGTCGATCGAGTTGCGGATGACCCCTGGCGACTGGGCGGGCTCCGCGCTGATCGCGGGCAGCGGCGACGCCCCCGATTGGGAGGCGGTCGAAGGATTCTGGATGCCGCGCCCCTGGCTCGCGTCCGATGGTTGCCCGAATGTGCGCGGCGATCCGCTGCAGACTGCCAACACCGCCGCCGCCCCGCAGACCCTGGGTCTAGCCGCGATCTTCGAAGCGGGAAGTTCGCGCATCGGCCGGCGCAACGGCCGAGCCTATACCTTCACGATCCGGCCCGAGGACGATGCGCCGCTGGCGCCCCCCGCCGACGGGTATCGCTTGATTTTGGAAGGGCGCATTGCCTCCTACCCCGACGGTCGCGCGATCCGCTGCCGCGCGGCAGGTCCGGACCAGCGCCCGGTCTGCGTGGTGGCGACCAAGCTCGATCGCGTCGCGTTCGAGGGTGCCGAGGGCAAGACGCTCAGCGAGTGGCGCCCGGGCTGAGGCCCGACGCGCTACTGCTGCTTCAGCGCACCGCCGGCGCTTCGTTCGCTACCACGGCGTCACGCCGTTCCTCGGTCATCGTCGCGGCGACGTTGCGGTCGGCCGCCTCGATCGCGTCGGCCCGCTGCTCGCCGGTCTCGCGAACCTGCTCGGCACGCTCGATCAGCGCCTCGGCCTGGTTCTCCATCGCATCCGCGCGGTTGTCGGCGGCATCCTCGACCCGATCGGCGAGATTCTCCGACGGGCTCTGGTTGCAGCCGGCGAGCGCCAGGCTGCCGAGTGCGGCAGCGATGATGAACATGGTTTTCATGGATACTTCTCCCGTTGAGGCCAGACAGCGCTTTTCGATCGGCTGCGATCGATATCGGATATTTCCCTGCGTCGATAGGTTTGAGCCCCCATCGGCGCGATGCTCGCGGTTCGCGGCGTCACGATCTACAAAGCAATAACATGCGCGTTCCTGCGCACTTCGGGGGAAACATGACCGACTCGACCAACGACGAAGCCTCCAAGCCGGCGCTGGGAATGGCGCGAATCGCGACGGCCACCGTTACCGTGATTGCGATCATCGGGGTCGCGTGGTTGTTCCTCGAACTCACGCGCTTCCTCATGCTCGTCTTCGCCGCTCTGGTGCTCGCAGTGGTCTTCGACGCAATGGCACGCGGCGTCTCCAAGGCCACCCGCATGCCCCGCGGGCCAGCGCTCGCATTGTCGATCGTCGCGTTGCTCGCGCTCTTCATCGGCGCGTTCGCTTTGTTCGGCGCGCAGATGGCGCGCGAGTTCGACACGATCGTCGAGAGCATCCCGCCCGCGCTCGCGCAGGTCGATGCTTTGCTGCAGAGCGTCGGTGTGGGCCAGAGCGCCCGCGAATTGTTCAATCAGGGCAGCAGCGATGTCTCGAAACTGATGTCGCAGGCGGGCGGCTATGTTCTCGCCGCGAGCAGCGGGGTGGCCGATTTCGTGCTGGTGCTGGTGGGGGCGATCTTCATCGCCAGCGATCCGGGCGCCTATCGCCGCGGCTTGATCCACCTGATGCCGAAGCGCGCCGAAGAAACCGCGGACAAGTCGCTCGAAGATATGGGTCGCGGGCTACAGGGCTGGATGGTCGGCCAGGCCGCCTCCTCGGCGCTCGTGGCTATCCTCACCTGGGCCGGGCTGGCCTTGCTGGGCGTTCCCGCCGCCGGCGGTCTCGGCCTGATTGCCGGCCTGCTCGACGTGATCCCGATGATCGGGCCGATCATCGCCGCGGTGCCCGCCGTCCTGCTTGCCTTCACCGTCTCGCCCGCCGTCGCGCTTTGGACGGTGGGCCTGTTCCTGCTGATCCAGCAGCTTCAGGGCAATTTCCTCCAGCCGATGATCCAGAAACAGGCGGTCGACGTGCCACCGGCGGTGTTGCTGTTCGCCGTGGTCGCGGCCGGCACGATCTTCGGCTTCCTCGGCGTCCTGCTCGCCGCACCGCTGACCGTGGTGGTCTATGTGCTCGTCCAGCGTGTCTATGTGCGCACCCTGCTCGGCAAGGATGTCGAGGTAGCCGGCAAGGGCTGAGGCCAAGGAAAAACGCTATGTCTCACGCAAGCGAGACATGGCGTTTTGCCGGTCCGATCGGAGAACGGTCTTACTGGCCGTCGCGCCGGTTGCCGCGCCAGTAGAGCAAGGCCGCGACGACTGCCGCCGAGCCCACGCCAACCGCTGCGCCGATGCCGATCTCCGTCGACGAAGGCGCCCAGCGCTTCTTCTGCGCCGCGATCTGCTTCATCGCCGCCACGGTCTCATTGTCCTTGGGCGGCTGATCGTGCGGCGGCTCCTGGATCGGATAAGGCGACTGGTTCTGCGTGGGTACCGGGGGTGATTTGCTCATGATGGTCCTCTTGGAAAAGCTCTCGCACTGAACGAGTCGCCCATGCCGTGGTTGCATCGCACTTCCAAGGCGCCATCGATCGCGCCGTCAGCCGGATGTCAGCGCGACCCTCGCCGCCCGGGCAGCGGCTGGACGATTTCCTCCGCGGGGCCCAGCACCCAGGACGAGGGCCGTGCCCGCAGCAGATCCTCGGGCGGATCGCCGCGCATTGTCAGCACGTCATAGGCGCCCCCGCCCAGGTTGCGGACTTCCGCCATCAACAGGGGGGCCGGCGGCGCAATCGGCCCGAGATCGTCGCTGAACGCGTCCACCACAGACACCGAGCCGCCCATCTCGGTCAGATCGTACAATGTCCGCGCAAATGCCTTCGGGAAGCGGATGCAGCCGTGCGAGGCGGGATACCCGGGCAAATGTCCGGCATGGAGCGCGATCCCGTCCCAGGTGAGCCGCTGCATATAGGGCATCGGCGCATTGCTGTAGAGGTTGGAGCGGTGGAACACCTTCTTCTGCAGGATGGTGAACTCGCCCGTGGGCGTCTCCCGGCCGCGCGATCCGGTGGAAACCGTACTCACCCCCACCAATCTTTCACCGCGGAAGATTCTCGCCAGCTGCGCGCCGAGGCTGATGACGATCGTCACCGCGCCCCCGCTCGTGCTCGCCTCGATCAATTCGGGTTGCTCGAACCAGACGAACTGGCCCGCCTTGAGCGCGATCGGTTCCGTCACAGTCGACGCGATCGTTTGCGCGGCGGCCGGACTTGTGGCGCATAATGCCACCAAGGCGAGCAGCGACCTGCACGTTGGAAACCGCATCTTCGTCAAAAACTCCCCGGGCGGCTCGCCCGCGACACCGTTCGAACCCGTAGCGTAGTTACCCGAAATTAAGGGCTTGGGCGAATCGGATTAGGTTCCCTGCAAAGCCGATCGTTTCGAATTGGAACGGCGATAGATCGGCGAACCGGGCTCGAAGCACGGCGAATCGCGCGGCACGAGGCAGTTGTTAAACCCATATAGAGACGAGGGTCTGGTAGAAGGACTTGGGGCAAACTTGGCGGGTAAAGGCAAAGCGTGACTCAGAACATCGATCCGGCGACGACGCGCCGTGCGCTGATCAAATCGGCATTCGTCATCGCCAGCGGCGCAGCGGTCACTGCCTGCGTTTCGCGGACGACGCATGTCGCATCCGCCCCGCCTTTGGCGGTGCCCAGCGCTGCCCCGATCCCCAGCGCGCCTGCGGTCGCCGCGAAAAAGCTGCCGACCGGCATTCGCCCCGAACTGGTTAAGCGCGCCGTCGCGGCGCTCGATCGCCACTCGATGCGCGTGCCGTCGCATGATCGCATCGCCATCGCCGATTTCGCAGCGCCTTCCTATCGGCCGCGTTTCCACCTGGTGCATCTTGGCTCGGGCACCGTCGAGAGCTTCCTGGTCGCGCATGGAATCGGCTCCGATCCCGAGCATACCGGGCTGCTGCATCGCTTCTCGAACGAAGTGAATTCGGAAGCGACCTGCGAAGGCGCCTTCCTCACCGATGAATATTATGTTGGCAAGCATGGCCATTCGCAGCGTCTGCGCGGGCTCGATCCGACCAACAACAACGCCTATGACCGCGCGATCGTAGTCCACTCATCGTGGTATGCGAACAGCGACATGATCGCCAAGCATGGCAAGCTCGGCCGAAGCCAGGGCTGTTTCGCGGTCGGCGAGCAGGAATTGGCGAAGGTGTTCGAGCGGCTCGGGCCCGGTCGGATGATCTACTCCGCAAAGGTCTGAGCGCTTACCACCCGCAAGATTTGCAGCCCATCGCGCGCGCGACTAGGACGCGCTTATGGCCCAGCATCCCTTTTTCTCGCTCCACCGCCAGGGGATGATCCGTGCGGGCGTCTGCACGCCGCACGTCGTCGTCGGCGATCCCGGCGCAAATGCCCGCTCGACGATCGATCTTGCGAAGCAGGGCCATGCCGAGGGCGCGGACATTCTCGTTTTCCCCGAGCTCAACGTCACGACCTATTCGATCGACGACCTGCACCTCCAGGACGCGATCCTCGACGCGACCGAGGCGGGGATCGCCGCGATCCTCGCGGCCAGCGAGACGCTAAGCCCGGTGCTGCTTGTCGGCGCGGCGCTGCGCCGCAACGGGCGGCTCTACAATTGCGCGGTCGTCATTGCCCGCGGGCGCATCCTCGGCGTCGTGCCCAAGCAGTTCCTGCCCAACTATCGCGAATATTATGAGAAGCGCTGGTTCGCCTCGGGCATGGGCCTGAACGGGCTCAGCATTGATCTCGCCGGCCAAAGCGTGCCCTTCGGCCCCGATTTGATCTTCGCCGCGTCGGATCTCGAGGATTTCGTCTTTCACGTCGAGATTTGCGAGGATTATTGGGCGCCCACCCCGCCCTCCACCGATGGCGCGCTCGCCGGCGCGCTGGTGCTCTGCAACCTTTCGGCATCGAACATCGTCATCGGCAAGGGCCGCGAGCGCGAACTGCTCTGCGCCTCGCAATCCGCCCGCACGCTCTCGGCCTACCTTTATTCGGCGTCCGGCCCGGGCGAGAGTACCACCGATCTCGCCTGGGATGGCGAAGGGCTGATCTACGAATATGGCGAACTGCTCGCCCGCTCGGAACGGTTCGAGCTTACCACCGAAGTGGTGTGCGCCGATATCGACCTCGAACGGCTGCGGCTCGAGCGGATCCGCAACGGGACCTTTAACGACAGCACGCGCTACGCGAACCACCCCGAGACGCGCTTCCGCCGTATCGCCTTCGCGCACCAGCCCGACATGGCCGATCGCGGGCTTATGCGCCCGCTGCGCCGCTTCCCCTTCGTCCCCAACACGCCCGAGAAGCTCGAGGCAGACTGCTACGAGGCGTTCAACATCCAGGTGGAAGGGCTGCGCAAGCGGCTCGAATCGACCGGCGCCAAGCATCTCGTTCTCGGCATTTCCGGCGGGCTCGATTCCACTCACGCGCTGATCGTCGCGTGCAAGGCGATGGACCGGCTCGGCCGCCCGCGCAGTGACATTCTAGGTTTCACGATGCCGGGTTTCGCCACGGGCGAGGAGACGAAGGCGAATGCCTGGGACCTGATGCGCGGTTTGGAGATCAGCGCCGAGGAGATCGATATCCGGCCGAGCGCACGCCAGATGCTCGCCGATCTCGGTCATCCCTTCGCCAAGGGCGAGCCGGTGCACGACGTCACGTTCGAGAACGTCCAGGCCGGCCTGCGCACCGACTATCTCTTCCGCCTCGCCAACCAGCGCCACGGCTTCGTCGTCGGCACCGGCGATCTGTCGGAACTGGCGCTCGGCTGGTGCACCTATGGCGTGGGCGACCAGATGAGCCATTACGGCGTCAATGCGGGCGTTCCCAAGACGCTGATTCAGTATCTTATCCGCTGGACCTTGGATGGCGGCCAGCTCGGCGATGCGGCCGCCGCCGTCGAGAAGATTCTGAACACCGAGATTTCACCCGAACTGGTGCCCCCGGATGCCGAGGGCAATATCCAGAGCACGCAGGACCGGATCGGCCCGTACGAGCTCCACGACTTCTTCCTCCATTACATCGTTCGCCACGGCCTGCGCCCTTCCAAGGTCGCCTTCCTGGCCTGGCATGCCTGGCACGATCGCGAGTCCGGGCTGTGGCCGATCGACTTTCCGGTGGACGGCCGCAACGCATATGACCTGCCGACGATCGCGAAGTGGCTTGAGGAATTCCTGTTCCGCTTCTTCCAAACCAGCCAGTTCAAGCGCTCGGCGATGCCCAATGGACCCAAGGTCTCGGCGGGCGGAGCGCTCAGCCCGCGGGGCGATTGGCGCGCGCCGTCGGACAGCGTGGCGACGGTATGGCTCGAGGAACTGCGCGCGGCCTTGCCCTAAAGCGCGATCCGCCGCCCTTCGTCGGAGCTGCGCCGCGCCAATTCCATCAGCCGGAGGCCCAGGATCGCGTCGCCTGCCGAAACCGGCGGAGCGCCGCCTTCCGTAATCGCTTGCGCCATGCCCGAATAGAAAAGCCGATAGTCGCCGCGCTCGCTCATCACGGTCTCGCGCGTGCCATCGGCCAGCACGAGCGTGCCGTGGTTTGCCGGGTCCTCTACCCCAAACCCCGGATCGTTCGCACTCCCCCCGGCCTTCATCATCGGCTCCTGCGGATCGAGCCCATATTTGACGAAGCCGCCGAGCCGCCCGTGCAGCGCGAAGCGCGGGCGCGGGCTGGCGATCAAGCGGCTGGCGGAAAGGAGCACGCGGCGGACGCCATAGTGCAAGGTCAGCTCGAAATAGTCGTCGGTGCGAGCGCCCGCGCGCTGGACGGCGATATCGGCACTCACCGCCTCGGGCGCGCCGAACAGCACGAGCGCCTGATCGATCAGATGCGGGCCAAGATCGGCGAGCATCCCCGCCCCCACCCCGGGCGTGTCGCGCCAGGCCGTCGTCACTTCGGGCCGATAGCGATCCCAGCGCAGCTCGGCGAGCGTCACCTCGCCGATCCGATCGCTCGCGATCAGCTTGCGCACCGTCAGGAAATCGCCGTCCCAGCGGCGATTGTGAAAGGCGGCCAGGATGAGCCCGCGCGCGTCGGCCAGCGCTGCGAGCGCCTCCCCCTCGGCGACGCTGTTGGTGAAAGGCTTGTCGATCACGACATGCTTGCCTGCCTCCAGCGCCGCCTTCGCCAGCGGGAAGTGACTGTCGTTCGGCGTCGAGATCGCGACCAGGCGGATGTTCGGATCGGCGATCAGCGCGGCAGCGTCGGTCACCTGCGCGGCGGGATAGCGTTCGCGCACCGCATCGGCTCGCGACGTAGCGATGGCGGCAAGCTCGAGCTCGGGCACTGCCTCGATCAGCGGCGCGTGGAACGCCATGCCGCCCAGGCCGTAGCCGATAACGCCGGTGCGGATCATGGCAGGCATTCCCGATGCGAACAGTCGCGAGCCGCTCTAGGCGCGACCCGCGACCGCATCAAATCGCATATTTCGCGCGCTGTGGTCGGCTGAGCATCGCATTCGCCGCGTCGTCGCCGATAAAGCGCTCGGCCTTCGGGTCCCATTTCAGCCGCCGTCCGGTCTTCATCGCGATCCAGTGGACCAGGCAGGTCGAGCAAGCGCGATGCCCCACTTCGGCCGGCGCACTCAGCGGCGCACCGGTCTTGATCGCATCCAGCCAGTTGCGATGCTGCTCGGGCACCTTGAGCAGCTGGACCTCGTTCGGCCCGATCACGCTGGTCAAGATCTTCGGATCGCTCGCGACAAGCGGATCGACCTTGGCGCTGGTCGGATCGGAGGGCGTCACCGAGCCGCTGCGGGTCACGAAGATCCAGCCCTTGTCGCCGATGAATTTGACGCCATTGGGTAGCGCGCCGGACACCTTCATCGTCACGCCATTGGCATAGCGGGCATTCGTCTCGAACGCGCCATGGACGTCCCACAATCCGCTCCTGGGGAATTCGGCGGTGCCCCACACTTCGACCGGGCCGCTATGCTCCATGCCCATGCCCCAATGGGCGGTGTCGATGTGATGCGATCCCCAGCCGGTGATCATGCCGGCGCCGAACTGCTCCATCCGCAGCCAGCCCGGGCGCCCCTCGAACGAATCCTGCGGATGCACCCGCGTCTCGGTATAATAGACTTCGGGGGTGGTGCCGAGCCAGGCGTCGTAGTCGAGATTGCGCGGGATCGGCATCGCCGGCGCCTCGGGGCCCGCGGGATCGCCGGGTAGGCCCACCTCGACATGCTTGAGCGTGCCGATCCGGCCGTTGCGCACCAATTCGCAGGCGCGGTGGAATTGCGGCCAGGGCTCCTGCCCGCGCTGCTGCGATCCGATCTGCAGCACCTGGCCGGTCGCCTTCACGGCATCCGCCAGCGCGCGCCCCTCGGCGATCGTTAGCGCGGCGGGCTTCTGGAGATAGACCGCCTTGCCGGCGCGCACCGCATGCACCGCCTGGGGCGCATGCTGGTGATCGGGCGTGGCGATAATGACTGCGTCGATCTCCTTGTTGGCCAGCAACTCGCGATAGTCGTGATACATGCGCGTGCCCGAATAAGGCTTGCCCGTGCTCGCCGCGTAGCGCGCGTCGACCAGTTCCTTGCCCGCTCCGAGCCGCACCGTATCGACATCGCACACCGCGACGATCTGCGCGTCGGCGTGACGGTGCACTTCCTTCATGTCGTGCCCGCGCGAGATACGCCCGACGCCGATCGCACCCACGACGATCCGGTTCGAGGGCGCATTCTGCCCGAATACGGTGGAAGGCACGATGGTCGGCGCCGCGATGATGGCCCCGCTCTTGATCAGTCCGCGTCTGCTGAGTTGCATCCAGTCTCTCCCTCAGGCCGTGATCGGCCGCGTGGCGTTCTTTTGCGCGGTGAGCACCAGCTCGGCGGCGAGCAGTGCCTGCGCCTGGTCTTGCGCGATCGAACTGCGCTCGACCACGTCGGTCACGAATTGCGGCCCGAACGGCAGGTGTACCTTCGAGCAATCGATGTACCGCACGCCTTTCTTGTCGGTCAGGAACAGGTGATTGCCGCCCGGCCGCCCGGCGACGTCGACATATTTGCGCAGCTCGATCGTGCCCTCGGTCCCCACCAGGAACAGCCGCCCGTCGCCCCAGGTCGGCAGGCCATCGGGGGTGAACCAGTCGACCCGGATATAACCCGTCCCGCCGTTGCCGGTGACGATCATGTCGCCGAAATCCTCGAACTTCGGCTTGTCCGGCCAGTGGAAATTGCCAGTCTGCGCGGCGACGACATGGGCGCTGGTCGATCGCGTGTAGAACAGGAACTGGTCGGCCTGATGGCTGCCGATGTCGGTGAGGATGCCGCCATAGCGCGCCTTGTCCCAGAACCAGTCGGGCCGGCTCGGCGCGCTGGTGCGGTGCGGGGCGAGGTTGACCGTCTGGATCACCTTGCCGATCGCGCCCTGCGCGACGAGCTCGCCGGCATAGACCGCCGAGCGCACTTCGAGCCGTTCGGAATACATCACCGCGAACTTGCGCCCGGTTTCCTTCACCGCGCGCCGCACGTCGGCGAGCTGCGCGAGCGACGTGATCGCCGGCTTGTCGCCCAGATAATCCTTGCCCGCGCGCATCGCCCGGATGCCGAGCGGCGCGCGCAGATCGGGGATCGGCGCGGCGACGATCAGCTGGATCGACTTGTCGTCGAGGATCTCCCCCTCGCTGCGCGCCAGCTTGACGCCATTGCCGTAGCGCCGCTGGAAGGTTTCGATAAGCTTGGGATCGGTGGCGAAGAAAGAAACCGGCGTCCCGCCGCCGCGGATCATCGCGTCGGTCATGCCATAGATGTGCGAATGATCGAGCCCGATGACCCCGAAGCGGATCTTGTGCTTCGCGGTCGGCTCGGGGCCCGCCGGCGCGCTTTCGGCCGACACCGCATTGCCCTGCGTCTGCGATTGGGCGAGCAACTCGACGGGTAATGCGGCGGCAACCCCGGCCACCCCGGCCCCCGTCAGCATCGAGCGACGATCCATATCCCTACTCCTCACTTCGCGGGCGTTGCCGGCGTCTTCCAGTTTATGACGTGATAGGTGGCCGGCGTGTCGCCCACATTGCGCAGCGCATGCGGAGAGTTCGACGCATTGAAGATCACCGATCCCGGCCCCAGCCGCTTCCACACGCCGTCATTATAGACCTCGACGGTGCCGTCGCGGATGATCACCAGCTCCTCGTTGGGATGGGTGTGCGGCGGGTGCGAGCTGAGGCCCGGATTGAGCGTGGTGATGTGCATCTCGAGTTCGTCGAGCGTGGCGGTCGGCTGGCGGACCAGGTCGCGGATTGCGCCGACATCGGTCTTCTTGACCTCCATCCGGCTCCAGTCGAACACTGCCGGGCCCAGCCGGGCCGGCTGGGTCTGCGCCACCGCGGCGGTGCAGAGCATCGCCCCCATCGCCACCGCCAGATCACGGCCAGTGATACCCATTTCCACTCTCCTCATTCAGCGGTCTGCGCCGCAGCGAGGGCCAGTCTAGCTCCTAAGTCGAAGCTGTGAACCCCAATTGTCTGAGAATATTGCCCAGGTCGGCATGATCGGTTCAGATCTTGCGCGTCCGCAGGAGCGGCTCGATCACGGTCGCCATCCGATCATAGCCCTCGCCCGTCGGATGGACCCCGTCGGAGGCCATGCCGGGCTGCATCGCGCCCTTGGCATCGGCGAGGACCGGCCAATAATCGATCCAGGTCGCGCCCGCCTTCGCCGCATAGGGTTTGAGCCAGGCGTTGATGGCGCGGATCGGCTTCACCGTCTCGAGCCCAGGCCGCCAGGGAAACTGGTCCGCAGGCGGAACCGAGGCAATCAGCACCTGGATGCGGTTGGCCTGCGCCAGTTCGGTCATCATCCGGAAATTGTCGAAGGTCTGCGCCAGCGTCATCTTGCCGGTATTGCCGGCGATATCGTTGGTGGCCGCCATGATGTGGAGGTAGCGCGGCTTCAGCGCGATCACGTCGGCCATCATACGCAGCACCATCTGCGGCGTGGTCTGCCCGCTGATCCCGCGACAGACGCGTCCGGCGCGGAAGAAATCGGGACGCTTCTCGCGCCAGCCCTGGGTGATCGAATCGCCCATGAAGACGATGTTGGTCTTGGCCCCCGACGCCAGCAGCGCCCTGTTCTCCTCGGCATAGCGGCCGAGCCAGGGCCAGTCCTCCTTGAGCTGGCGCTGATGCGCTTCCTCCCAGCTTTCGCGGGTCTGCGCCTGCGCCACGATCGGGAGCGCCAGCGCGCCGGCCAGAAATCCGCGACGTACGATCATCATGCTCTCCTGCCGGCGCGTGGACGTTGCTCCCGCGCTTTCCGATAAGCTTAAGCCCCGCCAGAAAATCGGCAAGCTTCACCGCGCGCGACCGTTTACCGAAACGAGCCCGGTTGCGCGCGGACTCACGGCTCGTGTTGCACGGCGTAGCGCGCACCAATTCGGCCCGCGGACAGCTTTCACCCGTCCGCGGGCCATTCCCTGCTCGCACTAGTCTGCCGACTTGGCCTATGAGGAGCCGATTCAGCGCCGCCGGAGCCAATCGGTGCGCGCGCAGGAGTGCCGATTGTGATTTCGCGAGCGACTAAGGGCCGAACCATCGGGTGGAGCACCGCCCTGGCGACGATCGCGGGTGTGCTGAGCGCGCCGGGTCTCGCACAGCAGGCGCCCCCCTCGACGACGCCGCAGGCCGCGCCGATGGTGCAACCGATCCAGTCCGTCGCGCTGCCGGTGTTGAACCCCGCGCAGGCCGCACAGCTTTCGCAGCTGATCGCCGAATCCGGCTTTGCACAGGGACTTCGTCACGGCGCCACCGCCGCGCCGCGTCCGCAGGACAATGACGCGATCGTCCGCGCCGCGCTCGATTATGCGCGGGCGGTGCATTCGGGACGGCTCGACAGCAGCGACTTCCAGGCGGACTGGGGTCTGCGGCCGATGGCCTATGACCCCCTCCCCGCTTTCGCGGACGCGGTGAAGCGCGACCGCGTCGCCGCCTGGATCCGCTCGCTACCGCCGCCTTATTCGGGCTATGATGCCTTGCAAAAAGGCCTGGTCGCCTATCGCGCGATCGAAACCGCGGGCGGCTGGAAAGCGATACCGGCGGGCCCGGACATGGGCGTCGGCGCCAGCGGAGCGCGCGTGCTCGCGCTCCGGCAGAGACTTGCGGTCGAGGATCGCGACGTAGTCGCAACGGGCAGCAAATTCGACGCGGAACTCAAGGAAGCCGTGGTCCGCGCCCAGCGGCGTTATGGCCTCAACCCCACCGGTCTGGTTTCGACCGGAACGCTTGCGGCGCTCAACGTTCCCGCCGCCGATCGCGTCCGCCAGATCATGGCGAACATGGAGCGCTGGCGCTGGCTGCCCGCCGAGCTTCCCGCCAAGCGGATCCAGGTCAATATCGCCGCGGCGGTGCTCACCGTTTTCGAAGGCGATGCGCCGATCGCCTCGATGAAGGCGGTCACCGGCCGTCCAGGGAACGAGACGCCGATGCTCCAGTCGCGGATTCATTCGGTAGTGCTCAATCCGCCGTGGAACGTGCCGACCAGCATCGCCACCAAGGAATTATGGCCGAAGGGCGCCGCCGCCCTCGCACGCCAGGGCTACAAGATCATCGGCACCGGACCCGGTCGCCGCCTCCAGCAGCAGCCCGGCCCCAAGAGCGCGCTCGGCCTCTACAAGTTCGATTTCGACAATCCTTATGCGGTCTATCTGCACGATACGCCGTCGCAATCGACCTTCGCCAGCTTCAGCCGGCTCGCCAGCCATGGCTGCGTGCGGTTTGAGAAACCCGGCCCGCTGGCGCGCCTGCTATTGCGCAACGATCCCGCCTGGCAGCCCGAGCAGATCGACACCGCACTCGCCAAGGGCAAGACGCTGCGCGTCTCGCTCCAGCCGCAGGATCAGGTTCAGGTCTATCTGCTCTATTGGACCGCCTTTGCCAGCGCGAACGGCGAGATGAGCTTCCGCGCCGACCCCTATGGCTGGGACAAGACACTCGCCGCCAAGATCGAAAAGCGCTCGGCTCTCACTGCCGTCGCCGCACGCTGAAGAAGGAACGCACATGAACATCAAGCGCATCTCCCTGCTGACCGTCGCCGCCGCTTCCGCGCTGGCACTTGCAGCCTGCTCGGGATCGAGCGAAGCCGATCAGGAGGATGTCGAGGCCAATGCCGCCAACCTGACTCTCGTCGAGCCGGAGAATGTGGCGAACGTGATGGTCGAGGCACCTGCCGCCACGCGCGTCGACAATAGCGCCAGCACCGAGGTCGCGCCCCCGGTCACCCTCAGCCCCGACGAGCAGACCCAGGTCGACGCGGATGCCACCGGCATGACCGCCCGCGTCTCGCGCGACGAAGGCGGCAACGAGACAGCCCAGCCTGCGCAATAAGCTATCGACCGGGACGGTGGGCGAGTATCGGCTTGCAATTCCGGCCATTCTGACGCAAGGCCCAGCGCTTCGGCGGCGGGAGCTTCTGCTTTCCGCCGCCGTTGCATTCGAAGACGACAGCCGGAGGGGCGTTGCGCATGGTGCGCACGTCAGCGATCGGCCAAGAGAGAGAAGACCACATGGCTCTATACGAGCATGTGTTCCTTGCGCGCCAGGATCTGGCACAGGCGCAAGTGGACGCACTGGCGGAAGCCGCCACCAAGATCATCACCGATAACAAGGGCAAGGTCGTCAAGACCGAGAGCTGGGGTCTCCGCAGCCTCGCCTATCGCATCGCGAAGAACCGCAAGGCGCATTATGTGATGCTCGAAATCGATGCCCCCTCGGGCGTCGTCGCCGAGCTCGAGCGCCAGACGCAGATCAACGAAGACGTCATCCGCTACATGACCGTCAAGGTCGATGGGCTGGAAGAAGGTCCGACCGTGATGATGCGCAAGGGTCAGGACCGCGAGCGCGGCCGCGGCCGTCGTGATCGCGACGATGCCGGCGGCTTCGGCGGCAACGGCGAATAAGGAAGATATAGACCATGGCACGCCCATTTTTCCGCCGTCGCAAGAGCTGCCCCTTCTCCGCGAAGGATGCTCCCCGGATCGACTATAAGGATGTCCGTCTGCTCCAGGGCTTCGTGTCCGAGCGCGGCAAGATCGTCCCCTCGCGCATCACCTCGGTGAGCGCGAAGAAGCAGCGCGAGCTGGCCCAGGCCATCAAGCGCGCCCGCCATCTGGGCCTGCTGCCCTACATCGTTAAGTAAGGAGCAGACGCATGGAAGTCATTCTGCTTGAGCGCGTCGAAAAGCTCGGCGCCATCGGCGACGTGGTCACGGTGAAGGACGGGTTCGCCCGTAACTTCCTGCTGCCCAACAAGAAGGCGCTTCGTTCGAACGCCGCCAACCGCAAGGTCTTCGAAGCGAACCGCGAGCGGATCGTCTCGGAGAACGCCAACCGCCGCGGCGAAGCGGAGCAGGAAGCCAAGACGCTCGAGGGCGTTTCGGTTACCCTGATCCGTCAGGCGTCGAACACCGGCCAGCTCTACGGTTCGGTCGCGGTTCGCGATCTGGTCGATGCGCTGGTGGCCGACGGCCACAAGGTCAACAAGTCGCAGATCGTGCTGAACAAGCCGATCAAGGCGATCGGCGTCTATGACGTCAACGTCGCGCTGCATCCCGAGGTTTCGGTGCCCGTCAAGGTCAATGTGGCTCGCTCGCCCGAAGAGGCCGAGATGCAGTCGCAGGGCGTCGACGTCATGGCGACGATGTTCGAGAAGGACGAGGCCGGCTTCGTCGAGGACTACGATCCCAATGCCGAGCCGGGCGCCACTGCCGAAGCCCGCGACGATGCTGGCGAAGGCACGAGTGCCGAGGGCGACGACGCCTGAAGCTGACGCTTCGACAAAAGCAAAGGGCCGTCCCGGTTTTCCGGGGCGGCCCTTTTGCCATGTGCTCGATTATGCGTTGATCAGGGGCAGGTGATGCAGGCGCCGATCACGGCGGCCAGCGGGATCAGCGCACAGATCACTGGAAAAAGCTTGCTCATCACCGGACCCCGACCTGGAAGTTGACACTCAAGCCCGAAACGGGCCGCGTCCAAGAAGGTTGCACGGATCTGAATCGCTTGTTCGGATTGCGTTCACCTTCCGGGCAGACAAGAAGCCGATATGTTCATCGCTCTCGCCGCGCCGTTGATCGCTCTGGCCTCGCTCCCCCACCCGGCGCTCGAACGCGATATCGTCGCGGAGCTCAACTTCGCGCGCCAGCAGCCGCGCGCCTACGCCGAGCGGCTTCGCGCCTATCGCGGCTATTTTCGTGGCAAGATCGTCCACTATCCCGGCAGGCCCGAGGGGCTGCGTACCCAGGAAGGCACGCGCGCCGTGGACGAAGCGATCGCCTTCCTGGAGAAACAGGTGCCGGTCGGAGCGCTTTCCCCCGCCCCGCTGCTGGCGCGCGCAGCCGACGACCATGTCGTCGAGCAGGGCCCGCGCGGCGCCACCGGCCATATCGCAAGCGACGGATCCAATCCGCGCGACCGAGTCCGGCGACGCGGCGGCGGCATCTATGTGGCGGAGACGATTACCTACGGTCCGCCCAGCGCGGTCGAGGTGGTGCGCCAGCTGATCATCGACGACGGCGTGCCGACGCGCGGGCATCGCCGCACCGTCTATGCCGACGAGATGCGCTTCGTCGGCGTGAAATGCGGACCGCACAAAGTGTATCGCACCATGTGCGTGGCCGAGTTCGCGCGCACAGCGACCGGACATTATAGCCCGGCGCGCTGACCCGGTTTATTTCCGCCCGAACAGTTTCTCGATATCGCCGTGCGCGAGCTTCACCCAAGTCGGGCGGCCATGGTTGCACTGGCCCGAATGCGGGGTGACTTCCATCTCGCGCAGCAGCGCGTTCATCTCCGCGACCGAGAGGATTCGCCCCGCGCGCACCGAGCCGTGGCAGGCCATCGTCGAGGCGACATGATCCAGCCGCTCCTTCAGGCTCAGCGCCTCGTCGAAGCTACCGAGTTCGTCGGCGAGATCGGTGACGAGGCCGTGCACATCCCCCTGTCCCAGCGCCGCCGGCATCGCGCGGACGAGCATCGCCCGCGGTCCGAAACGCTCGAGCTCCAGCCCGAACTGGCCCAGTTCGTCGGCGCGCGCCTCGAGCCGGTCGCAGCCGGGCTCGTCTAGCTCGACGACTTCGGGGAGCAGCAACGCCTGGCTCGGCACGCCGCTCCCCTGCACGCCGCGGCGCATGCGCTCGAGGACGAGCCGTTCGTGTGCGGCGTGCTGGTCGACGAGTACCAGCCCGTCCTCGGCCTCCGCAACGATATAGGTTTTCGCGACTTGGCCGCGGGCGACGCCGAGGGGAAAGTCGGTGCCGGCGGGGACGGCGTGGATGGCCGCTTCGGCGCGCGCCTGTGGAGGCGGGGCGAAGAAGGATGCGCGGCGATCGTGGACGCCCCCTGAATCACGTCCGTCATCCCGGCGGAAGCCGGGATCCAGAGCCAGGGACGCCATCGCTTGTGACTCTGGATCCCGGCCTTCGCCGGGATGACGATCAAGGTCGCTTGTCCACATTCCCAACGCAGCCGCGCTCGGCCGCTGCACCGCGCGATGCCCCGCCTCGTCCAGCGCGCGCCGCAGCCCGCTCACGATCAACCCCCGCGCCAGGGCGGGATCGCGAAAGCGCACCTCGGTCTTTGCCGGATGCACGTTCACATCCACCGCATCGGTCGGCACTTCGAGAAACAGCGCCACCACCGGGTGCCGGTCGCGCGCGAGCATCTCGGCATAAGCGCCGCGCACCGCGCCGACCAAGAGCCTATCCTTCACCGGCCGACCGTTCACGAACAGATATTGGTGATCGGCCACGCCGCGGTTGAAGGTCGGCAGGCTGGCGACGCCGCCAAGGAGCAGTCCCTCGCGCTCGAAGTCGATCGCGACGCTGTTTTCATGCAGCGCACGGTCGGTCAGCGCTGCGACCCGCTCGGGCCGCGTTTCGCCCCCTTGGACCGAGAGCACGCGGCGCCCGTCATGCTCGACCGAGAAGGCGGTGTCGGACCGGGCCATCGCAAGCCGCTTCACCACGTCCAGGCAGGCGGCATATTCGGCGCGTGTCGAGCGGAGGAACTTGCGCCGCGCGGGCACCCGCGCGAACAATTGCTCGACGCGAACCCGCGTGCCCGGCGGCAAGGCTGCGGGCCCGTCCGCCACGCGCTCGCCATTGTCGACGGTCAGCGCCCAGCCTTCCGCGCCCCGCACCCGGCTCTCGATCGTCAGCCGCGCGACGCTTGCGATCGACGGCAACGCTTCGCCGCGAAAACCCAACGTGGTGACTTGCTCGATTGCGTCGTCGGGCAGTTTCGAGGTGGCATGACGCTCCAGCGCGAGCGACATTTCGGGCGGCGCCATCCCGCAGCCATCGTCGATAACTTCGATCAACTCTGCCCCACCTGCGGCGAGTCGAATGGCGATGCGGGTTGCGCCGGCATCGACGGCGTTTTCGACCAGTTCCTTCAGCGCGCTGGAAGGGCGTTCGACCACCTCGCCGGCTGCAATTCGATTGACAAGATGCTCGGGCAGACGACGTATTGACATGGCAGACGCCGTAGCCCAATCGGCGGCATCCCGCGACCCGCATCCGATGGCACCGAGGTGGATTTCTCATCCGTCCCGGAAGGGTCAGGGCAAAAATTTTGTGCGAACAGCCGCGTCTCGGGGCGACGCGCGGCAGGACGGATTAACTGATGGCTTTCTCCCGCTTTTTCAAATTCATGTCGCACGATATGGCGATCGACCTCGGGACGGCCAACACGGTCGTTTATCTGCGTGGGCGGGGAGTAGTCCTCAACGAACCTTCAGTGGTCGCGGTCGAGACGATCAACGGCGTCAAGCGGGTCAAGGCAGTCGGCGACGACGCCAAGCTGATGATGGGCAAGACGCCCGGCACGATCGAGGCGATTCGTCCCTTGCGTGACGGCGTGATCGCGGACATCGATGTCGCCGAGCAGATGATCAAGCACTTCATCCAGAAGGTGCATGGGCAGCGTCGCTTCATGCGCTGGCCCCAGATCGTGATCTGCGTTCCCTCGGGCTCGACCAGCGTCGAGCGGCGCGCGATCCGTGATGCGGCATCGAACGCCGGCGCCAGCCAGGTCTTCCTGATCGAGGAGCCGATGGCCGCCGCGATCGGCGCGGGTATGCCGGTTACCGAGCCGATCGGCTCGATGGTGGTCGACATCGGCGGCGGCACGACCGAAGTCGCGGTGCTCTCGCTGCGCGGGCTCGCTTATTCGACGTCGGTGCGGGTCGGCGGCGACAAGATGGACGAAGCGATCGTTTCCTATGTGCGTCGCAACCATAACCTGCTGATAGGCGAAGCCACGGCTGAGCGGATCAAGCAGGAGGTCGGCGTCGCAAAGCCGCCCGCCGACGGCATCGGCACCACGATCCACATCAAGGGTCGCGATCTCGTCAACGGCGTGCCCAAGGAAATCCAGATCAACCAGGGTCAGATCGCCGAAGCGCTCAGCGAACCCGTCGGGACGATCGTCGAGGGCGTCCGCATCGCGCTGGAGAATACCGCCCCCGAACTGGCGGCAGACATCGTCGATCAGGGCATCGTGCTCACCGGCGGCGGCGCGCTGCTCCAAGGCATCGACGAAGTGCTCCGCGACGAGACGGGCCTGCCCGTCACCGTGGCCGAGGATCCGCTGACCTGCGTCGCGCTCGGCACCGGGCGCGCGCTGGAAGATCCGATCTTCCGTGGTGTGTTGATCCAAGTCTGAAGAAAGGCGGGGGGACATGGCGCCGCCACGAAACCGGCGCCCGGGATTTTCGCGGCGGGCGCAATACGGGCTCTTCATCGGTTATGTCGGCGCGATCGGCGGTGCATTGATCGGTGCGGGCCTTCTGCTGCTGTCTACCTTCAACCCCTCCGCTTTCTCGACCGTTCGCGGCGCCATCTCGGAAATCACTACTCCGATCGCATCGAGCCTTGCATGGGTGCGTCGCAGTGTCTCCGGCGTACCCGAGGGGATCGGCAGCTATTTCGCCGTGCGCGGCGAGAATGCACGGCTCAAGAAGCAGGTCGCCGACGATGCGCGGGTCGTCACCCGCGCCCGAACCCTGGACCAGGAAAATCGCCGCCTGCGTGCCTTGCTGCAGCTTCGCGAGGTCGCGCCGGAACGCGTCGTCATTGCGCGGCTGGTGAACAGCTCATCCTCGAGCACGCGCCGCTATGCGACCCTCAATGCCGGCGCGTGGCAGGGCGTGCAGCGCGGCCAGCCGGTGCGCGAAGCCGCGGGGCTCATCGGCCAGGTGGTGGAGACGAGCCCGAACACCGCGCGCGTGCTGCTGATCGTCGATGCAGAGAGCATCGTTCCCGTCCGCCGCACCAGTGACGGCCTGCCCGCGATCGCCTCTGGCCGTGGTGACGGTCTGATCGACATCCGCTCGGCGAGCGTGGCGGCGCAGGGGTTCAAGCCCGGCGATTCCTTCGTTACCTCTGGCACCGGTGGTATCTTCTCTCCAGACATCCCCGTTGCGCGGGTGGTCCGCACTACCGGCGACGTCGCCATCGCGGTGCCAAGCGCAAACCCCGATGCGCTCGACTTCGCCCTGGTGCAGCGCGCCTTCCTTCCTGATCCGGTCACCGCTCCCAGCCCTTCTCCCGCCCCCGGCGCTCCCGCGGCCGCGCCGTGAGCCCGGCCGAGTTCATCCCTTTCGGCCAGAACGAAAAGCCGCCGCGCGCAGTGTGGCTCGCGCCGCTTTCGGTCGTGATCGGTTCGCTGACGACGCTGGTGCCGGTCATTGCATCGGTCCCCTTCCTGCCGCCCTTCGGCCTGATGATCCTGCTCGGCTGGCGGATGACACGCGGCGATTCGATGCGGGTCTGGGCGCCCGTTCCCCTCGGCCTTTTCGACGATATGGTCAGCGGACAGCCGATTGGCAGTGCGATGCTGCTGTGGAGCCTGTGCATTCTCGCGATCGACATACTCGATACCCGCCTCGTCTGGCGCGATTTCTGGCAGGACTGGCTGATCGCGGCAGGTGCCATCGGCTTCTGCCTGATTGCCGGACGCCTTGTCGCCACCCCCTTCAGTGCACATGTCGATACGGCTTTGCTTCTACAGATATTGATCTCCGCGGCGCTGTTTCCGCTCATCTATCGTTTCTGCGCGTGGCTCGACCGCGACGTGAAGAAGATCTGAGATGCTGCGCGTAACCGAAGCGGCGCAGGCCTATAGTTTCTCGAGAAGGGCGCTGTTGCTCGGCGGAGCGCAGGCCGCGGTGGGGGTTATTCTCGCCGGACGGATGACGTGGCTCGCGGTGTTCGAGAATGAGCGCTATCGGCTGATGGCCGAGAGCAATCGCGTGAATCTGACGCTGACGCCGCCCCGCCGCGGCTGGCTGGTCGATCGAAATGGCAAGCCGATCGCCAACAATCGGACCGACTTTCGCGTCGATCTGATCCCCGACCGGATCCAGAACAAGGAGGCGACTGTCGCCGGGCTCCAGCCGATCCTGAAGCTCACGCCCGAAGACATGGCGCGGATCCGCACCGATCTGAAGCGCGCCGCCGGCTTCCAGCCGGTTCCGGTCCTCGAAAATCTCGATTGGGAACGCTTTGCCGCGGTCAGCGTGCGCCTGCCCGAGCTGACCGGCGTGGCGCCCACCCGCGGCTTCGCCCGCAACTATCCGCTGGGCGCTGCGGTGGGCCATCTGGTCGGCTATGTCGGTGCCGCCTCGGCCGAGCAGTATCGCAAGGAGAAAGACCCGTTGCTGCTCGCGCCCGGCTTCAAGCTGGGCAAGGAGGGGCTTGAGAAATCGCTCGAAAAGCGGCTTCGCGGTGCCCCTGGCGCCAAGCGGGTCGAAGTTACCGCGCGCGGCAAGCTGGTGCGTGAACTCGAGACCCGCGCCGACGTGCCGGGCGAGACGATCAAGCTCACGATCGACGCGGGGCTTCAGGACTATGCGGCGCGACGGATGGGCGAGGAATCGGGCTCCGTTACGGTGTTCGACTGCATGACCGGCCATATCCTCGCGATGGTCTCGATGCCGGCCTACGATCCGAACGCTTTCTCGGACGGGATCAGCAACAGCGAATGGCGGATGCTGTCGGAGGACGATCACATCCCGCTGATGAACAAGACGCTCCAGGGGCTCTATCCCCCCGGCTCGACCTTCAAACCCGCGACCGCTCTCGCCGCGCTGGGAGCCGGCGTGGACCCGAAGCGCGTGATTTACTGCAATGGCGGTTACACCCTCGGCAATCGCCGTTTCGGCTGCCTGGGGCGGCACGGGCCGATGACGATGCACACCGCCATCGCGCGCAGCTGCAACACCTATTTCTACACGGTCGGTCGTGAGATCGGCGTCGATCGGATCGCAGTTGCCGCGCGCGCGCTGGGATTCGGTGCCGAGCATGCCCTCCCTTTGCCCTCGCAGCGCTACGGCACGATCCCCGACGAGGCGTGGAAGCTGCGCCGCTACAAACAGAAATGGACTCAGTCCGACACCCTCAACGCGGCGATCGGCCAGGGCTATGTGCTGGTAAGCCCGTTCCAGCTCGCTTTGTCGGCCGCGCGTCTCGCCTCTGGTCTTCTCGTCGATCCCTCGCTGCTTCACGCCCCGCCGCGCAACTTCCCGCCGCTGCCCTTCCCCGCCGAGCATCTTGCGATCGTGCGCGCCGGAATGGATGAGGTGGTCAACGGCCATGGCACCGCGGGCGCGTCGAAGCTCCGGCTAGACGGGGTCCGCATGGGCGGCAAGACCGGCACCGCACAGGTGCGCCGCATCATGGATCGCAATCGCGGCCAGGGCGGCGACTGGAAATATCGCGATCACGGACTCTTCATCTGCTTCGCGCCCGTCGACAATCCTCGCTACGCTGCATCGGTCGTGATCGAGCACGGCATGGGCGGCGCGCGTGCGGCGGCGCCGATCGCAAAGGATGTGCTGACCTTCCTGTTCGACCGAGAGCAGGCGATGACCCGGCTGGGCGAGCTCGAGGCGGGCTGGGGCGGCGATATCGCGACTCGGATGGCCACCAAGTCCGCCGCATGGCGGGCAGCACAGGCCGCCCCCGCGCCGCCCGTTCCGGAAGACGCGGCAGAAGCCGCCAGCACGATCGCGTCGGCCGCGGCCAACGCCACGACCAACACGATCGACAGCGACGCTGCCAATACGAGCCCCGAGGAAGTCACGCCATGAGTTCGCTTGGACCCGGCATCGTGCCCCGGCCGCTCGCCCAGCTTCCCTGGAAGGTCATCCTGCTCGTGCTCGCCATCGGCGGCTTCGGACTGGTCGTCCTCTTCTCCGCGGCAGGGGGCAATCTTTATCCCTGGGCGGTTCCTCAGGGCGTACGGTTCCTGGTTTTCCTCGGCATGGCGCTGGTCCTGTCGCGCGTCCCGGAGGGCTTCTGGGCGCTTGCCGCCATCCCGATGTATATCCTCATTCTGCTGATGCTGATCGGCGTCGAGGCGCTGGGCGCGGTCGCGGGCGGAAGCCAGCGCTGGCTCGATCTCGGCTTCATCCGCCTCCAGCCGTCCGAATTGATGAAGCCGATGATCGTGCTGGCGACGGCGCGCTTCTACGAGATGCTGCCCGCCGGCGAAATTCGGCGCTTCGGCGCGATCTGGCCAGCGGTCGCGCTGATCGGCGTGCCTGCGGGGCTCGTGATGCTGCAGCCCGATCTCGGCACCGCGCTCATGATCACTGCCGGCGGGGTCAGCGTGATGTTCCTCGCCGGCATCCCGCTCCGGCTCTTCATCGGCAGCGCATTGGCGATGGCGGTCGCAGTGCCGCTCGCGGTCAACTTCCTGCTCCACGACTATCAGCGCAAGCGGGTGCTCACCTTCCTGAGCCCCGAGAGCGATCCGCTCGGCACCGGCTACCATATCAGCCAGTCCAAGATAGCGATCGGATCGGGCGGCATCTTCGGGAAAGGCTTCCTCAACGGCACCCAGAGCCATCTCGATTATCTTCCCGAAGGTCATACCGATTTCGCGCTGGCGACGATGATGGAGGAATGGGGCCTGGTCGGCGGCGTGCTCCTGATCATCGCCTTCGGTTGCCTGATCGGCTGGGCGATCAGCGTGAGCATGCGCGCCAAGAGCCGCTTCGGCCGGCTGACTGCCGCGGGCCTCTCGGCGACGATCTTCTTCTACAGCGCGATCAACATGGCGATGGTGATGGGTCTGGCGCCGGTAGTAGGCATTCCGCTGCCGCTGATCAGCTGGGGCGGCACCGCGGTGATGACGCTGATGATCTGCTTCGGCATTCTGCTCTCGATCGACCGCGAAAGCCGCCGCGTCGCGCGCTGGTGATGCGCCGACATCATTTTAGGGTTTGCAAGCCGCCAAAGCTTTGCTAACCGCCCCCCTCCAAACGCGGCGGCGCATCCTCCATATGCGCCAAGCCAGCCCCGGAATGGACGCATAGCTCAGTTGGTAGAGCAGCTGACTCTTAATCAGCGGGTCCTTGGTTCGAGCCCAAGTGCGTCCACCACCACTAAACCAATGACTTAACGCCCATATAGAACGGTCTGAAATTCGACTGTTTCCGGCTCACTTAATCGTCACGTAATCCGCGGGATCAATCTCGAGGTTTTCGCCGGCGGCTTTCTAAGCATCGCCCAGCCGGCAGATGCCTACGCGATCAGCTTTTGCGCGTCGTCCCGACGTTCTTCTTCGGTCATCGCATTCCAGTCGGCCTAGCTGATGAACTCTGTAAGGGTGGTGCGCATAAAATCGCCGACCAGTTTCTCGAATCCCTCATATTGCTGGGATGTCAGTTAGCTATTGCTCAAAGGCGGTTTGCTGGGCGGGAGGCGTTAGGCGGGAAATGGACGTGCCGAATGGTGCTAGGTGGTCTTGGCCCAAGGCCCGTGATTGCCCATCTTGAAGTATAGTTCGGCTTCTTGGGGAAGAATTTCGCGCAAAGGCGTATGCATCCACTGATCTAAAGGCGCCATCTCCTCCATTCGGAAGGCGACCTGCCTCAATATGGCAGTCATCGGACAGAAGGTCGCTGTAATACAAAGTAGCAAAGACAGCGATAGTGAGGCCTTGGTCAATAGCCTGTTGTAGGCGCGCTGCGCTTAGTCGATCGCCTGGCATAGCTGATTTATGTGAGAAGAGGCACGGCGTCGTAATTGCACGTCCATCGGCCCATCATAGGGCCGCACCAGCACCTTCACCTCCTCGGTGGTTCCGTCGAACCAGGTGTCCCATTCCTCGGCTTTGATCGCCCGCATGTTTGGGGTGGATCGGCCCGACGACGTCGTTCGGCGCGGAAGTCGCGAAGGCCGCGCTCGGTCAGGTTCAGCCGCCGCATGATCGAGGAAGCTACCACCCGCACCACCTGACCGGGCAGACAAGGACAGCCTCCAAGGCGCTTAGGCTTCAGCTTGGGCACCCCTTCTAATGGCTGACATAACTCAAGGTCGCGTGCCTGCGAACGCCCTCCAGCTTAAATGCTTGGCAAGCTCGCCACCGGCGCGACAATCACAAAGTCCCCCGCACGAAGCGGGGTCCCTGCCGCCAGGGTAGCAAACAGCATCGCCGCCCCCGCGTCATTTCCATCGGCGTCATACCATAGCCGCCCCGTAGCTTGGCCATAGACCAGCCGATCGTCGCCATCCGCCGCCGCGGCACCGGCGACGGGCTCATCCGCCAGGATCCCGCCGCCGGTCACTCCCGCGAATGCATCTAAGGCGAGCCCGATCTTGTCACCTGCCGCGAAGTCCTGGATTCTATCGACATTGCCGGCGACCAGCGCAGTCGTGAACGCGAAGGTGTCGCTGCCCCCGCGCCCGATCAGAAGATCGTCGCCGCCCCGCCCATCGAGGACATTCGCGGTATCGTTGCCGACCAACGTCTGCGCAAATGCGTTTCCGCGCAGCGTGAACTGCTGTCCCGCATCGGTGGACGTCTGGTCCGCCACGGTCAGGTTCTCGATGTCGGTCCCGTCGCGAAGCTGATAATTCGTGTTGGCGACGACGGTATCAAATCCCTGCCCGACCGCTTCGCGTACCACGTCACCTTGCAGGAACACCGCGAACGTGTCGTTGCCATAGAGGCCGATGATCGTGTCAGCATTGCCTTCGCCATTGCCCGATCGGCTATTGACTATGTTGTCGCCATAACTGCCGATGATCAGGTGCGACGCGCCGTTCCCGATCAGGTAGAAACTCTCGGTTCCGCCATGCAGCGATGTCGAAAGCGTCTCCACCGCGGCGGTCGAATAAAGGAAATAGCTCGTGCCGCTGGTGTAGACGATGTCGTTGCCGCCAGTGTCGTTGATTACGTCCCCGCTCGCGAACACGCGGTACGTGTCGTCACCCAGCCCGCCCTTGAGCGTATCGTGCGAGTCTGGACTGCCGCTCGACGGGATGTTCGCACCATCGTTGCCGTTGATTGTCTGCGAAAGATAGTTGCCGGTACTGTTGATCGCCGCCCTACCTGCCTCGGCCGAGACGGTCTCGACGTGCGCGTTTCCGGTCATAACCCAATTGAAGCCTTAAGCTTGGACGATCACGGTGCCGATGCCTTCCCCGACGCTCTCCATAACGACTGTGTCCATTGTACTGACAACATAGGTGTCGTTCCCCCCTAACCCCGAGAGGTTGTCCGAGCCTCCATTGCCCACAATCGTATTGCTAGCATCGTTTGCAACGATCGCGTCTGCGTAGTGTGATCCTACAATCCTATGACGGTGTTTGGCCGATGATCACATTAGACTTCGAGGCAGTCGAGTTTCCCGACCACTGGGATATAATTTAAATCTTCCCTATGTCCGACACTCCGCCGATGCGAAGGTCGAGGCGTGCGGCGACCTTCATGTTTGAAAGGTCAAGGGTGTCGGTACCGCCGAAGTCCCAGATTGTACGAAGCCCTGGGTTGAGGGCCGGGATCGTGCAGGTATCATCGCCAGCGCTCGCTGTCTGATTGATGCCGTATAGCTTCTGGAGCGCGAGAATATCGAGCGGCATTGGGGCCTGTCCCACTGTGCACCGTTGGCCTCTGGAGCGTTGTCGTAAGCCATCACCATATAAAGCGTGTTCCGCATCTCTGGATTGATTGCGACTGGTATTCGGATTATAGGCTCCCGTGGCGTCCGAATAGTTCATCGGATGAAACAGGCCTAAGGCGTGACCAAGCTCATGCAGAAAAGTCTCGTAGAATCCGGCCAAGCTCCCATTCCCCACCACATCGTAGGTCGACTTGCTGATGCCCCCATTCTGCTGCACAGTGTTCGCGCCCAGATAAATGTCACCTGTGCTGGGAAACAGGGCGTAACCCTGCCTAGTCGGGAAGAAGGCAGCACC
Source organism: Sphingomonas sp. M1-B02 (assembly GCF_026167525.1). Taxonomy (NCBI): domain Bacteria; kingdom Pseudomonadati; phylum Pseudomonadota; class Alphaproteobacteria; order Sphingomonadales; family Sphingomonadaceae; genus Sphingomonas; species Sphingomonas sp. M1-B02. The sequence continues at coordinate 328,064 of NZ_CP110679.1, read as the reverse complement.
ACCACCGGAGATTGTGGTACCGTTTATCACAATGTCTACGTCTCGGTAGCCGCTGGACGCGGGAGCTTCCACGAATGTTACATTGGTGACGGCGCTTACCGTGCTGAATGCGCTTCGAGCGATTGCTCGCAGCTGGTCTGGCACCGGCATATAAGTGGCGACCGAACCGGTCATGTGCGTATCGTAGTCTGGCAACGTCTCGGAGAAGCGATACGATAGCGTAATTGGAGTGCCCAACGGTGCGCCCGAGTTCTACCGGAAGGGGTTCATAGATTCGGTTTCAAACAGCCCCGCGTAATTCTCATTAAACGCCGGCTGACCAACTGCGACCGCCATTTTCCGCCCCCGTGAATTATTAAGCCGCAGGCCTAAGTCCTTATCGGCGCTCTGATTAACATTTTGTAGTGTGGGACTGCTGGCCTGGTCCGGCTCGCGACATCCGCCCGCGTTTTGCGCCAGCCCTTGCTTGTTGTGCACCAGCTTGTTGAGCCGCGGCGTTCGGCACGGTTTCGTGTGCGCAGCCCAAACAAGCAAAACGCGACCCGCTTTTGGCCGCAGCTATGGCCATGATCGTTAGCAAGTTTCATGGACATCGATGCGTCCCCGCAATTGCACTACGCACCCCCGACACCGCTGCGGGGTCATGACTGTCACGTGACGTCGCGCGTGACATCGCGTTACGCCCGTCACGCCGCCGCCCTCGCTTGCACACGACAAAGCGCGAGCTGCAGATATATGAACTGGGAGCGAGCCAGCCCCCGTCCGCGGTGCAGGAACTTCGACAGCGTCCCGCCCTGTATCTTAGCGGCATCGGCTAGCCACTTATGCGTCACGCCAGCATCACGCTCTTGGCATGCCAGCACTCGCGAACGAAGGGCCTGCAAATCGGTCTCGGCGACGCCGCCTGCAGTTTCCACCCCATTTTCCAAGTGATCTCCCTGCCCTCCTCTATGGCTAACTATATGTACTGCGGTACATGCTCCAGCAGATCGAAAAGTCAAACAAGACCTGTCCGCAGGGCAGGGGCTCACCGAGCGCCCGGTCCCTGCGCTCGTCGCGACGATCAGCAACGCCGCGGCCAAATGCCTCAGCCTCAAGGCGAGCGGCGTCGCCTTCGCCGTCGGCACGCTGCTGCGCGTTTCCCAGCCCGACGAGTAACCCGACCGGAGGGCGCCGCGTCTATTTTGACGGAGGCGGCCTCAATTCTCAGCGCCAGCCCTTTGCGGGATCGCCTTCTTGCGCGTCCCGGATGATCATAGCAAGAAGCCTTGCGCGTAGAGCCACCGATCCGGCGAATTCTCCGTCGAGCGGAGGCAGGACCTTAAATCGCGCCTGCCTTCATTTGCTTTATCGCATGGTCCGTGGCGCGCGCGGTGAGCGCCATGAACGTGAGCGACGGGTTCACGCACGACACCGAGGTCATCTGCGCGCCATCGGTGACGAACAGGTTCGCCGCGTCATGCGCCTGGCTCCATTTGTTGAGCACCGATTGGCGCGGGTCCGCCCCCATCCGCGCGCCGCCCATCTCGTGGATCGCGTCGCCGGGAACATGCTCGCTCCGCGTACTGGTCACGTTGAGCAGGCCGGCCGCGCGCAGCATCTTCTCACCCTCGGTCCGAGCATCGTCCATCATCCGGATCTCATTCTCGCGGAAGGTGACGTCGAAGCGCATCAGCGGCACCCCGAAGCGGTCGAGCTTGTCGGGATGGAGGCTGACGCGATTGTCTTCATAGGGCAGGCATTCGCCGAATGCGCCCATCCCGAACTTCCAGGGGCCATAGCCGCGCATGCCCTGCTTCATCGATGCGCCGAAGCCCTGCGGCGTGGCCGGATCGCGGCGCGCCGCGCCCTGATAGCCATAGCCGCGCCGGAAGCCGACGCCTTCCTCACCGCCGACATTGCGGAAGCGCGGGATATAGACCCCGCCCGGGCGGCGGCCATATTCGATGAAATCGGTCATGCCGGGGATCTCGCCGCCGACGCCGACGCGGAAGATATGGTCCATCACATAGCGGCCGAGCGTGCCGCTGCTGTCGAAATGGCTGGTACCGCTGCCGGGGATCCGCGAGTTCATCATGATCTGCGTCGACGCCATCGCCGAGGCGCAGAGGAAGACGAGCCGCGCGGGGATCACCTCGGCCTGCTTCGTCTTGGTGTCGATTACACGTACGCCCGTTACCTTCTTGGTGGCGGGATCATATTCGAGGTTGGAGACCAATGCGTCGGGCCGCAGCGTCAGCCGCCCCGTGGCGCGCGCGGCGGGCAGCGTCACCGCCTGGGTCGAAAAATAAGCGCCGAACGAACAGCCGCGGCCGCATTGGTTGCGATACTGGCATTTGCTACGGCCCTGGTCGGGTTTGTCCTCGGTCATGTTCGAGAGGCGCGTGTTGATCAGCTTGCGGCCGGGCGACGTCGCCTCCAGCCGTTCCTTGAGCCATTTCTCGGCGATATTCATCTGCATCGGCGGCTGGAACAGGCTGTCCGCCAACTGCGGCAGATTCTCGCGCGAGCCGGAAACGCCGATATAATTCTCGACATAATCGTACCAGGGGGCGAGGTCGTCATAGCGGATCGGCCAGTCGATCGCGACATTCTCGCGCTTGTTGGCCTCGAAATCCTCGGGGCTCCAGCGGAAGCTCCAGCGCCCCCAGATCAGCGACTTGCCGCCGACTGCGCCGGGGCGGATCCAGTAGAATTTGTCGCCCTCGCCATAGGCATAGGGGTTCAGCCGGTCGTTGTTGTAATATTTCTGGCTCGAAGGCGCGACATAGCCATATTTGGCGATGAAATAATCGCGCTCGACCAGCGCCTTGGGCATCATGTCACGCGCGGGAATCTCATAAGCGGGCTTGCCGTCATAGTCATAGCCCTCGCCATGCTCGACCATCACCCCGCGGTCGAGCATCAGGACCTTGAGCCCCTTCTCGGTCAATTCCTTCGCCGCCCATCCGCCGCTCACTCCGGAGCCGATGACGATCGCATCGAACATGTCAGGCATGCTTATTTCCCCCGATGAAATTTATGCGACGAGCCGGCTGAGCGCGGCGAAACTGGTCTGAATGTCGGGAAGATAAGGCGCAGGCGACTGATCATTCTCGACATAGAAATGCTGCACGCCCGCGATGCGATTGAGCGTGAAGATATCGGTGAAATCGATCGTGCCCTTGCCGACGCTGGTCATCTTGCCGTCGGCGGTGCGATCCTTGACGTGATAGGCATAGATGCGGCCGGGATTGCGCCGGATGATCGCCTTGGGATCCTCGCCAGCTGCGACTGCCCAGAAAAGATCGAGTTCGAGCTTGACCAGCGCCGGATCGGTATCGGCCACCAGCATGTCGAACAGGCTGCGACCGTCCGGTTTCACGGTGAACTCGAAATCATGGTTGTGATAGGCGAAGCCCAGCCCGGCTTTCTTGAGTTGCTCGGCCCAGCGACTGAAATTGGCGAGCGCGGCTTTCCATCCCTCCGCATTGCGAAGATTCTCGGCCATCCAGGGAAGGACTACGGTGTCGGCGCCCAGCGTCTTCGCCCTCCGCACCGAGCCCGCGAAATCCGAGGCAAGCGCATCGTAGCCGATATGCAAGGACGGCGATTTTAGCCCAAGTCGGTCCATTGTCGCGCGCAATGCGGAGGGGTCGAGCTTCTCATAGCCCCCGCCGCCATATTCGACTTCGCGATAGCCGATCGCCGCGATCTTCTCGAGCGTGCCCATCGGGTCCTTCGAGAAGAGTTCGCGGACGGTGTAGAGTTGGATGCCGATCGACTTTGCCTTGCCCTGCGCCGCCAGCGGGCCAGCTGCGACCGCGGTCGCCAGCGCCGCACTGCCCGCCAGCCATTGCCGCCTGTTGATCATCATGAGGAATAGACCTTGTTGACCTGAGAATAGGGAAAGGCGCCGTCATAGCGCCCGGGCACGGGCAGATATTCGCGCTCCTGCGTGATGCCGACTTCGGAGGTGAAATAGCCGGTGATCACCAGCTGGCGAAACTTCTCGAAGAAGTCGGCCCCGCCCGGGAGCTTGTCTTCCATCGCCAGCGTCAGCAGCGCGTCCTGCCGCTCGGGGGAGACCGTGTCCGCGGCCTGCGCATAATCGGCCTGGCTGCGCGCCTCGATCGCATCGAGCCCCTTCAGGATCGGCGCGCGCTCGGCGGGCAGCGCCCAATCGGCGAGCAACTTCTCGATGAAGCCCGGCACGCCGGCGACGATCGCGCCCGGCGTGTCGGTGGTCGGCATCACCCGCTCGCTCAGCGCAGTCATCAGCAGGCGTTGCTGTGGATTGAACACCGGCGCGCTTGGCGGGCCGGCACTGATCGGAGTCACCTGCACGCCCGCCGCGCGGGCGATCGGCGCGAACAATGCGGTGCCGAACATCGCGGCCATGCCGGCCAGCGCGTCTCTGCGGTCCAGGCTCATTTCACGTCCCCTCGATAGTCGTGGCTCGCCGCCGCCTCGGGCAGCGGGCGCACCCAGATGTTGCGGAACGACACCGCCGAATCATGGTCCTGCAGCTGGATCGGCGCGGCATCGCCATGCGCTTCATATTTGGCGAGGCGCCGCCAGATCGTCGTGCCCGGCCAGGGCTGGCGATTCTGCACCAGCACGCCGTTGAGGAAGGCGGTGACATAAGCCGGCCGCACCAGCTTGCCGTCGGCGGCGAAGCGCGGCCGCTCGAACACCACGTCATATTGCTGCCATTCGCCCGGCGGGCGCGACGGGTTCACCAGCGGCGGCTGCGATCCATAGATCGCGCCGACGGTACCGTCGGCATAGGTCGGGTTGCGATAGCTATCGAGGATCTGGAGTTCGTAGCGTTGCATGAACCAGATGCCGCTATTGCCGCGATCCTGTGAGCTTTTGGTCGGCGGATTGGGCGAGCGAAATTCGAGATGGAGCTGTACGTTGCCGAAGCTTTGCTTGCTGACCAGCAGGCTCTCGCCGCCGCCCTGCACGCGGGGCGGCACTGTCATCGCGCCATCCTTCAGCGTCCATTCCGCGCCGCTCGGCCGCCACGCGTCGAGCGACGTGCCGTCGAAGAGAATTACCGCGTCCGATGGCGGCGCACCGGGAACGGCGCCCGGCGTCACCACCGGCGGATGCGGGCGATCGGCATCGTGCACGCGCCACTTGCCGCCGGGCAGCAGCGGCGTGTCGCGGAAGCCGGGTTTCTCCTGCGCTATGGCCGGGCTCCCCATCGCGATCAGTCCGGCTGCAGCCGTCCTCAGGAGCAGATTCAACCGGCGCCTCATGGCAGGTCGATTTCGCGATAGGCGGCGACGAGCCGCTCCTCGCCGGCGCGGCCGTCGATCGAATTGCCATGCTCCATCCCGATCACCCCGGCGAACTGCTTCGCGCGGAGCCAGCGGACGATGTTGCGATAGTTGATTTCGCCGGTGCCGGGCTCCTTGCGGCCGGGATTGTCGCCGAACTGGATATAGGCGATCTCGTCCCAGCAGGTCTCCATCGTCTTGATCAGATGCCCGGCCTGGATCTGTTCGTGATAGAGGTCGGCCAGCACCTTCACCGCCGGGCTATTCGCTCCCTTGGCGACCGCAAAGCCCTGCGGGATGGTCTGCAGGAAGACGCCGGGATGGTTCACCAGCGTGTTAAGCGGCTCCATCACCATCACCAGCCCGTGCGGGGCGACGATATCCGCGGCGCGCCGCATCGTGTCGATGATCCGGCCGGTCTGGATCTCGACCGGCAGCTTGCGATCCAGGAAGCCGGTGACCACCGTCATCCACTTCGCATCAAGCCGCTTGGCGACGTCGATCGAGGCGCGGATATCGGCGAGGAAGGCGATGCGATCCGCGTCGTCATTCCCGCCGAGCAGGGGCCGGAACTCGGCCCAGCGCGGCATGCTCGCGACGAAGACGCCCATCGTCATGCCGCGCTGCTGGAGTGCCTTTGCCATCGCCGTCTGCTCGGCGATCGTCCGGCCTGCCGCCTCATTGTCTTCCCAGGCGGTGAAGCCCTGATCGGCGGCGAAGGCGATCTGCTCGATCCGGCTGCCGCGGCTCTTGAAGCTGCCCTCGTGCGGCGCGAAGCCCAGCGAGAAGCGGGCAGCGTTGGACCGCGGCAAGGCCTGGCCCATCGTCGCCGCCCCCGCCGTGGCAGCGCCCGCAGCCAGCATCGTTCGTCGGCTCAGCTTCATGCAACCTCTCCTGCAAGCATGGTCCGCGACTTGCCGCGCTCGCGCAGCCAGATGAAGCCGAACACGAACAGCAGGATGATCGGCAGGAACGCCAGCTTCTGGAAGGATACCGATGCCGCAGCATCCTCGACCGCGAGCTTCGCCGCGCCGGTCAGCGCCGCGAACGCCTCGGGCCCGCCGGCGAACTCGATCTTCGCCTGATCGAACATCGCGCCAAGCCGCGGCAGCACGAAATAGCTCGCAAGCGCGCCGGCCGATCCGACCAGTCCCATCGCCCAGGATCCGCCGCGGGGATAGCGCTCCGCGACCGAGGCGAGCATCGTCGGCCACATCACGCACACGCCGAGGCCCCACACGGTCGATGCGAGCACCGCCGCGACCGGGGTCTGCGCCTGCGAGAGCATGAACAGGCCGATCGCGGCCAACAGGCTCGATACCCAAAGCAAACCGGGGTTCGATATCCGGTTCGCCAGCCGTCCGGCAAAATGACGAAAGACGAACATCAGCGCGTTGACATAGACCAGCAGCAGGATGCCCCGCATGCCGACGCGGTTCGACAATGCAACATCGATCCACTGCCCGGGCGCGAGTTCGGACGCGGCGGTCAGGAACATCGCCGCGAACCAGATGAAGAAGCTCGGGCGCCGAAACACTTCGCTTATCATCGCGCCGAAGCTCACCCCACTCTGGCTGCGCAGCGGCGGCGGGAAATCGGTGGTCGCGGCGATCAGCACGGTCGCGGCGGCTGGGATCATCACCAGCGCCATGATTCCCTGCCAGGGCAGCGCCGCCGACAGGAAAAAGCCGGCAAGCCCGCCGATGATGATCCCGCCGGGAAACCAGGCGTGCAGCACGTTGAGCCGGTGGGTGGTATCCTCGGGATAGAGCTGCGCGGTGAGCGGATTGATCGCCGCCTCGGTCAGCCCCCAGCCGATGCCGCTGAGCAGCATGCCGATCCAGACCAAAGTATAGACACTCATGCCCGTTGCCAGATGGCCCGCGGCGATCACCAGCAGCGGCCCGGCGAAGAAGCAAAGTCCTGCGCCGACCAGGCAGCGCTTCATGCCGATCTGGTCGAGCAATGCGCTGGCGACAAACAAGGTGATCGCGAAACTCAGGAACGCAGCGCCCAGCGCCGCGGCGAGCAGCTCGCCAGCTTGCAACGGCGCGATCGGATCGATCCACTCGGCCTTGAGCCCGCTCGCGATCGCCCCCCGAATCGCCAGCCCCGATGCTGCAGTGAACAGCGCCAGGATACCCAGCCAGAACAGCCGTCCTTTGTTGCTCGCCTCGGCCATCCCCATCCCCTCCGTTCGAGTCTCTAGTCCAGCCCCAGCAGCGCCCGGTTGAGCCCCGGATCGCTGCCGCCCGCAAAATCGTCGAAAGCCTTGTCCGCACGGCGGATCATATGCGCGGCGATGAACGGTGCGCCCTCACGCGCGCCGTCCTCGGGATGCTTCAGGCAGCATTCCCATTCGAGCACTGCCCAGCCGGCATAGCCATATTGCGTCAGCTTCGAGAAGATGCCGCCGAAATCGACCTGCCCGTCGCCTAGCGAGCGAAAGCGGCCGGGGCGATCGATCCAGTCCTGGAAGCCGCCGTAGACTCCCGAGCGCCCGGTCGGGTTGAGCTCGGCATCCTTGACGTGGAACATCCGGATCCGCTCGTGATAGATATCGATGAAGGAGAGATAATCGAGCGCCTGCAGCACATAATGGCTGGGATCGTAGAGGATGTTGGCGCGGGGGTGGTTGCCGACGCCGGCGAGGAACCGCTCGAAGGTCACCCCGTCGTGCAAGTCCTCGCCGGGATGGATCTCATAGGCCAGATCGACGCCCTGCTCCTCGAACGCATCGAGGATCGGCCGCCAACGCTTCGCCAACTCGCCGAACGCTTCCTCGACGAGTCCCGCCGGACGCTGCGGCCAGGGATAGAGATAGGGCCAGGCGAGCGCGCCGGAAAAGGTCGCATGCGCATTCAGACCAAGGCGGCGGCTGGCCTTGGCGGCGAAATGGAGTTGCTCGACTGCCCAGGCCTGGCGCTCGGCAGGCTTGCCGCGCAGCGACTCGGGCGCGAAACCGTCGAACGCCACGTCATAAGCCGGATGCACCGCAACCAACTGGCCCTGCAGGTGCGTCGACAATTCGGTGATCTCAACCCCTGCTTCGCGGCAGGTGCCGGCGAGCTCGTCGCAATAATCCTGGCTTTCGGCCGCCAGCGCCAGATCGATGCAGCGGCTGTCCCAGGTCGGGATCTGGACGCCGACATAGCCCGCATCCGCCATCCAGCGCGCAGCGGACGGCAGCGTGTCGAACGGCGCGGCATCGCCCATGAACTGCGCGAGGAAGACCGCCGGACCCTTCATGCCACCCCCCCTACTTTTTCGACGTTTCGGCTTTGAGGTAGGCGATCAGCGCCGCGCGGCGGGCGGGATCGGCCACGCTCACCACCATCCGGGTGCCGGGGACGCGTTTGGTAGGCGCGGCGATATATTGGTCGAGCGTCTTCGCGTCCCAGACGACGTTCGATGCCTTCAGCGCAGGGCTGTAGTTGAAGCCCGCGATCGAACCGGCCTTGCGCCCGAACAGCCCGTGAAGATTGGGACCCATCGCGCTTCTTCCGCCTGCAGCAAGCGTATGGCATGCACGACAGGTTGCGAAGGCCTGCGCTCCGGGATCCTGTACGGGCTTCGCCACGATGGCGGGGGGCATCGCCCATACCACTGCGCACAAAGCCGCCACGGCGGGCACCAGCGCGATCATGGACCTCATAAACCTCTCCGGCGTGCCAACCCTTTGGTTGACATCGTTGACAGCATCTTGCCGATAGGTAGCGCCGGGCGCAACCCCGCGCGGGCGGCTCGAACGCAATTATGGAGGAGAGGCAAGACATGCGCATTATGCCGAAGATCCGGTACGGCATGGTCGGCGGCGGCGAAGGTGCCTTCATCGGCGCAGTGCATCGCATGGCCGCGGCGCTTGACGGCGATTATGCCCTGGTCTGCGGCGCTTTCAGCAGCGATGCCCAGCGCGGACGGCGCAGCGCCGATGCGCTTGGCCTGGCCCCGGGGCGCAGCTATCCGACACTCGACGCCCTGCTCGCCGGCGAATCCGCCTTGCCCGCGGAGGAGCGGATGGAGGTATTGGCGATCGTCACCCCGAACCACCTCCACGCCCCCGCCGCGATCGCCGCGCTGGATGCCGGCTTCCACGTCATGTCCGAAAAGCCGATGGCGCTCGACCTCGCGGAGGCGCTCGCCATCGAGGCGGCCGTCCAGCGCAGCGGGAAACTCTATGGCCTGACCTTCACCTATAGCGGCTTTCCGCTCGTCGAGGAGGCGCGGGCCCGGGTCGCGCGCGGCGATCTGGGCAAGATCCGGCTGGTCCAGGTCGAATATTCGCAAGGCTGGCTCAGCGGTCCCCTCGACCGCGAAGGTAACAAGCAGGCCGAGTGGCGTACCGATCCGGCGCGTGCCGGGCTGGGCGGTTGCCTGGGCGATATCGGCACTCACGCCTTCCAGCTCACCGAGCATGTCTCGGGGCTAACGGTGGAGCAGCTCAGCGCCGACCTCACCACGCACGTACCCGGCCGCCGGCTCGACGACGACATTGCCGCGCTGCTCCAGTTCGAAAATGGCGCGCGCGGCGTGCTCAAGGCGAGCCAGATCGCCGCGGGCGACGAAAATGGCCTGCGCCTGCGCATTCATGGCGAGAAAGGCGGACTCGACTGGTCGCAGATGGAGCCCAATACGCTGACGATCCGCTGGCTCGACCGGCCGGCCGAGATAATCCGCGCGGGCGGCCCCGGCCTCGAGGCATCGACTACGGCCCGGCTGCGCACCCCCGCGGGCCATCCAGAAGGCTATATCGAGGCGTTCGCGAACCTCTACCGGAGCTTCGGCCACGCCCTGCGCGCGGGCCAAACGCGCCCGCCGGCCTGGGACACGGTCGACTGGTTTCCGGGCATCGCCGATGGCCTGCGAACAATGACATTCGTCGAGGCGATGATCGCGAACAGCGCCGGCGCGGCGAAATGGACGAGCCTGGCCGATGTCCTGGAGGCGCGCCGTAACCCGTCGTAGACCGCGGGCAGCGCCCGGCCCCCTTGCCTGAGCGGAAAATTTCCCTATTGCCCGCGCCTGAGGATCGGGGGCGACCCCTTCTCTCATGATCGCGCCGGTGCCCCGCAAGGGGCTTGAAAGGGAATGCGGTGCGGGTGCCCCCGGGCGTCCAACTCCGCGGCTGTCCCTGCAACTGTAAGCGGCGAGCGCGATGCACATGCGCCCTCCTCGGGGGGAGCAGCCACTGGGCCTTAGCGCAAGCGAGGGCCTGGGAAGGCGTGCATCAAGCTATGACCCGCGAGCCAGGAGACCTGCCAGCGCACCGGTCGCTCTTGCCATGGTCCAGGGATAGGCCAAGGCACGGTACTCCGTCTGAGCGACGAACCCATGCGGCGGGTCCGCATCGGTGCACGTTGCCGGGCGCGAAAGGCGTCCGCCCGCTGGCGCGCACCGACCGTTCGTTCGCGAACGGCACGCCCCGCCGACGTTGCTCATGACGCCGGGGATATCCCTGATGAAGAAGACCATGATTTCGATGCTCGCGCTTGCCGCGGCCTCGCCCGCTCTAGCGCAAGCCGACCAAGACCAGACCAATCCTGGCGACGCCATCCTCGTCACTGCTTCGCGCTCCGGCGACGCCGTGCGGGCGGACCAGATCGGCGCATCGGTGACGGTGCTCGATGCCGAAGCACTCGACCGGCGCCAGACGCGCCGGGTTTCCGACATATTGCGCGACGTGCCCGGCGTCGCGGTGAACAGCATTGCCGGCCAGGGCCAGGTCCGCATCCGCGGCGCCGAGGGCAATCAGGTGCTGGTGCTGATCGACGGCATCGAAGCCGCCGACCCTTATGTCGGCGAGTTCGATTTCAGCACCTTGCTGGCCGATCCTGCAGCACGGATCGAAGTGTTGCGCGGCCAGCAATCCTCGCTTTACGGATCGGACGCGATCGGCGGGGTAATCAATTACATCACGCTCTCCGGGGCCGAAGCTCCGGGGCTCAGCGCGCGCGCCGAGGGCGGCTCGTTCGGCACCTATAACGGCAACGCGCGGGCGGCCGGTGCATCCGACACGTTCGATTACGCCGTGTCGGGGTCCTTCTATCATAGCGACGGCACCCCCAATGCCCGCGGCGGCGCCCGCAACCTCGGGTCGGAGTCGGTGACCGGCACCGCCAAGCTCAATTGGATGCCTTCGCCCAACCTCAAGCTGAGCGCAGTCGGCCGCTACAGCCAGCTCGACGCCGATTCGAACAATAGCGAGCTAAACCCGGCCAGCCCCCGCTTCGGCACGATCGTCGACAGCCCCGGCGTGCGCTTCAACAACCGCGCTTTCTACGGCCTCGTCAGCGCCGAACTGACGGCACTCGACGGTCGCTGGACCAACGCCCTCTCAGCGCAGTTCGCCGACACGACCCGGAAAGGATACAATCAGGCTGGCCTAGACAGCGGCGACAAGGGTCAGCGCTACAAGGCCTCCTTCGTCTCGAGTTTCCGCTTCGGCACCGGTAGCGTCGTCCATCGGATCACCGGCGCGGTGGATCTGGAACGCGAAAGCTTCCGGAACATCACCCCCTCCCCCTTCGCGTTCCAGGGCAAGCGCGATACCGACAATCTCGGGCTGGTCGGTCAATATGAGCTGACGGTGGCCGATCGGCTGTCGCTCGGCGGCTCGGTGCGGCACGACGACAACAACCGCTTCGGCGATCCCACGACCTGGCGCGTCCAGGGAAGCTATCGCCTCCCGACCGACACGCGGATCCGCGCAGCCTATGGCACCGGCGTCAAGAACCCGGGCTATTTCGAACTCTACGGCTATTCGGACGGACGCTACATCGGCAATCCGAACCTGAAGCCAGAGAAGTCCGAAGGCTGGGAGGCCGGGATCGAGCAGAGCTTCGGCGAGGGCCGCGCGACGATCGGCGCGACCTATTTCGATTCGACGCTGAAGGACGAGATCTACACGACCTATCCCGCCCCCATCTTCGTCGCGACCCCGGGCAACCGCACGACCGATTCCAGGCAGCACGGCGTCGAAATCTTCGTCAGCGCGCGACCGATCCCGCAGCTTCGCCTCGACGCGACCTACACCTATCTCGACGCCGAGGAGAATGGTGCCGAGGAAGTCCGCCGGCCCAAGCATTTGGGAAGCTTCAACGCGACTGTGCTTAGCAAGGACGAGCGTTTCGCTGGCACGCTCACCGTCCGCTACAACGGCCGGATGACCGACATCACCTTCACCGATCCGACCTATGCGAGCTCGCCGGTCGTTTCGCTGCAGGAGTTCGTGCTGGTCAATTTCAACGCGGACTACAAGATCAGCGACAAGGTCTCGCTGTTCGGCCGCGTCGAGAATCTTTTCGACGAGCGCTATGAGGAGGTGTTCAGCTTCGCCACTCAGGGCCGCGGCGCCTTTGGCGGCGTGCGAGTCGCCTTCTAGGATGTTCTCCCCACCGCGCTGGACCCAGCGCGGTGGGGGCTTAGGCACAGCCAGGCATGCTTTGCCATCGAGCCCTGCTGCTCCGGATCCAGCGGACCCTGTTCGAACGCGCGCAGATTGGCCTCGACCTGCGCACGCGTCCGCATCCCCACCGCCACAGTCGATACCGCAGGATGCGACTGGGCAAATCGCAGCGCCAGATCCGATATCGCCTCTCCTGGCTCCGCGATGCGCCCTGCCCGCGCCTCGGTCTCTTTGCGATGCGCGTCGTAGAAATAGCCCGCCCGCCAGTCGCCTCGCGCGAGGTTGGCCCCGGCCAGCGCGCCATAATATAGCGGCGCGCGCGCGATCACCGCGACGCCGTGCCGCTGGCACAGTGGAAAGAGCGCCGCCGCCGCGCCCTGATCGAAGATATTGTACATCACCTCCACGGCGTCGATCAGCCCGCTGGTCACCGCCTCCAGCCCGGCATCGACGTCATGATCGAACAGCGAGATGCCGAAGCCGGCGATCTTGCCCTCCTGCCGCAGCCGATCGAGCGTCTCGATCCAGTCCCCCTCGCGCAGCCATTCGGGGCACCAGGCGTGGAGCATCGCAATCCCCAGCCGCTCGACTCCCAACTGCCTGAGCAGCGCCTCGGTCTCGGCGCGGAGTTGCCGGCCAGGATAGGCTTGGCCGACCATGACGTGCGGTGACGGCAGATCGAACGGCAGCAGCGAGGTCAGCCGCGCGAGGACATGCATCCGATCGCGCGCGCCCTCGCGCTGGAGCATGCCGCCCAGAAGATCGATCGACGCGCTGTCGCCGGCATCAACCTCTACTGCATTCACGCCGCGCTCGAACGCCAGCGAGAGCGCCGCTTTCGCTTCCATGAGATCGCTCCCCGCCAGCGCGGCGGTGCCGAAGGTGCAGGAAGACACCTCGATGCCGGTACGGCCAAAAGCGCGGCGCGCGATCATGCCGGCCCCGACGCGGCAGTGATCACGATCTGGAACCCCGGCGCACGGCGATTGGCCCAGGAAGAGCGATGATAGGTGCCCGGCTGCGATCCGGTCTCGACCCGGTGGATGCTGGCGGCATCGGGGTGGACCGCAACCTCCAAATCCGGATCGCGCAGGAAGGGATAGCGGCCGGTCGTCATCGCCTCCAGCTGGACCGGCCGGTGCGCCCAGAGGGTCTCGACGTCCGCGCCGGCGCGTAGCACGCGCGCATCCAGCTGGCACAGCAACGGATGTTCTCGGCGCATGTAGGCGCGGTGCATCCCCGCATCCACATTGTCCGCCGGGGTGAAGCGCATGCCGCCGGGCCGTCCGAGCGGCCAGAGCAGACGGAAGGCGCTTGGCTCGCTCAGGCGATCGAGATGCCAGACGAGGTCGCCGGGGGCAAACAGCGTGCGCACCGAAATCGACGGCCTGACCCCGCCCACCAGCCCCGCCGCGAAATCCGCGAGCTCGGCGATGTCGGATGCAAGCAGGCCGCGTTCCTGCCGGAACGCGCCCGGACCGAGGAGCTGGTCGGAGACCAAGGCGAGCGCCTCGTCCGGGGTCATCCGATTGAAGTCGAGCTTGAACCCCTGCCGCCCCAGCAGCGTCCGCACGAAGTCGCGGTAGGGCAGATCATCGAGCGGGGGACGGGCAATCTCCACCGCCCCCAGGGCCGGCGCAGCGAGCAGGCGAAGCGCGGCGGCGGGTCCGCCTGCCAGCGAGACAGGTACGAGCGCCGTCACGAGCTCGGGACCCCGGGGCATCAGATGCCCCGTGCAGCGGCGGCCTCGTCAGCAGACAGCCGGCGGACATTGCGGACCAGGCAGCGGCGAAAGCCGCTCTCGCTGGCGTTCGGAACCAGCAATTCGGCGGGCCGCCCGGGACAGATGCGCTCCCCGCCCCGCGCGCGAACGCCCAGTTTCATCGCCCAATCGACGTCGGGGCAACCGGGGGACAGCGTCAGCTCCCATGTCTCGCGGGTACCGATATGCACCAAAGCGCGGTCGGGCCCGGCATCGGCGAAGCCGGTGACTTGCGAGGACCAGAAGCAGGCGCGCTGCGCTTGCGGCGCGGTGCCCGCAATCGGCGGCGCTGCGCAGGCGCCGAGCGCGAGCAGGGCTGAAGTCAGCAGCCAGATCCGACGCATCAATCTCTCTCCAACCCCCGGTTGAAACGGAAAAAGCCAGGTGAGCATGGCTTCGAGCAAATGCTCCTACCACCGCTCCCCGGCTTTCCCAATCTCGGAGGTGGCGGGCCGCCCTTCAGAGCGGCCCGCTTAGCCTCAGTTGCCGAACTGGACGCGAACGCCCCCCATGATCCGCCGGCCGCCATAGTTCAGACGGAGAATGCGGGGCGTACCGTCGCCAAAAGGCACATATTCGCCCGTCGACACGGTCTGCGCCTCGCGCCGCATGTTGCGGCCTTCGGCATAGATCTGGAAGTTACGGGTGATGTTGTACGAGGCCTTGACGTCGATGAAAGTGCTGCCGTCCTCGAAGCGCGGCACGCCAGGGTTGTAGCCCGGTGCGACCAGACGGACGTTAGTCCACTGCTCGCCCGGATAGTTGATGTCGGTCGTATTGCCGCCGCACGGCGTGATGCACGAGAAACGCGAGCTGCGCTTCTGATATGCGACACGCAGATTCAGCTTGCCGTCGTCATACCAAAGCGAGGCGTTGGTATAATATTTGGACTCGTTGGGCGGCAGCATCACGTCGCCGGTCAGGGGGTCCTGCTGGCCGCTGGTCGCGGCGGAGGCGAGGATCGAGAAGTTGGCGTCCGCACCGGTATATTTGAGGAACCAGGGCAGGAACGTGAACGCCGTCTTTGCCGAGAATTCCCAGATCGAGCGCTTGTAACCGGGCCCGTTCGCAAAGGTCGGGACGAGGAAGGTGAAGTCCGCCAGCGCTGCGCCGGTGACCGGATCTACTTCGGCGCTACCCGCGAACGGCTGGCGCAGCTCGGTCACCTGGATCGGGTTGCCGACCGAGACATCCAGCTTGCCATAGGCCGCCGAGAACATGGTGTCCGCGTTCGGATACCATTCGAGACTGGCGTTATAGTTCCAAGCAGTGAACGGCTTCAGCCCCGGATTGCCGATGCGGCCCGAGCAGTTGAATTCGTCGGCGCCCGGATCGAGCGCCTGACGCTCGTCGAAGGTGACGCAGGTGCCGGCAGGAACCAGATTGTTGACGTTCGGACGCGCGATGGTCTTGCCGCCATACAGGCGAAGCACCAACGACTCGTTGAAGCCCCACAGGTTGAAGTTGAAGCTCGGGAGCCAGTCGGTCGTCGAGCTGTCGAAGGTGACCGGCAGCGAATAGCTGGTGGTGACGATCCCCGCAGTCGCATTGGGGTTCGCCGGGTTGTACGAAGCCGTCACGGCGACTTGCGAAAGCGTCTGCAGGCCCGAGCCTTCGACCGTGGTGAAGACTCCGCGGACGCCGACATTGCCGTTGAACAGCAGGCCGAGCGGCAGACGCTGTTCAAAATCGGCCATGGCATAGACGTTCTTGATCGTCTCGTTCGCGCGCGTGACGGGCTGCGCATAAACGTTGCCGTCGCTCGCCGTGCACTCCTTCAGGCAGTCGAAATTCATGAACTGCGACGCGCCGAGCGCTGCGAACAGCTCGTCGGTCCGAATGCCCTGCCATGACGGCGGCAGATCGCCCCGGTTTGGCAGATCACCGAAATAGTCCGAGTCGGCCGGCTCAAGCGTGCGCGTAAAAAGCTCGCGCAGTTGGTCCGGAGTCAGCGTGTCGACGCCAGAGCGAACATTGGCGGGATTTGTGCTGGGGACGAATCCATAGTTGCACGACAGGCCGCCTGCTGCCGACGAGGTCGCGGTCGGCTGGCATGCCCGCAGCGTGCCGCGGACGATCGCCGTCGGCACGATGACCGCAGGAACATAGCCCGGCGTACCAAAGGTACCGACCGCCGGCTTGGCGGTGTAGCCGCCATTGTTCCAGCGGCTGATGCTGTTGTTGCGATACATCGCGCCAACCTTGACCCGGGTGATGAAGGGCAGAATCTCGTCGGTCTTGTAGGCAAAGTCGAACTTCGCGATCTTCTCCGATGCTTCACCCAGAGCCGGGGTGTATTGGACCTGGAAGTTCGGCGTCGTCAGCGGCTGCTGCGCGATCGAGTAAGCAGGCACGGCTGGACCATTCGGCCCGGCCACCACGGCGGCCAGTGCGGTCGTGGCCGGAGCGACCTGGACGAAATTGCTCGGGTTGGTTTCGTCATAATTGGCCGGGAGATCGATGTCCCACAGGCCATTCGGCTGCAAGGTCAGCGTCGCATCGCCATAATTGTAGGAACGCTGCGTGCGCATATCGCCGCGGCTGGTGACCGCCTTGGTGTAGCCGCCCCACAGATCGATCTCGAGCCGATCGCTGCGATACTCCAGGCCGGCCTGGGCATATTTGGTGCTAGTATCGATGCGGTTCTCGATCTGATCGATCGTCACCGAATTGTTGGTCGTCGTGAGTTGGGTAACGTTATGCGCACTGTCGACCACGACGCTGCCGGGCACCACGTTGAGCACGTTGCCGAGCGTGGCGTTATTGGCGACATTGTTGAATCCGTACTGCGGATCGAAGAGGGCGTAGCCGGCCGGTGCGGTTGGCGAAACCGAGCGGATCCGCGGGTACCCGGTCGCGGTGTCGACGAAAGTGCCGTTCAGATTCGCGTTGAACAGCGAGACCGGCGTGCGGCTACGGTTCTGGTCGTGGACCTTGCGATTGGCGATCGTGCCCTTGGCGAAGAAGGTCAGATTGTCGGTGATGCGATAATCCATCCGTGCGTCGAACGAATAGCGTTCATCGGTCTGGGTATTCGAGAAATGCCGGATCAGCGACGGCGTATAATCGTTCCACTGATTGAGGCAGGTCTGCTGTTCCAGGATGCGCTGCGCGCGAACGCCGGTAGCAGCGGTGGCACTGGCGTTCGGGAAGATGGTCAGGCACTGCGCCTTGCTCGCAGCACCGGCCGCAAGCGTCACCAGTTCGCGCGGAGTCAGAGTGGAGCCGTCGGGCGCCGTGGCGTTGGCGATGGCAACATCGGCAGCGTCGGTGCCGACCGTGGCAGGATTGAACGCGAAGGTCTTCTCGGGCGAATTGTCGAAATCATACAGGCGCGAATAGCCGCGATTGTTGCTCGTGGTATTCTCATAGCCGTGGGCATTGTTCTGCAGCTTCGAATAGCTGCCGCTGGCGATGACACCCAGTCGATCATTGAAGAAGCGGCTCGCAAGCACCCCGTTGACGTCGGGCGTCCAATCCTTGCCCAGCGAATTCTGGCCGGCGCCGACGCGCAGCGAAGCATAGGGCTTCTTGAAATCGAGGCCTGTGCGCGTCTTGATCTGGACCGTGCCGCCCAGCGACCCTTCGGTCATGTCGGCGGTGGAGCCCTTGACCACGTCGACGCTCTTGACGAGTTCCGCGGGGAGCTCGCGGAGATCCGATCCGCGACCGCTCGCACCCGCGATCGCAAGCGCATTGGTGCTCTGCACGCCGATGCCGTCCAGCTCGACGCGGGTCAGATCGGGGCCGTTGCCGCGCACGGCAACGCCGTCGCCCTCACCGAACTCGTTGCGGCTCAGCGCAACGCCCGGGATGCGCGAAATCGCTTCGTTGACGTTGCGATCGGGGAAGGAGCCGATATCGTCCGCAACGATCGAGTCGGTCGCGGTCCGGGCGTTCTTCTTGCGGTTGTTGGCCGATTGCTGGCTCGCGCGCGAACCGACGACGACGATGGCATCTTCATCCTGGAGCGCGCTTTCATCGACCACGGTTCCGGTGGGATCAGGTGCGGTCTGCGCCAAAGCCTGCCCGCCGAAAGCGAGCACCAGGCCGAGCGCGGCCCAAGAGCTGGTCGCACCCATATAGCGGCGCATTTTCGATCGGTCAGTCATTACGTCCCCTCTCCCGAAGCATTTTCTAGGGCGCTTTTGTCGCGGGATTGGGCTTTTGATTTCCCCCACAACACGCCGATTTGACAACCACGCTACAACGACCGCCTTCATTTCCCATTATATGAAACGCGACGCCAAGGTTTAGAATAACAGCTTGTTTGCTGGTTGCAAGTGTCTGACGGGGTTTGCGCAAGACGCTCGGGCCGCCGTTGCCCTGATGCAACGGTCGGGCCACCGGATCACGGTGTGGCGGCCCCTCATATCGCTGCGAATAGCTTGCCCTGGATTGTCGCCCGGCGCGGGGACCGCTAACCAGATGGCCATCGGAAGCGAGGCATCCCGACCATGACCAGCCCTTCTATAGATTTCAATGGCTTATTGAGCCCAGCCTGGCCTTCCTTGCGGTCCGGCGGGCAAGTCGCCTGAATGCCGCTCTACGGGTTCGGCGGTCGACAACCGCAGATCGGCACGGAGGTCTGGATCGCGCCCAGCGCCGACGTGATCGGCGATGTCCACCTCGCCGAACTGGCCAGCGTCTGGTTCGGCGCCGTGATCCGCGCCGACAACACGTCGATCCTGATCGGCGCGCGCAGCAACATCCAGGAAGGCGCCATGCTCCATTCGGATCCCGGCGCGCCCTGCACCGTGGGTGAAGACGTCACCGTCGGCCATCATGCGATCCTCCACGGCTGCACGATCGGCGATCGCGTGTTGATCGGCATGGGGGCCACGATCCTCAACCGCGCGGAGATCGGCGAGGATTGCCTGGTCGGAGCCGGCGCGCTGGTGACAGAGGGTAAGATCTTCCCGCCCGGCCACCTCATCGTCGGCAGTCCGGCCCGCGCGGTCCGTCCGCTCGACGACATGCAAAAGGCGATGCTCAGGGCCAGCGCGTCGCATTATGCCCAAAAACAGCGCGAATATGCCTTCGGATTGAAGCGGATCGATTGACCGGCGTCCGAGTCGCGCGCACCCCCGCGCAGCGCCCTTCACCCGCGAAGCCGATGCCGTAGCGTCGCCGGGGGCGGGATAGACAGCCATTCCGGTTGCGCTATGAAACCAGCATGGCCCTTCCCTTGCTCTTCGATCGCCTGCGGCTGCCCGTGATCGGCGCGCCGCTCTTCATCATCTCGGTGCCCGATCTGGTGATCGCGCAGTGCAAGGCAGGGATCGTCGGCTCCTTCCCGGCGCTCAATGCGCGTCCGCAGTCGCTGCTCGACGAGTGGCTCCATCGTATCACCGAAGAGTTGAGCGCCTGGGATCGCGACCATCCGGATACGCCGGCCGCGCCTTTCGCTGTCAACCAGATCGTCCACCGCTCGAACGACCGGCTCGAAGCCGATCTCCACACCTGCGCCAAATGGAAGGTGCCGATCGTCATCACCTCGCTCGGCGCCCGGCCCGAACTGAACGACGCCGTCCATAGCTGGGGCGGCATCACCCTCCACGACGTGATCGACGACCGTTTCGCACACAAGGCCGTCGAAAAGGGCGCAGACGGCCTGATCCTGGTCGCGACCGGCGCGGGCGGCCATGCCGGGCGGCTCAACCCGTTCCCATTCGTCCAGGAAGTGCGCGCCTGGTTCGATGGACCACTGATTCTCTCCGGCGCGATCGCGACCGGCCGTTCGGTGCTGGCGGCGCAGGTGCTGGGTGCGGACCTGGCCTATATCGGCTCGGCCTTCATCGCCACCGAGGAGGCCAATGCCGTCGCCGCCTACAAGCAGGGCATCGTCGAGGGCCGCGCCGCGGACATCGTCTATTCGAACCTGTTCACCGGCGTGCACGGCAATTATCTGCGCGCCTCGATCCTCGCCTCGGGCCTCGATCCCGACAATCTTCCCGAGGGCGACATCAGCACGATGGACTTTGGCGGCGCCAAGGCGTGGAAGGATATCTGGGGTTCGGGCCAGGGCATCGGTGCGGTCGAGGCGGTCGAGGCGGTATCGGTGGTAATCGACCGGCTAAAGTCCGAATATGCCGGGGCCAAGGCCGCGCTCGCCTGACCGGACCCTAGAAAGCGGCGGCCAGCCGATCGAACATATGACGTGCGGGGCTGGCATGATCGACCGGCGCACCCAACGAATCGTCGAGCCGCGCGACCCGCCGATGCAGTTCGATGCTCGTCAGGATGATTGTCGCCGCCTGCGCAGGCATCGCCGCGAGAGTGGCGTCGTCGGTGTCGGGTGCCTCGCCCAGTCGCCGCGAGGGCGACAGCGCATCGCCCGGGGTGAGTTCACCGGCATCCACCGCGCGCTGCGTGAGCAGCCAGGCGATGATATGCATCAGCCGCGTCGTGACTTTGAGCGACTCGCACGAAAAGGCGACTCGGCGTAGCGCGTCCAGCGTATGCCGCTCCTCGCGTCCGGCCACATCGAAATAGGCTCGCGCTTCGTCCGCCAGCAGCATCGCCTCGACATAGAGCGAGTCGATCA